>JAJRWF010000169.1 GCA_024276905.1 Deltaproteobacteria bacterium
ATTGCCGGTTCTGTTTTTGACTTGCCCGGCCAATTAAACTATATCTATTGGCACTTTATCCGTGGTTTTCTTGCGCGGTCGATTTTGCCGCCTTATGCTCTTCTTGGGGACACAACCGGTTGTTGTGTCGAAACTGAAGCCACCCGTGGCTGGTTGTTCGTCATGGAATATTTCATGGGAATACTTATATGAATCCGAAGAAAAAAATTCTTATTGTCGATGACGAATTCTTCTTCAGAGATGTCCTCAAGGATGCCCTGCAGGAACGTTACGATGTCATTGAGGGTGAAAATGGTGAAGAGGCGATTGCTCTTGCAGAGGAACACCAGCCGGATCTGATCATCCTGGATGTCCTGATGCCGGACAGCGATGGAATTGAAGCGTGCAAAATTCTGAAAGAAAAGCCCGCAACCAGAAAAATCCCGGTAGTTTTATTTACCTCACTGGCAAAGAAAGAAGATATCGTTCGTGGATTAAAAGCTGGCGCTGACGATTACATCACCAAGCCGATGTGCCTGCCGGAGATCATTGCTCGGGTGGATGCGCACCTGCGCACGAAAGATTATTATGCGGAACTGGAGCACAGGGATCTGTTGCTGCTGTTGGAACTGTCGGAAAATATCTCTGCAATTCGCAACCCGATGACCATACTGAGGATAATAGTTGAGAAGATGTCAGCCATTATCGATGTCGCAAGATGTTCGATTGTCAGCATCGATACCAAGGGCGATATTTATGTCAAGGCAAGCAATGACCTGTTGGAAAATGAAGAGATAAAACTTGAGCTGTATAAATATCCCGAGATACGCAAATCTCTGGAGTTGAAACAACCGGTTATCATCAACAGCATAAAAGAAGACCCTTTGATGGCTCCGGTCAGAAAGTATATGGAAGGCCTTGAATTTAATTCCATCGTCGTCATTCCAGTCATCAAAAAAGAGAGTGTCATCGGTTCCTTTCTGTTGAGAACCGCCTCGCCTCTTGAAGGGGGGATCACCGAGAGGATCTACAAAGTCTGTCAGCTGGTGGCAAATATCTCTGCCAATGCCCTCGAAAATGCGATGCTTTTTGATTCGATGAAAACGGCGCAGGAATATTTTGAAGAAATGTCGATCCGCGACGGATTGACGACGCTTTACAATCATCGTCATTTCTACACTCGCCTGGAAGAAGAATTCAGTCGTGCCGAGCGTTACGACCAGCCGTTGTCGCTGATCTTTTTCGACATCGATGATTTTAAACGGATCAATGATACCTATGGGCACTCGCAGGGCGATGAGGTTCTCAAGCAGATCGGGATGCTCATCAGGTCTCTGGCCAGAGAGAGTGATCTCCCGGCCCGCTACGGGGGTGAAGAGTTTGCCGTTGTTCTGCCGAACACTTCGTCTGAAGGGGCTCTCGATCTGGCGGCCCGCTTACGCACTGCAATCCGTGAACACAAATTTACCAATATGGGTGACGATAATGTCACCATCAGCGCCGGGGTTTCAACTTTTGCAAACAAAAATATCTCATCCTTTGACCGCCTGGTCCATCTTGCCGATGCGGCGATGTATCAGGCAAAACGTCAAGGGAAGGATCATGTTCTGCCCGCTTGAGCAGGGCTGAATCCTGCTGCTGACGTTTTATCCTGACCGTCAATCCTTTTGATTGGCCGGTCTGTTTTTCACTGTTGATTCCAGCCTCTGGAAGACAGGAATCCGCTATGCGTCGTCGTGAAAAAGCCGTTACCGAACAAGCCGCTCTTGAGCAGATCCTGTGGCAGGGCAAGGTCTGTCAGCTGGCGATTGCTGATCTGCCGACCCCGTATATGGTGCCGCTCAACTACGGTTACCGAGACGGCGTGCTCTATTTTCACTCGGGTCCTGAAGGGCACAAGATTGAACTTCTGCGGCGTAATCCGCAGGCCAGTTTTTCGGTGGTGATCGATCTGGGGATTGTTGAGGCGGAAGCGGCTTGCAACTGGGGGGTGCGTTTTCGCTCGGTCCTTGGTTATGGGCAGGTTGAATTTATTGAAGATCCTGTCGCAAAGCGGGCGGCCCTGCAGCTGCTGATGGCGCAGTATGCGGATGGGAAATTCGAGTTTCCCCCGGCGGCCGTTGACGGGACAACTCTGTTCAAACTGGTGATCGAAGAGATGAGCGGCAAGCAGTCACGGGTCTGAAAATGGCAGAAACGACCCCTTCTCTGGTGGTTCAATTAAAAGCCGCTCTGCGCGAACTGTTGTTCGATACGCTGCGGACCTGCGGCGAACTGTTTCGGATTATCATCCCGATCAGTATTGCCACCCGCCTGCTGCAGCAGTGGGGCCTGGTTGACCAGATCGGTGTGTTGCTCGGCCCGGTGATGGAACTGGTCGGTTTGCCGGGAGAGATCGGACTGGTCTGGGCGACGGCGATGATCACCAACCTTTATGCGGGGATGGTGGTTTTTGCCTCGTTGGCACCAGGGCTTGATCTGACGGTCGCTCAGGTGACAGTGCTGACGACAATGATGCTGGTGGCACATGGTCTGCCGGTTGAGCTGCGTATCGCGCAGAAAGCGGGCACCCGTTTTCGCACCCAGGCGCTGATTCGGATCGGTGGTGCGCTGCTGCTCGGCAGTCTGCTGAATCTGGGCTATCGGCTGAGTGACAGTTTGCAGCAACCGAACCGGTCATTCTGGAATCCCCCGGCGGTCGACCCGACCTGGAGTGGTTGGCTGCTGGCCGAGATACGTAATCTGTTGGCGATTTTTCTGATTATCTTCACCCTGATGGCATTGTTGCGGTTGCTGAAGCAGATCGGTTTCATTGATCTGCTGACCCGACTGCTTGAGCCGCTTCTGGCCCTCCTCGGCATGGGCCGTCAGGCGGCACCGGTGACGATCATCGGCATGTCTCTCGGTCTGAGCTACGGGGGTGGCCTGATCATCCGTGAGACGCAATCGGGACGGCTGAGCAGGCAGGATATCTTCTGTTCTATTGCGCTGATGGGGCTTTGTCACAGTTTGATCGAGGACAGTCTGTTGATGATGGTTCTCGGCGGCCATGTCTCGGGAGTTTTCTGGGGCCGGTTGATTTTTTCTCTGTTGGCAGTCTATCTGCTGGTTCGTCTGATTCGCATCATGCCGCAGCGTTTTTTTGAACGCTACATTGTGCGCCCGACTCTGGTCGATAAGACAGACAAGGATGAGGAGATCCGCTGTTGCTGATTTCACTGATTGTCGCGATGGCAAAAAATCGCTGTATCGGTCGAGGAGGCCAATTGCCCTGGCAATTGCCGGGTGACCTGCAACGCTTTAAACGGTTGACCATGGGCCACAGCCTGCTGATGGGACGGCGGACCTTCGAGTCGATTGGCCGCCCGCTGCCGGGGCGCAGCAGTTATGTTCTCAGTCGGACGGCGGGTTTCGAGGCCCGGGGCTGCCAGGTTTTTAGTGATCTTGAGCGGGCGGTCAGTGCTGTCAGGGTGATCGGAGAGACTGAACTCTTTATTTGTGGCGGCGCGGAGATCTACCGTCAGTTTTTGCCCTGTTGCGACCGGATTTATTTGACCGAACTTATGCGTGAGGTTGAGGGCGACAGTTTCTTCCCCGAAATCCCTGCGGATCGATTTCGTCGGGTTCGACATCTGCGACTATTTGATAGCGAACCCTGCCGGTTTTCAGTGTTCGAATCTGTACCCTGAAGGAAGGGTTGCAGGACGGCATGTTAATAATAGATTCTCCCTTGCGGAATATGCGCACCGCTTACGGCCTATGGATTACGATTACCTCGAAAAACTCAGACAGACTCACCCGACCCTGCGGCTGTTGGCGGCCGATAATGCCGCGCTGATTATCAGCTTTATGTTTCGGATCTTCATTCAGCCCAACCGGCGCTCAGTAACCCAGACCGATCTGACCGGAGCGCTGAATGATTACCTCTTTCACCTGCGCGACATCCAGGGCGAGGAGAGGTTCCCCAAAGCAGCTCGTCAGTACCTTGAGGACTGGGCCGGTGGCAAGACCCCGTTTCTGCGCAAATACTACACCGAGCGCAGCGATGAACCGGAATTCGACCTGACACCGGCCACCGAGAAGGCGGTCGAGTGGTTGCAGAGTCTGGAGGAACGCCAATTTGTCGGCACCGAGTCACGCCTGCTGACGGTCTTTGAACTGTTGCGCGAGATCGTGCGTCAGACCCAGCAGGACCCGGCGGCACGGATCGCTGAACTGGAGCAGCAGAAGGCTGTTATTGAGGGCGAGATCGAAAAAATCCGGGGCGGGGTGATTGAGCCCTACGATCCGACCCGGATCAAAGAGCGCTTCTTTCAGGTCGAGGAGACCGCCCGGCGGCTCTTATCCTACTTTCGCCAGGTGGAATACAATTTTCGCGGCCTCGACCGCCAGACCCGCGAACGCATCGCCGTCAGCGACAAAACCAAGGGCGCGTTGCTCGACGAGATTTTTCGTGAACAGGATGTGATCTGGGATTCGGATCAGGGTA
>JAJRWF010000021.1 GCA_024276905.1 Deltaproteobacteria bacterium
CCAGAGCACGCATCACCGCCTCACTGGCCAGGCAGTGCTTGATCATGTTCGGCTGGGTCAGGTGTTGGTGCAGCAGTTCAAGTGCTGCCGGACGGTCGATGCCGTAATCCATTGAAATCCTCCTTGAGCCAAGTTGCGCAATCATAACAGAAAGGGTCCTCACTCCAAAGGGAAAGGGTTATACTCAGAGGCGTGAGGCGTGAGGCGTGAGGCGTGAGGCGTGAGGCGTGAGGCGTGAGGCGTGAAGGAGATTAGATGACAACTTCGGCATTACTGACCGATCTTTATCAGTTGACCATGCTGGCCGGCTATCATGCGCGCCAGATGCACGAGCAGCCGGCAGTTTTTGACCTCTATTTCCGTGAACCACCATATCGGGGCAGTTATGCAGTTTTTGCCGGACTACAACCGGCACTCGACTATTTGTCTCAGCTGCAGTTTCAGACGGAAGATCTCACCTATCTGGCCAGTCTCGAATTGTTTGAGGACAGTTTTCTCTCCTGGCTAAGCGGGTTTAGATTTACTGGCCGCGTTCTGGCCCCTGCCGAGGGCACGCCGGTCTTCCCCCATACCCCGCTGCTGAGTGTCGAGGGCAAACTGGCAGAGGTTCAGCTGGTCGAGACCGCCTTGCTGAATATCATCAATTTCCAGACGCTGGTTGCCACCAAGGCTGCGCGGCTCTGCCAGGCTGCCGGTCAGGCTTCAGTGGTCGAATTCGGTCTGCGGCGCGCCCAGGGCCCCGATGGCGCCTTAAGTGTTGCCCGTGCCGCAGCGGTCGGCGGGGTTGGCGCCACCAGTAATCTGCTGGCCGGGCGTACTTTCGGGCTGCCGGTCAAGGGGACCCAGGCCCACAGCTGGATCATGGCTTTTGACAATGAGCTTGAGGCTTTCCGTGCCTATGCTCAGTGCTTTCCCGCCAGTTGTGTGCTGTTGGTCGACACTTACGATACTTTGAAATCGGGGGTGCCGAATGCGATCAAAGTCGCGCAGGAACTGCGTGAAAAAGGCTTTGAGCTGCTCGGAGTTCGGATCGATTCGGGAGATCTGGCCTGGATCAGCCGCAAAGCCAGACAGATGTTTGATGACGCCGGTTTTCCGCAGGTCAAGATTCTGGCCTCGAACGATCTGGATGAAGAGTTGATTGACGCGATCCGTCATGATGGCGGCCGGGTGGATATCTATGGGGTCGGTACCCGGCTTGCGACCTGTGCCGGTGAGGGGGGGGGCGCGCTCGGCGGGGTTTACAAGCTGGTTGAGATTAACGGTCGGCCGACGCTCAAGGCGACCAGTGATCCGGCCAAGGCGAGTCTGCCGGGGCGCAAATCACTTTACCGGGTGCAGGATAGGCAGGGACGAGCATTGTTCGATCTGATTGCCCTCAGGGGTGAGCAGATTGACTGTGGGGACAAAGTTTTTGATCCGGGAAATCCGGCGCGCAACCAGATAATTCCTGCGGGGTCACAGCTGGTTGACCGGCGTCACCTGGTTTTTGCTAGCGGTATTTATTGTGAAGAGGCAGAGCCCCTCGATGTTATGAGCAGGCGCTGCCGAGAACAGCTTGTCAGATTGCCGGAAGGTTCGTTGCGTCTGGTCAACCCGCATCGCTACAAGGTTTCGATCAGCCAGGGATTGTTGCAGTTGCGTCAGCGACTGCTGGCCGCAATTGAAGAGCAGAACCTCGGGACTGAAATCTGACTCAGGCGGGGCGCTCGACCTGGACGCCGAGAATATTTTTCATCTGATTGAAGGCAAATTCCCCTTCGGCCGCATCGAGATGGGCGATACAATCGGTGGGAACAATGACCCTGTAGCCTTTCATCACCGCGTCGGCGGCGGTGTAAAGGATACAGATATTGCTGACACAGCCGGTCAGGACAAGTTCCTCGATGCCGAGTTTTTTCAGGGCTTCTTCGAGCCTGGTGCCGTTAAACCCCGAGTAGGTGGTTTTGCCGATTTGAATTTCCTCGGCTACCGGCGCCAGTTCGCTGATGATTCTGGCGCCTTCGGTCCCGCGTACCGCATGGGGCGGCCAGCCCATACGACTGAATTCCGGGTCGTCTTCGGTGTGGGCGTCACTGACATAGATCACCGGGGTGCCGTCACGGCGTGCGTTAAGAAGTCTTTGTTGCAGTGCGGGCAGAATCTCGCGATTTTGTGCGACCTCAAGGGGGGCGCCGGGACGGACAAAATCATTGAGCATGTCGATAACCAGCAGGGCTCTTTGCATCTCGTGATTCTCCTCGCTCAATATTGATTTCTCCCCGATTTTGCCTAATTATAGCAGTCAATCAGCTGGAGCGTTGTGCTATCTTTGCCGACAGTTCCTGTCAGCCCGTCAGGTTGTGCCCGATATTTACGGAGGAGTTGGATGACCGAAGCTGAATCCGCAGAAAATCTGCCCCTGAGCAGAACGAAAAAAAAACAGCTGGCCAAGGAGATTGAAAAACTTGCCAACCGGTTGGTTGAACTCCCGCAGCAGCAGTTCAGGAAACTTGAACTGGATGATGAACTGGCTGCCGAGGTTGAAGAGGCGCGCAGTACCGGCGGGCGTAGTTCACATAAGCGTCAGGTCAAGCATCTTGCCGGTGCCTTGCGAAAGCGTGAAGAACAGGTCATGGCGCTGCTTGCCGCACTGGAGGATGTCGATCAGGTCAAGTACAGCGAAAAGCGCCAGTTTCATAAGCTGGAGGATCTGCGTGACCGCTTGTGCGATGTGAAGACCTTTCAGCAAGCCTTCGACGAGATGATCGCTCAGTGGCCCGCTGTCGATCGTGGCGGGATCTCGCGGCTGGCAAGATCGGTTCATAACAGTGCCGACAAGCGTGCCTACCGGGAAATTTTCAAACGGCTGCGTGATACTGTTGAACACTTGGAGGAAGAGGGATGAGTAAAAAACTGACAGGGATTATATTGCTGGCAATCGCGGCCGGACTTGCCTGGTATGGCTATAATAGCTCGCAAGCACTCGCTTCAAAAATTTCCACCGCCCTGACCGGCGGCCCGACCGACCGGGTGCTGATGTTTTACGCGGGTTCCGCTGTTTGTGCCTTGTTTGGAATTGTAAAATTGGTCAGATAGTCGGCTATTATGCAGGGGGGCCGCCTTTCGCGTTTTTTTGTTGGATAACACGTGCTACTTGAAAGGGTTCTTGCATGGAAACGTCAGCAACGTCGGAAATCGGTTCAGCCGCCTGGGTCGTGCAACTGATCGAATCCTTCTGGGAGCAAAGCCCCGAGAATATTCTGGTTGATGGCAGTGATGAAAAAGCTTGGGAGCGACCGCTGGTCGGTTTTGTTCCTGCCACCCACCCGCTGTTTGCCCGTTATGCCGTCGATCTGGCACCCTTTTACTGGACTCCGCAACAGGCCTTTACTCTGGCTTTTGCCGATAATCCGGTTGACGCAGAACAACTCAGCATTATCAGCTGGGTGTTGCCTCAGACTGCGGCAACCCGTGCCGATCAGGCACAGTGTGACCGCTTGCCCGCCGAACGCTGGGCACGGTCGCGGGATCTGGGTGAACGGTTCAACTGTGCCTTGCGCTTGCATCTTGCCGCAGAACTGACCGGAGCCGGTTACCCTGCTGTTGCCCCCGAGCGGTTGCCTGAATTCGGATTCCAGCGTTCAGAAAACTTCGGCCTCGCTTCCAACTGGTCCGAACGGCATACTGCCCACGCCGCCGGGCTTGGAACCTTCGGCCTGAGCGATGGGCTGATCACCCCACGTGGCAAGGCAGTCCGCTGCGGTTCAGTCATCGCCAGAATCGATCTGCCGGCAACCCCGCACCCCTATAAAGATCATCATGCCTGGTGCTTGTGGTATGCCAATGGGAGCTGTGGTGTGTGTATGCAGCGATGTCCGGTGGATGCGATCAGTACGCGAGGACACGATAAGGACAGTTGCTTTGATTATATCAAGCAGGTTACAGCGCCTTATGCCCAACAGCGTTTCGGCACCGAGGCAACCCCTTGCGGCTTGTGCCAGGTGGGAATTCCCTGCGAAGCACGTATTCCTCTTTGAACCCCACCCCAAGAGAAAGACTCAATAACTTCGACGCTTGTGGATCATGGATAGTCCGACAGCCCCCTCGTGTCCCGTGCGGTTAGTTCTGCCTTCCAATTCCGGCCCTTTTGGCTGCGGTCTGCGTTCCTCCTCCTCGGTTTAACTCAGGCTAGACCTGCGTCGGTGCGCCTTGTCCGCAGTCAAAATGACTCAGAATTAATTGACACAACTAACCAAACGGGACACTAGCCGGTCATTCCTTCACGGGTTTTTTCAACCTGCTCGGCATAATGCGCCAGCAGGCTGCGGCGTGAAAGCATATACAGAACCTTTTGTGGTTCATCGGGGTCGACGACCGGAATTTCTTCAAGATTGCGCAGGGTCAGCCGTTTCATGATCTGTGGCAGGTGCTCGTCCGGGGTTGCCGTCATGACTTCATGGGTCGCGATGTCCTCGGCAATAACCAGGCCGGGCGGAATGTCTTCGTTGAGAATGCGGCGGATATCGTTGACCGAGAAAATCCCGGTCATCAGCCCTGCTTCGTTGACCACCGGATAGTAGGCTCCCTTGGCGGTGGCAATCTGGTGCAGAATGTCCGGCAGGGTCATGCCGGAGGGGATGCAGACCGGCGGTCGACCCTTATCGGCCAGATCTCTAACCGTAATCCCTTCGAGAACATCAATGACAAAGTCACCGAGATGGGCTGGAGAATCGAAACGACCAGCAACCTGTTTTTCGTAGATACTATTCTTGCGCATCGTCAGCATGGCGACCACGCAAACCAGCATCAGGGGGGCCAGCAGCCCGTAGTTGCCGGTCAATTCACTGACCATGATCAGGGTTGCAATCGGCGCGTTGGCGACCCCGGCGAAGAATCCGGCCATGCCGATCAGGACATAGGCCCGTGGATCCTGAGTCAAAAGTGGAAAGAGGATCTCGGCCGAGGCACCGAAGGCGCCACCGAGCATAGCGCCGATCACCAGTGAGGGAGCGAAAACCCCGCCGGAACCACCGGAGGAAATTGTCAGGCTGGTGGCCAGAATTTTAGCCAGTGCAATCACCAGCATGATCCAGAGGGCCATATTGCCGTAAAGCGCTGACTGGACGCAGCCGTAACCTGAACCGAGGACCTGGGGCACGAACATTGCCAGGATGCCGAGACAGAGCCCACCGACGGCCGGTTTCTGCCAATTGGGCAGTGGCAGACGCTGAAACAGGTCGCGCATGCCGTAGAAAACCTTGACGTAGACCTTTCCCAGGAGGGCACAGGCCAGGCCCAGTAGCCCGAACAGGATCAGCTCGCGGGGATGGTCGAAGCGAAAATGGGGGGTGGCAAGCAGAGGTTCCCAGCCGGTGACCGCCCCGAACAGGCTGAACGCGACGATCGATGAAATGATGCAGGGAATCAGGCCTTCATGCTCGAATTCGGGATCACGGTAGAGAACTTCAACCGCAAACAAAGCGCCACCCAAGGGACTGCGGAAGGTTGCACCGATACCACCCGCCATCCCCGCCAACAGCAGAATTCTCCGGTCCTTGGTCGACAGCCCCAACTTGGTGGCGATGAAAGAGCCAAATCCGGCACCGATCTGCGCAATCGGGCCCTCACGGCCCGCCGAACCGCCGGTGCCGATCGTGGCAATTGAGGCGATGGTCTTGACCAACGGTACCCGGCTGCGGATCAGTCCGCCTTTGCGATGAAAGGCTTCGAGAGCGCCGTCGGTGCCGTGTCCTTCAGCTTCGGGAGCGAAAGTATAGACCAGCCAACCGGAGATCAACCCACCGATCACCGGCAGCAGAAACAGAAACCAGCGAAAATCAAGCTGTAAACTGTCTATAAACGGGGAGTTTGCGGTGGCGGCAATTCCCTCTTGCGGTGGGTGATAATTGCCGATTTTGCCGAGCATCAGGTGGTCGACAGCATTGGTGGCGTAATAAAAGAAGAGGGCTCCACTGCCGGCAACGATACCGACCAGAACTGCCAGCAGCAGCAAACGGAAGCCCGATTCTGAAAAACTGCTGCGTAAATTTTTAAAGCTGGCGGGAAAACCCATCAGGGTGAGCTCCGAAGACGAAGTAGGTTAACAGTTCCTTTTAGCAAAGCTGTCGCGAATCAGCAAGGAATGAATCGCGGTCACGGTCATGTGCAGGGTTGCAATCGAATTGGCAGATGTCTAGACTGCTGATTCAGGGAGAAACTCTATCGCAGGTGGAAAATGGCCGACAAAAAAACAACAGACGCAGCGGTAAACAAGCTCTGTCGCAAGTGCATACGGACTTGCCGTCAGGACGAATCCGTTCTGCTGGTCGACTGCCCACGTTTTTTGCCCCGTCCCTTCACGTCGGAAGAATTGAAATTTACCCAGCTGGACCTGTTCGGAAATCAGATCAGCGAAGATTGAAATTCCCGTTTTACAGCTGATCGAGAAACCTCTTCAAGTGGGGAATGAATTTTTCCGGTTCGACCAGAAAACTGTCGTGACCGTAGTCCGATTCTATCAGCTGGTAATCGACCGGTTTTTTTTGCCGTTGCAGTTCCTCGACGACCTCTTCTGTTTGTGACGGAGGATAGAGCCAGTCACTGCTGAATGCGAACCAGAGTGATGGACAGACCAGTTGCGACAAGGCTTCTTCCAGAGAATCAAAGCGCCAGGCAACGTCGTAGAGGTCGAGGGCCTTGGCCAGGTAGAGAAAGCTGTTGGTATCAAAACGGTCAACAAAAGAGCTGCCGTTGTAGTCGAGGTAGCGTTCCACTTCAAAACGACCGAAAAAATCAAACATTCCGTCCATGCGTGAGAAGCGCCGCGCAAACTTCAGGTGCATCGAGGTGTCCGAGAGGAAGCTGATATGGCCGACGGCCCGTGCCAGGGCAAAGCCGTCGGCGGGGGGATGCTCGGGGCGATAGTTGCCCTTCTTCCACAGGGGATCATTGTAGATTGCCTGTCGGGCCAGCGCATTGAGAGCGATGGACATCGGTGAGGTGCGGCCGGTCCCGGCGATCGGGACAATAGCACGGACATGGTCCGGAAAATGAATCCCCCACTCCAGAGCCTGCATGGCCCCCATCGAGCCGCCGACTACCGCGAGCAGTTTATCAATCTGCAGATGGTCGATCAGTAATTTCTGCGCGCGGACCATGTCACGCACCATAACCACCGGAAAGTTGAGTCGGTAGGCGCGGCCGGTTGCCGGATTGAGGCTGGTCGGGCCGGTTGAGCCCTTGCAGGAGCCGATGACGTTGCTGCTGATGACAAAGTAACGCCTGGTATCAAACACCTTGCCCGGACCGATCATGTTGTCCCACCAGCCCGGCCGACGATCATCTTCGTGGTGCCGTCCGGCGGCATGGGCATCACCGGTCCAGGCATGGGCCACAAGAATGGCGTTGGAACGGTCAACGTTGAGTTTGCCATAACACTCGTAGGCAATCGTCAACGGACCGAGGCGACGGCCGCTTTCGAGGCGCAGTTCGGTGTCGAAATGAGCCTGTTCTGTTTTTACAATGCCGATCGAATCGTTCAAGTTTGCCTGTCCTGTCATCAACAAGGTGCGGCAGTAAAAAAGGCCCGTTTCCGATAAGGAAACGGGCCTTTGAGAGAGTGTATCTTCCCTTGAACAGGCACCGTCCTTATCTTCCTCCGCCTCAAGCAGAGAAGGATTTGGCACCGGACCCCGCTATGTTGCTGCGGGCGGTTGCCGTGGCTTCAAAGGGCCTTTCCCTCCACCACTCACGATAAAGACGCGGGCATGTTAACACGCCCGATAGATTCTGAACTCTAGCCCAGCGAGGCTGCGACTGTCAATTGTTACCTGAAGCCGCAGGCCGTCAGTTGGTTCTGCAGGCAATAGACCCTCTTTGCGACGCTTCAAACCTTGAAGGAACCGACGTCTTTGCGCAGATTTTTTGCCTCGGCGGCGAGCGTGTTGACAATCTTGATGAACTGGTCTGCGCGTTCGGCATTGTTCTCGGCAATTTCAGCGGCAGTGCCGACAACTTCGATAACCTCTCGACTGCGGAGACTCTGCTGCTGGGTGGCGTTGTTGATTTTTTCGATTGTCTGCTGGATCATTTCCATCGCCATGGCAATCTGCTGACTGCCACGTTTCTGTTCGCCGGTACTGACCTTGACACGTGCTGCAATGCCGGTCATTTGTTCCGCGGCCTGTGCAAGGTGCCGGGTACTTAAGGTTTGCTGGCCGATTGATGATGCAACCTGCTGCAGGGTGTCGGTGATGCTGAGAACAGCCTGGGTGATGATTCGGCTTTCTTCCGTTTGCTGGTGAGTCAGGGTGGCAATCTGCTCGACTTGTTCTTTCGAGGCAATGGAACTGCTGTGTAATTTTTCAAGGGCCTCACCGGCAGATTGGCTGCGCGCCACCTCTTGTTCGGCCTTGATGTTCCCCGCTTCAATTGTGGTTACTGCAAGACGAGTCACATCCTGCAGATTTTCAATAATGTCGGCAATCTCGTCGGTTGAAATTGAGGTCCGTTCGGCAAGGTTGCGGATTTCATCGGCGACGACAGCAAACCCCTTGCCATGTTCACCCGCCTGGGCGGCAATGATCGCCGCATTCAAAGCCAGAAGGTTGGTCTGATCGGCAATTTCGGCAATCACATTGACGATATTGCCGATGGCGTCCGAGCGGGTACCGAGTTCACGCATCGATTGATGCGCCTGTTCAATGGTTTGTTGCAGGCCGCTGATGCCGCGAATAGTATCCATCACGGCTGATTTTCCGGCCAGGGCCTGTTCAGCCGCCTGTTCTACCAGCTGACGTGTCTGGTTTGCGCCCTCCTCAATTGAGCGCGTTGCTTCATCCATCTGGCTGATCGATTCCGCTGTTTCCCGTGCACTGAGCGAAAGCTCGCTGACATTTCCTTCGATCTGCTGGTTCGAGGAGGAAAGTTGATGGATCGAACTGGAGATTTCGTTGGTGATCGAGAAGAGGTTTTCCATTTGTTCGGTGATACCGACCGTTGTTGAGCCGAATTCCTGGGTTGCGGCGGCACTCTGTTGCACCGAGGCAACCAGTGATGAAACGTTGTCGGCAATATTTTCGGCCTGCTCTCCGATCCCCTTGATCTCTTCATGGCCCTTTTCCAGCGCCAGCGATTGTTCCCGGGCTTCACCGCTCAGTTCCGTTGCTCTGCCGCCAATCTGGCGGGTGGCATCCCAGACGCTGTCAGCGGTCTTGCGACTGCGTGAAATCATTTCACGCAGTCGTGCCATCAGGCGGTTGAAGCTGTTAGCCAGAGCCCCGACTTCATCCTTTGAGTTGACCGGCAGGGTGTGCGTCAGGTCACCGGCGCCCTCGGCAATCTGTTGCAGGTTGCCGACAACCTGTTGTAATGGGGTCGTGACGCCGCGAGAAACCGCTATGGCGACGAGTGCGGCAAGCAGCAGCACACAAACCAGTGCCACCAGCAGGGTTTGCTGCATTTCTGCACGGGCATTTTTAGCGGTTGTTCGATTAATCGCAAGAAAAAACCCGCCCTGATCATTCTGCAGCGAGAAGGAAAACAGGGAGTAGGGAGTCTTGTTGAAGACCACCTGCTGCAGGTCGCGTTTGAGAATATTGCGCAAGTCCAGCTTTGCAAGTTCGGGATTTGATGTGGCGACCACCTCGAGGCCGTTATGAAACGCCAGCTCGGTTCCGATCAGGGTGCGGAGTTGCAGGGCGGTACGATCACTGAAGATTCGAAATCCGTTCAGGCGGGCAATAACCTGCCCCTGCAGTTTGATCGGAATGCCAGCGGCCAGAGTCAGGTCGCCGCGAATCAGCTGCATGCGATTGTCCGCCACGGCTCCCAGGTCGGCGGTGAGCCTTTCCTTTTCTTCCTCGGTCAGGGATTCCTGTTCCAGGGTTTCACTGTCGCGCGCCAGGGTGAAAAGGACGCCATTTTGATTCAGCAGCTCAATGCGGTCGAGATCGTAGTGCAGGGCGATTTTCTGCAACAGTGGTTTCAGTTTGGTGGATTCACCGGTCAGTTGGCAGAAGTAGACGGCATTGATCAGTTCCCCGCTCTCCTGCAGGGGTTTGAGGAATGCGCTGAGTTCGCGTTGCATTGCGCCACTGGTCTGCAGGACGAAGCTTCCGGTGCGGTCGGCTTTTTCGAGCAGCTCATCGTTGAAGCGGCTGTCTGTCATCCGGGTAAAAAGCAGACTGACCAGAAGCAGCGGCAGCAACGACAGGCCGAGCAGGGCAATCAGAATTTTCCAGCGCAGGCTTAAAGAGCGTAGCATCGATTTCCCCAGAGCGGCTAATTGCAGGTTGTCTGGCGGACTATAACAGAAAAGCCTGCCCCGCCGGGCTTCTATGTTGAGAGACTCCCGGCGCACAAATTATATCAGGGAAAATTATAAGGAAATAATAAGCATCCGGCAAGCTGTGATTTCAACAAGGGCCAATTCAGTTGCCCAGGGCCTGTTGCAGGTCGGCGAGCAGATCATCGACATCCTCGCAACCGACCGATAAACGCAACAGGGCTTCGCAGATCCCCAGGCGTTGTCGCTCCTCCTCCGGGATATCTCCGTGGGTCTGAACTGCGGGCAGGGTCAGCAAGCTTTCCACGCCACCGAGGCTTTCGGCAAAACTGATCAATTTTATCCGTTCAAGCACCTGTCGGGCACGTTGTGGTGAATCGAGGCGAAAAGAGAGCATGGCACCAAAACCGCTGGCCTGTTGCTGAATCAACTGATGACCGGGATGTTCGGGCAGCCCGGGAAAGTAGATCGTTTCGACCTGCGGCTGCTGTTGCAGCCATGTCGCGATAATCTGCGCATTGCGACACTGGCGTTCAAGTCGCAGGGCGAGGGTTTTGAGGCTGCGGACCAGCAACCAACAGTCCTGTGGTGGCAGGATCGGGCCGGTTGAGTTCTGCAGGAAATAGAGTTCTTCCCCCAGCTTTTCGTCGCGGGTGACCAGCACTCCGGCGCAGAGATCGTTATGCCCCCCCAGATATTTGGTTGCTGAATGGATGACAATATCAGCGCCCAGTTCAAGCGGCCGTTGCAAGAGGGGTGTCAGAAAGGTGTTGTCAACGATGAAGAGCAGCTGGTGCTTGCGGCAGAGTCCGGCAATGGCCCGGATATCGGCAATTCCAAGCAGGGGGTTGCCCGGGGTTTCGACCAGAATCGCTCTGGTTTGCGGGGTAATCGCAGCACCGATAGCGTTCAGATTACTGGTATCGACGTAGCTGGTTGCAAGGTCGAAGCGGGAGAAAATCTGATCAAGGACCCGATAGGTGCCACCGTAGAGGTCTTCAGAGAGGATCAGATGGTCACCGCGAGAAAAATGCAGGAACAGGGTTGTCAGTGCCGCCATTCCCGAGGCAAAAGCCAGCCCGCGGGCTCCGCCCTCCATATCCGCCAACAGTGTTTCGAGGACTTCACGGGTCGGATTATTCGAGCGGGTGTAATCGTAACCAGTTGACTCACCGACTGCCGGATGACGATAGGTTGCGCTCGGGTGAATCGGCAGGCTGATTGCACCGGTCCGCTTGTCGCTTCCGATCCCGGCCTGTACCAGGCGGGTTTCGAGACTGGTCTGCTTGGTGTCATTCATGCTTTTGCTCCTCACGTCTTACGCCTCACCCCTCACGAATACAGATAAAAAAGGCCCCTCTTCATCAAGAAAAGGGGCCGGGGTGTTGCATGAATTCCGGATCCTTTTCATCTTCCTCTGATATAGAGCAGAGCAGGAATTAGCACCTGACACCGGTTTAAGTCGGTTGTCGGTTGCTGTGGCGTCAGCGGGCCTGTCCCTCAGCCACTCTTGATGAAAAGCAGGTGTTCTATTTTATGTGTTGCCTGGTTCAGCTTTCCTCAAAAAGTATACTCGACAGGTAGCGCTCACCAGAGTCGGGCAAAATTGCGACGATGGTCTTGCCGTTATTTTCCGGCAGACGCGCCAGGCGAACCGCGACTGCAACGGCAGCGCCACAGCTGATTCCCGAAAGCAGTCCTTCTTCGACCGCCAGTCGCCGTGCCATTTCAATCGATTCTTCGTTGCTGATCAGCTCGACCTGGTCAACGACCGAAAGGTCGAGGGTGTCCGGGATGAATCCGGCACCGATCCCCTGGATTTTATGTGGGCCGGGAACCAGTTCCTGTCCCGCCAGGTGTTGACTGATGACCGGGCTGTCGGTCGGTTCGACTGCGACCGAGGTGATTGCCTTGCCTTTGGTGTTTTTGATATAGCGCGAAATGCCGGTGATCGTGCCGCCGGTGCCGACGCCGCTGACCAGAATGTCTATATTTCCTTCGGTATCGTCCCAGATTTCGGGACCGGTAGTCCGTTCATGGATCGCAGGATTAGCCGGGTTTTTGAATTGATGCATCAGCAGATAGCGATCAGGATCGCTATCTGCCAGTTCTTCAGCCGCTGCAATTGCGCCGCCCATCCCCTTGGCGCCGGGGGTCAGAAGCAGTTTGGCCCCGAAGGCTTTCAACACTTTGCGACGTTCGAGACTCATGGTCTCAGGCATGGTCAGGGTGATTGGAATTCCACGTGCGGCAGCAACAAAAGCCAAGGCAATACCGGTATTGCCGCTGGTCGGTTCGACAATTTCTCTGCCAGGGCGCAGCAGGCCTTTTTCTTCGGCATCCCAGATCATGGCGGCCCCGATGCGGCACTTGACACTGTAGGCCGGATTGCGTCCTTCGACCTTGGCCAGGATGGTTGCTCCCCCTTTGGGGGCGAGACGATTGAGGCGAACCAGCGGGGTGCGCCCGATCGCCAGTGAGTTGTCATTAAATATCTGCGCCATGGCTGACTCCTTAGCTCTGATTGGTTATGTCTGCAGCTAAATGATGCCTTGAAAACTAGCTTATCAAACTCTTTTTGTCAAAAATAAACTTACATCGTTGCCATTAAAGCACGGTACAATAGTGTAGAAAAGATTTTCTGCCTGTTTTTAAGGCATGGTTGGCTAGAAAATAGACAGAAAAGGAGATTTGTACGGCTGAATAACCTGTAAAAGCGCGAAATTGCGTTAGGCACAACAATTGAAGTAAGGGGCGACCACTCGAAGACACTGGCGTTTTCGCTTTGCATAACGGACGAGGAGGTCCTGTCGATGGAAGCTTCGATTGCTGCCCTGCAAAAAGGGGGCGATGTACTTTTTCTGTTGCTTGGTGCCGTAATGGTTTTTGCCATGCACGCTGGCTTCGCTTTTCTTGAGGTCGGCTCAGTGCGCAAGAAAAGTCAGATCAACGCATTTTCAAAAATTCTGACCGACTGGTAGGTTTCGACCGTGGTCTATTTCCTGATCGGCTATCCGATTGCCTACGGGGTCAGCTTTCTGATGCCGGCCTCCAGTCTGCTGGGCGATAATCAGGGTTATGAGCTGGTACGTTTCTTCTTTCTCCTCTGTCTCGCCGCCTGCATTCCGGCAATTATTTCCGGCGGGATTGCCGAGCGCGCCAAGTTCTGGCCGCAGGTGATTGCCGGGGCGATTTTTGCCGGTCTTTCCTATCCGCTTTTCGAGTCGTTTATCTGGGGCCGCAACAGTGCAGGCCTGCAAGGTTTCTTTGAAAACACTTTCGGAGCCCAGTTTCACGATTTCGCCGGCAGTGTGGTAGTTCATTCAATCGGGGGCTGGCTGGCCTTGCCGGCAGTGTTGATCCTCGGCCCACGGATGGGTCGTTTTGTGCGCGGCAGAAGTCAGGCGATCCCGGTCAGTAATATCCCCTTTCTGGCTCTGGGAAGCTGGATTCTGATGGTCGGCTGGTTCGGCTTTAACGTGATGAGCGCCCAGAGTGTCAGCGGCATCTCCGGTCTGGTTGCAGTGAACTCTCTGGCGGCGATGGTCGGTGGAGTCCTTTTTGCTCTAATTGCCAGTCGCAATGACCCGGGTTTTGTCCATAACGGTGCCCTGGCAGGTCTGATCGCGATCTGTGCCGGCTCTGATCTGGTGCATCCGATCGGTGCGTTCTTTATCGGTGGAATCGGC
Organism: Deltaproteobacteria bacterium; assembly: GCA_024276905.1. Classification (GTDB taxonomy): domain Bacteria; phylum Desulfobacterota; class Desulfuromonadia; order Desulfuromonadales; family Geopsychrobacteraceae; genus Geopsychrobacter. The sequence continues at coordinate 13,957 of JAJRWF010000021.1, forward strand.
TCGCTGATTTTTGTTTACGGATTTACTTTCGAGCAGGAAAAACTGAAGATTGATGATGTGCTCGGGGTCTGGCCGTTGCATGGTGTGATTGGAACCTGGGGCGGAATATCAACCGGGATCTTCGGCGCCAAGGCACTGGGCGGGCTTGGGGGGGTCAGTTTCTTTGCGCAGCTCAGTGGTAGCTTGCTGGCGGTTGTCTATGCTCTGGTGACCGGGTTTGTGGTCTACTTCCTGATCGACAAATTCTTCGGTTTTCGCATGGAAGAAGAGGCGGAATTCATGGGGCCGGACCTCAGTATCCATAAGGTGCATGCCTATCCTGAAGAACGGGTCGGCTGAATAGATTTCTCTGCCCCGGATTCGCAGTCTCCTGCGGGTTCGGGGTAAAAAGGCAGGGTCTGTTTGACAGTGTCGATTTCAGGGATAGACTGGAAGCAGACACACAAACAGACTTTTTACAGAGGGCGGTGGCAGCTCTCTGGCTCGCCCTGGAAGACCTTCCCTCCTGGTCTCCAGGGTGTTTTTTGTGTAACGCAAAACGCCCGTCTTCAGTTGAAGGCGGGCGTTTTCTTCGTGGCTATGCTGCTGATTGAATTGCCTTCTAGTTTTTATCCCGGGCTGCCAGATCGGCAATGCTGTGTTTTTTGAGAACCCTGACCATTTCGGTCTGGGCTTCAGTCCAGACCTGATGGGCGGCACAATAGGCATCGCGCAGACAGCTGCTTTCATCAATCAGACAATGATTCAACTTGAGCTTTCCTTCTTCGGCTTCAAGCAGGTCCAGCATCGTGATCTCCTGCGGGTCACGTGCGAGCAGAAAGCCCCCCCCGACACCGCGTTGTGAGCTGACGATCCCGGCCTTGATCAAAGGTTGGAGGATCTTGGTCAAAAACGCCGGAGTGACCTCCTGGGTGCGGCAGATGTCCTTCTTGAGGACGATTTCATCAGGTGGCTGCTTGGCAAGAAAAATAACGGTACGGATGGCGTACTCTGTCGCTCGGGTAATAACCAAAGGACGCTCCTTTGCGATTTGGCTGTCCAGTCTGCGGCTCGAAGATTGCTGACTTTCAGAGTAATCAATACACCGCTTTGTCGTTCGCTGTCAATTGCTTATCCAGACATCATGTATTGACCTGTCCAGGCATGTTTCTTGACAGTTCCGTTCTGACGACGGCATTATTTCACCAGATCTTTTCCCCGACCCGGCCGACAGCGATTTGTCGGTCAGGGTCATGACTCCAGGTGGTTCAGACGGATGTTTTCTTTTTCGCAGGCTTCAGCCGGTCGATTTGCTCCGAGTCCGACCGGTCCCTTGCACCTGGGGTCCCTGATCGCGGCACTCGGCAGTTATTTGCTGGCGCGTCAGGCCGGTTTGCGCTGGTTGTTGCGGATCGACGATCTTGATCGTCCACGGGTTGTCGAAGGGGCTGCCGCAGAAATTATGCAGCTGCTCGAAACGCTCGGTTTCGAATGGGATGCCGAACCGATCTGGCAAAGTTGTCGTGATGAACGTTATGCCGAGGTCTTGCAGCACCTCAGGGAACAGGGTCTGGTCTACCCCTGCAGCTGTTCCCGTAAAGAGATTCTGGCCAGTGCTCCGCATGCTGGAGAGGAAGGTCCGGTCTATCCCGGCAGTTGCCGGAACGGGCCGGTTGGCAACCGTCAGCAACTGGCCTGGCGCTTGCGAACCCATGCCCGTCCGATCAGTTTCCGTGATCGATTTTACGCGGAGCAGAAGCAGAACCTGCAGTCCGAGATTGGCGATTTCGTCCTCTTTCGTGCCGATGGTTTTTTTGCCTACCAGCTGGCGACAGTCGTGGATGACATCGACAGTGGGATTACCCAGATTGTTCGTGGTGCCGATCTGCTTGGCTCAACGGCACGCCAGATCTACCTTTATAATTGTCTTGGCCAACCCTTGCCGGAATATCAGCACCTGCCATTATTGATGGGGGATGATGGCGAAAAAATCAGCAAACGGCAGGGGGAGGTGGGAGTTGTCCACGCCGGAAATGGCGGCGAAATGATGCGTCTGGCGCTACAGTTTCTGGGGCAGTCACCACCTGCTGAATTGCTTGATGCCCCGGCATCGCAGCAGCTGCTCTGGGCTCTGAAGCACTTTGATCCCGGGCAGATCCGTCCACAGAATCGCCTGTTATCTGGATTGAGTGATAAGCGATGAAGGCTGCGCCCCGCTGCTGGAACGGGATTTTTGTCGGGGAAGATAAGGAAATCCCTTTCGCAGTGATGGTTTTTCCCCTGGAGCTGCTATTGTTGCGTATGCCGGTTCTTCGGGCGTTCACAGGGTGGAGAATGGGTCTCTGTTCACTATGAGGAGGAGTTATGCGGTTTCTGGTTCTGTTTCTGGTTGTGTTGATAACGGGTTGCAGCGGCGGGGTTTACAAGATTCCGCCCGAGGAGTATCAGCAGCAGGTCAAAACCCTCGGTGTGTTACCTGTTCTGGTTGATGGACGTTCAACGATTCAGCATCCCGAAGGTGCTGCGATCCTGGACCTGCTGCGTCGTGCCGCTGCGGGGCAGGGTGAGTCGGTGGTCGAGAAGATGCGTAACCGGAAAGGTTATTTCGATGTCCGTCTGATCAGGGAGCCTTCACGTCTGTTGTCCGAGCAGTTGTTGGTCAAGGCCGAGTTTGATGAGCTTGGGCAACCAAGGGGGTATCGTCCGGATCCGCAGCTGCTTGCCGAGCTCTGCCGGGATTCCGTGGTCGATGGTTTGTTGCTGATCAGTTTTCAGGCTGCGGTACACAATGAAAAGCGCTGGTCACGCAATACCTTTGAGACGTTGATAACCGATTACAATGACATCATGGCGACTGCCAGCGTGGTTGCCGCTGACGGGCGAGTATTGTGGGAGATGAACGGTGCAGATGCGGCGACGATTCTGCGCCTGCAGTATCCCGACTTTGATGAGGCCTATTTCAATAAGACCGATGCGGTTAAATTGAAATTCATCAGTCTGTCCGGTCTGGAGAAAACCCTTTTGCCGGTCAGTGACAAGGCGAAAGAAACGCCTCAGTCACCACAGGTCAGGGAATGGCTCGATAAGGTGGTGGCGGCACTCAGTCCGTCGCTTTTTCGCTGAGCGGGCTTGTTGTAAACGAAAAGCTGCTATACTTGCGCGGATGGTCAGTTGTCACGGTTTACATTCGATTGCAGTGAAGAAATGGTGAAAAATCCAGTGAACACCTCCCCCTGCCCGGAAGATCGCACCGAGGTCTGTCGTATAGAGATCGAGGAATGTGCGCGTCTGCGCGATCGTATCCGCGAGCAGGAGCGGATTGAAACCAGGTTTCAGAACCTCTTTGAGGCTGTCAGTGAGGCGATTATCTCACTTTCGGTCGGGGGCGAGATTATTCGGGCCAACTCCTCCTGTCGCAGAATTCTGGGTTGCCGACCGGAGCAGTTGATCGGTAAGAAGCTCGAAAAAGTTTTTCCGCTGACCGATCTGCCGCGACTGGAGACGGCTTTCAATCATGCCCTGGGTGGTGATCCGCGTGAATGCGAAATGCGATTCATCTGGCCATCGGGTAAAGACGTTGTGCTGGCGGTCTTGCTGGCCCCGATTCGTGAAGGCGATACCGTTGGTGGGGTTCTGCTGACGGCGCGTGATCTGACCGGTGAGAGGTTGCGTGATCAGGAGCGCTCGCGACTTTATGAGGAACTGCAGGAGAGTCATCGCGATCTTGAAGAGAAGGCCCTGGCTCTCGAAGAATCACAATCTCGCTTGAAAGAGGCGATGGCCGAGCAGGAGAAGGTCAATGCCGATTTGCGTGAGATTGACCGAATCAAGAGTGATTTCATCGGGATCGCTTCTCACGAGTTGCGCACTCCGCTGACTTTTCTGCTCGGCTCTCTTGAATATCTCTACGAAAGCCTTCCCGAACGTTTGAGTGATGATGAACGCAGTCTGCTTGACTATTCGATGCAGGGTGCGCGGCGCTTGTCCGATATTGTTGAAGATATGCTCGATATCGTGCGGATCGAGGCGGAAGGTTTCAGTTTGCGTCGCCAGCAGATCAGTTTTTTTCAGTTGTTGCAGGAAGTCCATCTGGAGCTGAACTGGGTGCTGAAAGAGCGCAATCTGCAACTGATTTTTGCCCCGGAAGTCGATTGGCCGCCATTGCTGGGTGACGCTGCGATGGTGCGGAGAGTTTTTACCGATCTGCTTGAAAATGCGATCAAGTATACGCCTGACGGGGGGAGAATCGAAGTCAAGGCCCAGCAGATTACAGCTGGCCAGTTGCCGAAGGAACAACTTGATCTGTTCTATCCGGATCTGGCGGAGCGTCTCCGGTGGGAGGGCGATTTTCTGCAGGTGATGGTCTGTGACAGCGGGATCGGGATCTCAAACCTTGATCTGCCACGAATTTTCAACCGCTTCTATGCCGCAGGCAAGTTGGAAGAGCATAGCAGCGGTAAAAAATTTCAGGGGAAAGGAGTCGGTCTTGGCCTGGCTCTGGTCAAGCGGATTGTTCACGGTCATGGCGGGTTGGTCTGGGCCGAAAGTCCAGGAACTGTTGAAGAAGCCGGTGTTGACAGTCCGGGGAGCTGTATCAATCTACTCTTTCCGATCGATCTCAAGCCGGTGGTTTTCGAAGACAACGAGGGGACAGTGCGTGACCGGCGGCCGCGGATCCTGTTGATTGATGACGAACCGGCGATCAGGCGTTTTGTTCAGGTTCTGCTGAGTGATCCGTTTGAGCTTGAAGTTGCGTCGGGAGGGGAGCAGGGGCTGGCGATGGCGACAACCTTTAAGCCTGATCTCATCCTGCTTGACCTGTATATGCAGGGGATGGATGGTTTCGAGGTCTGCAAACGCCTCAAGGCGCAAGAGGAGACACGCGATATCCCGGTGGCAATGTTCACTGCCGTTGCCCGCAAGCATGAGCGTGAAAAGGGTTTTTCGGTCGGTGCGGTTGACTATATAACCAAACCATTTTTCCCGCGTGAGCTGCTGGGGAGAATCCGCACTTTGCTCAGCGAGTACGGTTTCAAGCTTGAAGATCTTGAAGATAAGAAGATTTCGTAGTTTTTCCTGTTGACAGGGGAATTTAAAAGAGGGTAAAAGCAACTATCAGCTAACGTGAATCCCGTCAGTGCGACTGTCAGGTTGATTCCCCTTCTTGAAATTCCGACCCAAATTCATAATAAATTTGCCATATCCCGAATTTTCAACCTGGACTTCCCGGACATTAAGCTAAACTCTCTTATTTGAGCGGCCGACAATATCAAAAGCCAAACCTCAATATATAATTCTATCTTATTAGTTTAATCCCATTTCTATCCCTGATCCGCAGCTCCCAAAAGGGAGAGGAGCTGCCCTGATTCGGCCGGATTACGGCCGTGGAGACCCTGTATGAACCTGAAAGAGCTCAAAACCCGAAAGATGGCGGACCTGATCGCGTTGGCTAAGGACCTGAAGGTTGAAGATACCGGCGGTCAGCGCCGTCAGGACCTGATCTTCTCAATCCTCAATGCAACGGCCAAGCAGAAAAAGGCGATCTCCGGTGAAGGGGTTCTCGAAATCCTCCCGGACGGGTTTGGTTTTTTGCGCGCTCCTGACGCCAATTATCTGCCAGGACCGGACGATATTTACGTGTCCCCCTCGCAGATCCGGCGTTTCGGTTTGCGCACTGGCGATACCGTGGCCGGGCAGATTCGTCCGCCCAAAGAGGGCGAGCGTTATTTTGCCTTGCTGAAAGTGGCCGAGGTCAATTTTGAAGATCCGGGCAAGATGAAGGAGAAAACCTTCTTCGACAATCTGACGCCGCTCTATCCTGATGAGCAGATTCTGCTTGAAACCACCCCTGACAATATGTCGACGCGAGTCATGGATCTGGTTTCGCCGATCGGCAAGGGGCAACGTGGGCTGATCGTTGCTCCGCCGCGCACTGGCAAGACAGTGCTGATGCAGAATATTGCCAATTCGATTACCCAAAACCATCCTGAAATCTATCTGATTGTCCTGTTGATCGATGAACGCCCCGAGGAAGTGACCGACATGCAGCGCAGCGTCAATGGCGAGGTCATTTCCTCGACCTTTGATGAGCCCGCCAATCGCCATGTCCAGGTCGCCGAGATGGTTATTGAGAAAGCGCGTCGTCTGGTTGAACACAAGCGCGATGTGGTGATCCTGCTCGATTCGATCACGCGTCTGGCGCGTGCCTATAACACCATCATCCCGTCGAGCGGCAAGATCCTCTCCGGGGGTGTCGATGCCCATGCCCTGCACAAGCCGAAGCGTTTTTTCGGCGCGGCACGTAATATCGAAGAGGGCGGCAGTCTGACGATTATTGCCACCGCACTGGTTGATACCGGCAGCAAGATGGATGAGGTTATCTTTGAGGAGTTCAAGGGAACCGGCAATATGGAAGTTCACCTTGACCGTAAGCTTTCCGATAAACGGACCTACCCGGCAATCGACATCAACCGTTCCGGGACGCGCAAGGAAGACCTGCTGGTGCCTGCCAATAACCTGCAGCGGATCTGGCTGCTGCGCAAGGTTTTGACTACCATGCATTCGGTTGACTGTATGGAGTTTATGCTCGATAAATTGAACGAATCGAAGACCAATCAGGATTTTCTCGATTCGATGAACCGTTAGGGGCTGATCCCTGCAGGTAGAAAATGCTTGCCTGAACCGGGATAAGGTGGTACAAGACCGCTTTGTTTGACCCTGATCCGGGCGCTGTCCGCGAACGGGTCCAGTCAGTGCATCTCAAGGCCTGTACAAAAGCCAGGTCGCAAGGAGACAAAAGATGAAAGAAGGAATCCATCCCGCATACGAAGCTGTCACTGTCCGTTGCGACTGTGGCAACACCTTTGAAACCCGTTCGACCAAAGGTGAAGAGATCCATACCGAAATCTGCTCGGCGTGCCATCCCTTTTACACCGGTACGCAGAAGCTGATCGATACCGCTGGTCGTATTGAGCGTTTCCGGCGTAAATATGGAAATGCCAAGCCGAAATAGAGCTAGAAAATTGCAGAAAAAGCGGCCCTTTCGGGGGCCGCTTTTTTTTTGTGGAAACTTCTTGGCAAATCACGGCTTTTACTTGGACTGAGACGCTGAGTATGGCAGAATCAGGCGGACTTTTCGCCGAGGTGAATCTCGTATGCATATTGAACTGCTGACCCATACACCGGAACCTGAACTGGTGGTCGCTGCAGCGGCCAGGCTCTGTTACTCGAATTCGTCGATTGAGGCCTTACTTGAAAAGAGCCGCACCGAGCGTGAAGCCTTTTTGGAAAAGATCACCTCGTTGGGCCATCTTTCAGTCCTTGAACACGTCAGTTTTTCCTTCGGCGTTGAGGGGGTCAGCCGGGCCTGTTCACATCAACTGGTACGTCACCGGCTGGCCAGTTACTCACAGCAGAGTCAGCGCTATGTGTCGCACCGCAAGCGTTTTTCGGCCGTGACTCCTGACTCGATTGCCGAAAACTCTGAACTCAATCAGCGCTATCAGCAACTGCTCGATAATATCCACGGTTTTTACGCCGAAATGCTGGAAGCCGGGGTTCCGGCGGAAGACGCACGTTTTATTCTGCCGAACGCGGCGACCACCAAGATCGTGGTAACAATGAACGGTCGCGAGCTGCTGCACTTTTTTTCGCTGCGCTGCTGCCGTCGCGCCCAGTGGGAAATCAGGCAGCTGGCGACGCAGATGCTTGAACTGGTTAAGCCGCTGGCGCCGATTCTGTTTGCCACGGCCGGTCCCGGCTGTGTGCGCGGTGGCTGTCCTGAGGGGGAGATGACCTGCGGTGAAATTAAGACGGTACGTGCCGAGTTCAGTTCGCTTGGACAAGGTAACTGAAGGTATTTATGTTTCATAACCTGGAAGATGTCGTTGATCGTTTCCACGAGGTTGAAGGTTTGCTGTCTGATCCGACAGTCATTGCCGATCAGCCGCGTTATCGTGATCTGACCCGTGAGCATTCTGAACTGAGCGAGATCGTGCGGGTTTACGGCCGCTACAAGCAGGTACTCGATGAGATTGAGGGCAACCGTGAACTGTTGCAGGATCCGGATCCCGAGATGAAAGAGCTGGCTCGCGAAGAGTTGCCGGCTCTTGAAGAAGAACAGCAGGCTCTGGAGCAACAGCTCAAATTGTTGCTGGTGCCGAAGGATCCGAATGACGAGCGCAACATTATTCTCGAAATCCGCGCCGGGACCGGTGGCGATGAGGCGGCCCTCTTTGCGGCCGATCTGTTTCGCATGTATTCACGCTACGCCGACAGCCAGGGCTGGAAAATCGAAATCCTCAGCCTTTCAGAGACCGACGGTGGTGGTTTCAAGGAGGTTGTTGCCATGATTAATGGCAACAATGTCTACTCGAAGCTCAAGTTTGAAAGCGGCACCCATCGGGTACAGCGGGTTCCCGAAACCGAGACCCAAGGGCGGATTCACACCTCGGCCTGTACGGTTGCCGTGTTGCCCGAAGCCCAGGATGTGGATATCGATATCAACCCGGCCGACATCCGACTTGACCTGTTCCGTGCCTCGGGGGCTGGTGGTCAGCATGTCAATAAGACCGAATCGGCAGTGCGTTTGACCCATATTCCGACCGGGTTGGTGGTTTCCTGCCAGGACGGAAAATCGCAACACAAGAACAAGGCCAAGGCGATGACGGTGTTGCAATCGCGGCTTTATGATCTGAAGCTGGCCGATCAGCACGCCGAAATGGCGGCGGACCGTAAAAGTCAGATCGGCAGCGGTGATCGAAGCGGGCGAATTCGTACCTACAATTTCCCTCAGGGGCGCTGTACCGATCATCGAATTAACCTGACTCTGTACCGCCTTGATGCGATCATGCAGGGGGAGGTCGGTGAGGTGATCGACGCGCTGATTACCGACCATCAGACGACGCTACTCAGTCAGCAGGAGCGCTCGGCTTGAGTGAAACCTGGACGCTGCTGAAATTGCTGCGCTGGACGACCGGTTTCTTTCGTGACAAGGGCATCGACAATCCGCGACTCGATGCCGAGCTGTTGATTGCCGGAGTTCTGGAGCTGGATCGGGTCGGGCTCTACCTCAATTATGACCGGCCCCTGGCGGTTGCCGAGTTGGCCGCGATCAGACCGCTGGTCAACCGACGCGGACAGCGTGAGCCCCTGCAATATCTGTTGGGCCGTACCGAGTTCTGGTCACTCGATTTTAAAGTAACTCCGGCCGTACTGATACCGCGTGCCGACACCGAAGTTCTGGTCGAAGAGGCATTGAAAAAAGCGACTGATGCCGGTGCGTTGCTTGATGTCGGTACCGGCAGTGGGGCGATTGCACTCAGCTTTGCGAGTGAGCAGGAAGCCTGGCATGTGACCGGGCTCGATATTTCGTCGGCCGCGCTTGACGTTGCAATTGAAAATATGCGTCAGCACAACCTTGAGTCCCGCTGTCAGTTTGTCAGCGGTGATCTGACCCGATTGCCGGAGCGGGAATACGAGTTGGTGGTTTCAAACCCCCCGTATATCAGCACGGCGGAATACCGCGAGC
>JAJRWF010000022.1 GCA_024276905.1 Deltaproteobacteria bacterium
GATACTGGAATGGAAGAACACCTTGTGCCATAATTGTTTCACCTCGTTGGTGATAGTTGCCTTGTTCGCACAAGCATTCTATCTCCCCAGTTTTACTGGGATCAACGAGGTTCTTTATTTTTTAGCTGGTGGATCTGGGATATGGCAGCAAGGCAGGGGATGTCATCGAGGTTAGCGGTGGCTGTAAAGACGGAAGGGTCTATTTTTGTGTGCGTGATCATGGCCCCGGTATTGCTGCCGAAGAGCGAAAACAAATTTTTGAAGTTTTTTATCGCGGTGCTGCGGGAAAAGAGCAGTCCGGGACCGGAATCGGCCTGGCAACGGTCCAGAAAATTGCCGGACTTTACGATGGCCGCGTATGGGTTGAAGAGACGCCCGGCGGCGGCAGTTCTTTTTGGCTGGAGATGGCAGACGGTCTCGATGTCAATCAGGCACATTAGACGACGGCAGCCTGTCCCGCCATAGAGAGCGAGCATAAGCTGCAGGCTGTCTGCTCTCTGCAGATATCCGCAGGTTAGATGTCCGTACTTTTCACCAGTTCCAGTTGCCAGGTTGCCTCACCCGGAACCAGTTTGAACTCCAGCTGTCGCATGCCGCCGGTAGGCTTTGCATTGGTGTCTCCATCCCTGTACAGCGGAAAGCGCCTGAGCAGATGAGGGCCGGAAACGGCAAAGGTGTCATGCCCCATGTAGCCTTTTGCGTTGCGCCTGTCATCTTCAAGGGGGGGCAGGTAGATTGAACTCAGGGATTTGTTGCGATTGCTGCTGTAGGCGACCAGACTGCCGTAGGATCCACTCCCTGCCGAGGTGACATAGACGTAGATCTCCGGGAAGCCGTCCCGGTTGAGGTCCGCAATCTCCGCTTCGGTAACCATGCCATCGATCTCCTGCCGGATCCTGGAGTTGTCGATCTCCAAGCCGCTGGGGATGATGGTCAGCTGGCTCAGCGAACTGTCGTTGGGGCAGCTGACATGGAAACTGACGCCGTTTTGCTGGAGAACCCGGTCAAATGTTTGCGCGGCGGCCGTCGCACTGAGGATGCAGGACAGAATCAGCAGGCTGGCTGTCAGCAGGCCGCCTTTGAGACAGATATTCAATTCCCGATTTCTTGTCATTTTGCTCCCCTGAGGTTTTGCTGGCGACCTGTGTCCGTATTTTCTATGCATGATCACGAACAACCCAGATTGACACGGATGCACCCCCTTGAGCAACTCTCGGCCATTATCGGTAGTAACAGGCCCTGGCTCAGTGTCAATAGAGGAGGGCCGGTGCGTTGACCGTCCGACTTCGCTTGACAGTATCCCGTTCTTTTGCTAGTTACTCTATAGTAACTATAGGGAGTCTGTTATGGAAGCACTGACTGCACGTCAGCGGCAGGTGTATCAATTTATTGCCGGGTACATGGAAGAGCAGGGCTATGCTCCAACGCTGCAGGAGATCGCCACTCATCTGGATGTGCGCGGCAACCTGGGGGTGCTGCGTCATCTGGAGGCGCTTGAAAAGAAGGGGTACCTGCAACGGTCAAAGGGGCGTTCGCGTGGAATTGTGCTGCGGGGACATTCGACAACCGCCCTTTCACTGCCGCTGGTCGGCAGCGTGGCTGCCGGCGCTTTGGCCGAAGCCCTGGAGGATATTGAAGGTCGGATCTACGTCGATCCGTTGTTGGTGCGTGGTGAAGATTGTTTTGCCTTGCGGGTCAAGGGCGACTCGATGATCGAGGCCCAGATTGCACCGGGCGACCTGGCGATTGTGCGGCCGCAGGCAACGGCTGAAAATGGTGATATCGTGGTGGCGATGCTCGCTGGTGAGGCCACTCTCAAACGCTTTTTTCGTGAAGATGGTCATATCCGCCTGCAGCCGGAAAATTCACGCCTGCAACCGATTATTCTGCACCCCGAGGATGGCGAACTGCGTATTCTCGGCAAGGTGACCGGGATCGTACGGATGCTGGAGTAGCCGGGTGGAGAGTTGCTACGAAAATATCCGGGTCGGGGTGATTCATGGCCCGGGCAACCGGCTGCGACCGGTCTGGTTAGATCTCAATCGCCGCCAGCACAAAATCTGCCAGATCACCAACAGCTGGCGTGAGCGTCAGGGGGCGGTGGAGCTGATCCATTTTCATGTCACTGACGAAGGCGCTCTTTACGAGTTGATCTACAATCTGACTAACAGCTGCTGGGCCTTGCAACAGGTGGAGGCCTTGTGAATTCACGTCTGATCATGCATATCGACATGAATGCCTTTTTCGCTTCGGTCGAGCAACAGTCCAACCCGGCGCTGCGCAATCGGCCGGTGGCGGTGGTCGGCAGCCAGCAGCGCACCATTATTCTGACCGCCTCCTACGAAGCCCGTAAATATGGAGTCAAGACTGGCATGCGACTCGGCGAGGCCCGCCAGCATTGCCCGCAACTGAAACTGATTGCCGCCAATAACCGGCTTTATACCCACGTCTCTGCGCAGATCATCCGCATCTTCCATGATTACACGCCGCTGGTTGAGGTCTTCTCCATCGACGAAGGGTTTTTGGATGTCTCCGGGTCATTGCAACTTTACGGCAGTGCCCGGCGGATTGCCTATCTGATCAAATCACGTATCCAGGCGCGTTTCGGTTTGACCTGCTCGGTGGGGATCGCGCCCAACAAGCTGTTGGCCAAGCTGGCTTCGGAGATGCAGAAACCGGATGGTTTGACGATTATCGAAGCGGACCGGGTTGCAGAGGTTCTCGAAGATCTGCCGATTGGCGCCATCTGCGGTATCGGGCGTAAAACCGCGCATAAATTGAACCGGTTGGGGATTCACCGTTGTGGCCAGTTGGGCCGTTTTCCGGTGCAGGTTCTTAAATCACGCTTTGGGGTGATCGGTGAACGGCTGGTGATGATGGGACGGGGGATCGACAGTTCCCCGGTGGTGCCGCAGGAGCAGGAACCGGAGGTTAAGACCGTCGGCCACAGCATGACCCTGAAGCGAGATATCCAGGATCGGGCGGAGATTGCCCGGTTTCTGCTGCAACTCTCCGAGATGGTCGGGCGGCGGGCGCGGCGTTACGGGGTGAGTGGGCGCACGGTGACTCTGACGGTACGTTATGCCGATTTCTCGACCTTCAGTCGCCAGCAGATCCAGGGCGAGGATATCTGTCTCAGTGAGCAGATCTACCGGGTGGCACTGAAAATTCTCGACAGTCTGTTGCTGACCCAGCCGGTACGCCTGCTCGGGGTGCGGCTGTCAAGCCTGCAGCATCGTCAGCGTCAACTGCTGCTCTTGCCCGAAGAGCGGCGGCGCCAGCAGTTGACTGCTGCTCTTGATCAGGTCAATGATCGCTATGGTGAATTTACTCTGATGTCGGCGGATCTGCTGCAGGTCAAAGGGAAGGGGAGCCACGTCATTTCTCCGGCCTGGCGGCCGGAGGGGATCCGCAATGTCGGGGTGCGTTAGTGTCCCGCTTTTCTGGGTGTATCGATCTGTTTGAGCAGTGCGTTTATGACCTGTTTATGGCTCTGTCTGGAGGTTGAAACTTGCGGGAATTGATTGTAGATCGCAGCGCGCTGTTCCAGCAGTTCGATGATTTTCTGTAGCGGGTTCGGATCTTTCAACAGTGGACGGGTGCCGGGTTGTCGCGAGATACGCGTGAGGATTTCTTCGGCCGTGGCGACCAGACAGAGAATCTGACCGCTCCGCTCCAGGGTTGCAACATTATCCGGGTTCATCATCAGACCACCGCCGGTGGCGATTACCAAGCCCTGGCGGCTAGCCAGTTCCTGCACCAGCTTCGCTTCCAGTGTGCGAAATGCCGCTTCTCCTTCATCCTGAAAAAGTTCGCTAATCGTTTTGCCGATCCGTTCTTCTATCAGCTGGTCGGTATCAACGAACTGGTAATGAAGTTTTCTGGCCAGCAGACGACCAAGGCTGCTTTTGCCGGTGCCCATGAAGCCGGTCAGGATAATATTTTCTTTGTGCATCGGTCGTGGATCTTTCTGAATTTACAGGAGGAAAAGACGAATCCGTGGGCTGAAAATAGGGAAAAGCCGTGAGCTTGTCAAGGCGCACCGTTAAGAAACTGTCGATATTTTCGCAATCTAGAGCTTATTTGCTTGGCATGGCCGGTTCTTTTTGACATAATCGGCCGGTTTTGCAAAAGCTGTCTCCCGCAAGAGACTCCATCGGTCTGCGGATTCAGATAAAATAACGATTTATAGAGGGTTTAGCTCATGCCGCAAACAATTCGCAATATCGCAATTATCGCTCACGTTGACCACGGCAAGACCACACTGGTCGATGCCATGCTGGTTCAGTCGGGGGTTTTTCGCGAGAATCAGGTCATTACCGAGCGGGTGATGGACAGCAACGACCTTGAAAAAGAGCGCGGCATTACCATTCTGGCCAAGAACCTGTCGGTGCAGTACGAAGGATTGAAAATCAATATTGTCGATACCCCCGGCCACGCCGATTTCGGTGGTGAGGTCGAACGGGTTTTGAAAATGGTCGATTCGGTGCTGCTGCTGGTTGATGCTTTCGACGGGCCGATGCCGCAGACCCGTTTTGTGTTGAAAAAATCGCTGGAACTCGGCCTGCAGCCGATTGTTGTGATCAACAAGATCGATCGTCCCGGCGCCCGGCCCGAGCAGGTGGTCGATATGGCGTTCGATCTCTTTTGCGAGCTGAATGCCAATGAAGATCAGCTCGATTTCCCGATTGTTTACGCCAGCGCCAAACTGGGGATCGCCAAACTCGACCTGGCCGATGAATCGGACAATCTTGATCCCCTGTTCGGTGTGATCCGCGACCGGGTCGCACCGCCAAAGGCAGATCCGGCAGCACCCTTCCAGATGCTGGTGACCAATATCGATTACAATAAATTTATCGGCCGTACCGCGACCGGCAAGATTTTTAACGGCCGGGTCCACGCCGGTGAAACGGTGGCGCATATCGACCGCAACGGCACCGTCCACAATGGCCGGATCAGCAAACTGCTCGGCTATCAGGGATTGCAGCAGATTGAACTGGAAGAGGCTTCGGCCGGGGATATTGTCACTATCGCCGGCTTTGAAGAGTTGGGGATCGGCGAAACCCTCGCTTCGGCGGAGACTCCGGTCGCCTTGCCTTATGTGGCGATTGACGAACCGACCCTGTCGATGAACTTTATCGTCAACTCCTCGCCCTTTGCCGGTCAGGAAGGTAAATTTGTCACCTCGCGCAATATCCGTGACCGGCTGACCAAGGAACTGCGGACCAATGTCGCACTCAAGGTTGAGGATACCGACAATACCGACACCTTCAAGGTCAGCGGTCGTGGTGAGTTGCACCTGTCGATCCTGATTGAGAACATGCGACGCGAAGGTTTTGAACTGGCTGTTTCCAAGCCGCAGGTCATCTTTCGCGAGATCGATGGCGTACGCTGTGAGCCGATGGAGTATCTGACCATCGATGTCCCGGAGGAATTTCAGGGCACGGTGATCGAAAAGCTTGGTACGCGTAAGGCCGAGATGGCTTCGATGACGGTACTCGAAGGAGTCACCCGGCTCGAATTTGTGATCCCGGCCCGGGGTTTGATCGGTTTCCGCACCGAATTTATGACCGATACCCGTGGCACCGGAGTACTCAACCATGTGTTCCACGAATACGCGCCCTACAAAGGCGAGATCGAAGGGCGTAAGAATGGGGTGCTGATCGCGTTGGGCGGTGGCGAAACGGTCGCTTATTCACTGTTTAACTTGCAGGATCGAGGGATTCTCTTTGTCGGTCCCGGTGTCAAGTTCTACGACGGGATGATCATCGGTCAGCATGCCAAGGAGAATGATCTGGTCGTCAACTGCAGCCGGGGGAAAAAGCTGACCAACGTGCGCTCTTCGGGAACCGATGAGGCAGTTCGCATAACGCCGCCGCGAGATCTGAGTCTGGAGCAGGCACTCGAATTTATCGACGACGATGAGCTGGTCGAAGTTACCCCCCAGTCGATCCGTTTGCGCAAGCGCTATCTTGACGCCAATGAGCGTAAGAAGATGGAAAAACGTAAACAGGAGTAGGTCTGGCGACAGGCGAATAAAAAGTGATGAAAAAGGCCGGACGATTAATTGTCCGGCCTTTTTCTTTGATACAATTTCGCCAACATCAGGAGGTTGTCGTGACAAAATATCATCTGTGGTCGGCACGTGGGGGAATCTGTGCAACGCAACGCAACGGGATGGAGGTGCGTGAACTCCTGTCTGCAGCGCAGATCTTGCCGGAGGTCCATCTCTTTCCGCGTTCCGATGGTCCCGGCTCCTCCCAGGATTTGCCGCAGTTCGCGGCCATGGGGCACCGTTTGCCGGTTTCAGAGGTTGAGCTTGACGACCCTTGTTGGTCCTGGTCGCAAGGTTGTCTGCGCACTCCGGGCGCCTGCATCGATGGGGAACCGATTATCTTTCGCGCCTTGCCGAGCGAGGATCCGCTGGCAACCGAATATTATGCGCCCGACTTTCATCAGGCTCCGCTCAACCAGCGCCATCCGGTGGTCGGTCGCAGTGAGTTTTTTGTCAATAATATCCTGTGTCAGTTCGGTCTGAACGGGGTTCGTATCGAGGCCGAACCGATGCCGGCGCTCTATCGTGGGACCGGTCTCGGTGGCTCAAACCTTGCGCACCTGGCGGCGATGCTGCTCGGTTCGGCACTCTCGGGTCTCGACCTGTCGCAGGGCCAGATCTTTGTCAGTGCTACCCAGCTTGAGAACCAGTTCGGCGTCCACGAAAACGAGCAGGGTGACATCAGCTACGGCGTCAGTCTCACCGGCGGACAAGAGGCTCTTGCGGCCTTGCAGGGCGGTTTTTACGACAACGTTCATCTGCCCTGGTTTAATGGGCCTTTTTCGGTTGTCAGTCGGCCCCTGTTGCCGCGTGAAGCTTATGGCGCCGCGCAGCAGCATCTGTTGCTGGTCAACGTCGGGCGCAGGCGCGCGGCGGGCGTAACCAGCTCCGGGATCAATAATGTCTGGATGGCGCGCTGGCGTGATCTGGAGGGTGCTGCGATTCATGCTGGGAAACCTCTGCTGGCCTACCAGGCCGCCGAGGCGTTGCGGCAGCAGGATTGGGGTCTTTATGCGCGTCTGGTTGCAGATTACCGGCGTTTGCGTGCCTTGTTGTGTGAAGATTATCTGGATGGCCAGGAGGAATTGTCTGCGCTTTGTCGTGAGACCGGGACCGAGTATTTTCCCTTGGGAGCAGGGACAGGAACCTGTCTGGTTGTCGGTGAAGAGGCGCAGGCCGTCACTCAATTAAATGAGCACTTCAGTGCCAGTGCCGATCCCCGCTCGGGACGATTGGCCATCCCTTTTAAAATTCGTGAAAAGGGCGTTGAGTTTTATGGGTTTGCAGAAAACGGCCTGGCCTTGCCGGGAGTACCGGAACAGTTTTAGCCTGAGACATCCTTGTCCCTTTTCCCCAGCGCCGACCTAAAGATCGAGCCGTTTGATTTTTTCGACCAGGGTGGTGCGATTGATACTGAGGAGTTCGGCGGCTCGTGCCTTGACTCCCGCTGCCCGCTCCATCGCCTGACGGATCATCTGGCGTTCAATGTCGGCGATAACTGCCGGCATGTCGGTGCCGCTTTCCGGCAGTTGACTGGGCGGTGCGGGCTGGATCTTTTCGCTTTCGGCGACATTAAACGGCAGGTCGTTCAGCTCAATGGTTTTGCCGTCGGCCAGGGTTACGGTCCTCTCTATGACATTTTCCATTTCACGAACGTTACCAGGCCAGTTGTAGGCTTCAAGAGCCTGGAGCGCGTCCTTACTCAGCGGCATCAGGGTCCGGTTCATCTCGTGACAGATTTTTTCCAGGAAATGTCGCGCCAGCAGTGGAATATCTCCACGCCGTTCGCTGAGGGGCGGTAGGGTAATCGGGATAACGTTGAGTCGATAGTAGAGGTCCTCACGAAAATGACCATTCTTGATCGCTGTTGTCAGGTCGGCATTGGTTGCCGAGATCAATCGGATGTTCAGACGGATTTTTTGGCTTGAGCCGACTCGCTCGAACTCGTATTCCTGTAGCACCCGTAACAGTTTCATCTGTAGTTGCAGCGGCATGTTGCCAATTTCATCGAGTAAGATGGTGCCGCCGTTGGCCATTTCGAACTTGCCCGGTTTGTCGGCAATGGCGCTGGTAAACGCGCCCTTGGTGTGGCCGAAAAGCTCTGATTCCAGCAGATCAGCCGGGATGGCCCCACAGTTTATCGCCACGAAGGGTTTGTCACGCCGGTGACTGTTGTAATGGATCGCTTTGGCGACAAGCTCTTTGCCGGTGCCCGAGGCACCAAGGATCAGGATGGTAGAGTCGGTCCCGGCAACCTTTTCCATGCGCGTGAAAACTTTCTGCATCGGCAGGCTGTTGCCGATAATATTATCGAAACGATAACGGCCGTGTAATTGCTGGCGCAGGTACTGGTTCTCGGCAAGCAGCTGGCTTTTTTCCAGCGCTTTGGCGACCTGAAGTTTCAGTTTTTCAAAGTTGAATGGCTTGGTGACGTAGTCGAAGGCCCCTTCTTTCATCGCCTCAACCGCTGTTTCCGCAGAGGCGTTACCGGTGATCAGGATAAAGCAGGTGCGGGGCGACAGCTCTTTGACCTTTTTGAGGATATCGATTCCGCTGATGCCGGGCAGGAACAGGTCGCTGATGATCAGGTCGAAGTTCTGATTCTGCAGCAGGTCGAGAGCTTCTTCGCCACTATGGGTTGCCGCAACCGCATATCCGACTTGACGCAACAGAGTGGAGAGCGCAAGGCAACTTTCCTTTTCATCGTCAATCAGTAGGATCTGTGCGGTCTGGGGCATGGGAAACTCCTGCGTCAGATGATTGACGCGAGCCTAGCATGAGGACAGATCAAAAACAACTGTTAATGAATAATGTAAAATAAATGTTGAATAGATATTGATTCGATGGTAAGTTTATGGCCTACGCCGACGTCCGGATGGCAAGTCCGTATTCCGGAGCACGCTGATGTCAGAAGCCATTTCCCCACATATACCTGTCGTCAATCCCACCATCAGTAGGCAGTCTGTCCCGGACTCGGGCGCGCAACAACAGATTGCAGATCAAGCCGAGAGAGAAAAAACGGACTCCCGGTCTACGAATCCGCCTGGCCAGCAAAAAGATTCTGTCCAGATCAGTGAAGAAGCACGCGAAATTGTCAAGCTCGCGGCCCGTGATCGTGAAGTCCGAACCCACGAAGCGGCTCATGCCGCGGCTGGCGGTGCTTATTCCGGCGCTCCCGCTCTGACCTATCAGAAAGGGCCGGATGGTCGTTCGTATGCCAGTGGCGGCGAGGTTTCGATTGATACCTCGCCGGTCAGTGGTGACCCGCAGGCCACTTTGCAAAAGGCCCAGGTTATTCGAGCGGCGGCGCTTGCTCCGGCTCAGCCGTCAGGTCAGGATATGCGCGTTGCGTCGAAAGCTTCAGCCATGGCGGCAAAGGCCCGTGCCGATCTGGCCAGCCTGAATGCTGATGATTCAACCGAAGCCTCCAAGGGACAATCAGGTTCGCCGAATGAGTCGATTTCTGTTACATCCGATACGCAGCCTGTGCAGGCGACAAGATTGCGCCAGATTGCCTGAATAAAAAATCCCCGGCAAATACCATATCTGCGAACATATGATTCCGATGATAAACTGGTGGATTTACAGGGTTCGTGTTTTTTTATTGCTCGGGCAATTTCGAAGGTTATGCGTCATATGATAATAATAGAACGGCATTATATCTTGACATTGTAGCGGGTATTCTGTTTTTATCGAAGTTCTTGAGCAGCCTAACTATCTAAAATAACTAAAAAAATTTAGTTTCAGTGAATAATTTTAGCCATCTCAAAAAATTCCAGATCTGGAAAAGATGAAACGTTCAGAGGAGGACGTCGGTATGTCCGTAACAAAATTCAAGAAAATTATGGCGGCCAATCGTGGAGAAATTGCGATCCGGATTTTTCGAGCTTGTACCGAGCTTGGGATCGGGACGGTCGCGATCTATTCAGAGCAGGATCGGCTTTCGCTGCACCGTTACAAAGCGGATGAGGCTTATCTGATTGGTAAGGGTAAGGGCGCGATCGATGCTTATCTTGATTTTGAAGAGATTGTCGATCTGGCGCGCAAAAAGGATATTGATGCCATTCATCCCGGTTATGGATTTCTGTCGGAAAACGCCGATTTTGCCGACGCTTGCGAGCAGGCCGGCATTGCATTTATCGGACCTACCGGTGATATTCAACGCAGCCTGGGAGACAAGGTTGCCGGGCGCAAAGTCGCTGTGGCTGCCGGGGTGCCGATTGTTCCGGGGACCGCGAAGCCGGTGCAGACCGAAGAGGAGGCACTGCTTTTTGCCAAGGAGTCGGGTTACCCGATTATCATCAAGGCTTCTGCAGGCGGTGGTGGTCGCGGAATGCGTGTGGTACGCAACCAGCAGGAGCTCAAGGAAGGTCTGCGTTCGGCAGCCAGTGAGGCAGCGGCTTCCTTCGGCAATGCCGAAGTTTTCATGGAAAAATATATTGAAAGCCCGAAGCATATTGAGGTCCAGCTTCTGGGCGACAATCATGGCAACCTGGTTCACCTGTATGAACGAGATTGCTCGATTCAGCGGCGCCATCAAAAGGTGATCGAGGTCGCGCCAGCCCTCTCTTTGACCAAAAAACAGCGCACCGAGGTTTGTGATTATGCGCTGGCGATCGGTAATCAGGTCAGATACCGCAATGCCGGAACGGTTGAGTTTTTGATGGATGGCGAGGGGAAGTTCTATTTCATTGAGGTCAATCCGCGGATACAGGTCGAACATACGGTGACCGAGTTGGTGACGATGCGTAATCTGGTCCAGGCCCAGATTCTGGTTGCCGCTGGTTACAAGCTGTCTGACCCCGAGATTGACATCAAGAGTCAGAAGGATATTGAACTGCGCGGGGCATCGATTCAGTGTCGTATTACGACCGAGGATCCGACCAATGATTTTGCCCCCGATTTCGGCAAACTTAAGGTTTACCGCAGCGCGGCAGGTCTTGGTGTGCGACTGGATGCCGGGAGTGCTTATGCCGGAGCCGATATCAATCCGCACTACGATTCGATGCTGGTTAAGGTCTCGACCTTCGGGCGTGACCTGGTTCAGGCTTCCCGCACCATGGATCGTGCTCTGCAGGAATTTCGTATCCGTGGGGTGAAAACCAATATCAGTTTTCTCGAAAAGGTTATCACTCACCCTGATTTTCTGGCCAGTAATTGTAATACTTCGTTTTTGGATACCCACCCCGAAGTTTTTGAACTGCCGGTTAAAAAGGATCGCGCCAACAAGATCCTCTCTTTTATCGGCCACACTTCGGTTAACGGCTACCCCGGGATTGCTGCTGAGAAGCGCCAGAGCTTTCGCGATCTGCGCGAAGCCGAGGTGCCGGAGATTCCTTACGGGCAGACCCTGCCGCGTGGCAGTCGCGATATCCTGCGCGAAAAAGGGCCGGAAGGGCTGGCCGACTGGGCACGTAAGAACAGGCGGTTGCTGGTCACCGATACCACTATGCGCGATGCACATCAGTCCTTGATGGCGACCCGTTTCAGAACCTCCGACCTTGATCGTATTGCCGAAGCAACGGCCCATCTCGGCGGCGGCCTCTTTTCGCTGGAAATGTGGGGTGGCGCGACCTTCGATGTTGCGATGCGCTTTTTGTGTGAGGATCCCTGGCAGCGGCTTGACCGGTTGCGGGCAAAAATTCCCAATATCTGCTTCCAGATGTTATTGCGCGGCTCAAACGCGGTCGGTTATACCAACTATCCCGATAATGTGGTCCAGGAGTCTGTCAAGCATGCGGCAAAGAGCGGTATTGACATCTTCCGGGTTTTCGATTCTCTGAACTGGACCAAGGGGATGCAGGTTGCAATGGATGCGGTGCGCAAGGAGGGCGCGGTCTGCGAGTCCGCCATCTGCTACACCGGTGATATTCTTGATCCGAAACGGGACAAATATCCGCTTGAATACTACGTCAAGATGGCCAAAGAGCTTGAAAAGATGGGCGCGCATATTCTGGCAATCAAGGATATGGCCGGTTTGCTCAAGCCCTTTGCTGCCGAAAAGCTGGTCAAGGCACTCAAGAATGAGATCGGCATTCCGGTCCATCTGCACACCCATGATACTTCGAGTAACGGTGGTGCGATGCTGCTGATGGCGGCTCAGGCCGGGTGTGATGTGGTCGATGCTGCGCTCTCGTCGGTTTCGGGTTTGACTGCTCAGCCGAACATGAATGCTCTGCTGGCCGCTCTGGAAGGGTCGATCTGGGATCCGAAACTCGATATGCCGGGTCTGCAGCAACTGGCCAACTACTGGGAAACCTGTCGGACTTACTACGCACCTTTCGAATCGGAGCTGCGCAGCGGTACCGCCCAGGTCTATGATCATGAAATTCCTGGAGGCCAGTACTCGAACTACAAACCACAGGTCGAAGGGATGGGTCTGGGACATCGCTGGGAAGAGTGCAAGCAGATGTATCGCAAGGTCAACGACATGTTCGGTGATCTGGTTAAGGTGACGCCCTCCTCGAAGATTGTCGGCGACATGGCAATGTTCATGATCCAGAATGATCTGGAGCCGGAAAATGTCATGGCCCGCGGGCATGAGCTGACCTTCCCGCAAGGTGTGATCGACTTCTTCAAGGGGATGATCGGCCAGCCTTACGGCGGTTTCCCCAAGGAGTTGCAGAAGATCATCCTGAAAGACGAAGAGCCTCTGACCTGCCGGCCGGGAGAGTTGCTGGAGCCGGTCGATTTTGGCGCGAAGAAGATCGAGCTTGAAAAGAAACTCGGCCACGAGGTGTCGGAGCGTGAGGTGTTGTCGGCAGTTCTCTACCCCGGAGTTTTCGAGGAGTTTGATCGTTTCCGCCAGCAGTACTCCGACACCTCAGTGCTGCCGACTCCGGTCTTCTTCTATGGACTGGAAGTCGGGGATGAGGTGACAATTGATATTCAGGAAGGCAAGACCCTGATCATCAAGCTGAACGCGATCGGCAAGGTGCGCGAGGATGGCACGCGCAATATCTATTTTGAGCTCAACGGTATGCCGCGCTCGGCGGTGGTCAAGGATACCTCGGTTGAGAGCGATCTGGTTGAGCGGGTCAAAGCTGATGCCGATGACGACAAGCAGATCGGTGCGCCGATGCCGGGCAAGGTTTTCAAGCTGCTGGTGTCCGTCGGTGATGAGGTCAAGGAAGGGGATACCCTGTTGTCGACCGAAGCGATGAAGATGGAAACCAACGTTAAGGCCAGGCAGGCAGGGACGATCAAGGAGATTCTTTTCAATGAGGGGGATCAGGTTGATCAGGGTGACCTGCTGGTGGTGTTCTCTTGAAAAAGTAATCAGAAATCGGCGACTAATTCGCCACCGAACTCGTGGATGCAATACTGATGCGGCCGATCCTGAAAAGGATCGGCCTTTTTTTTCAGGAGGAGCGCGTGGAGATATTATGTTTTCGGATTTTTCAGGGCAAAATCAATCCGTTCCCTGATTTCGCTGCTGCTGCCCATCTGCAGGATTTCACCCGTTACCTGCCGTGCTTGCTTCAGGGAGACCTTGAGCAGGAAGTCCTTGAGATGCGGGATGTAGGGCGCCGAGAGAGAAAATTGTTCGATTCCCATCCCGATCAGGGCGTAGAGGCAACTGTTGTCAGTGGCCATCTCGCCGCACAGACAGATATCTATCTGTTTCTCTCGGGCGACATCGGTCAGATAGGCCAGTGCTGAAAGGACTGCCGGATGCAGTGGATCGTAGTAGCTCTGGACCAGAGGGTTAGAGCGGTCTGCAGCCAGCATGTACTGAATCAGATCGTTGGTGCCGAGGGCGAAAAAGTCGACTTCCTGCGCCAGGTGTGGGGCCAGACGAACCGCCGCCGGAACTTCGATCATTGCGCCAATCGAAATATCGCTGGCAAAATTGATCTTTTCCTGCTGCAGGTGGGTCATCGCCTCGGTGACCAGCTGACGGCAAGCCCGGATCTCTTCCAGGTTGGAGATCATCGGAAAAAGCAATCGGACCGGACCGTGAACTCCGGCCATCAGGATGGCTTCGATCTGGGTTTGAAATATTTCCCGATGGTCGAGACTGACGCGCACCGAACGCCAGCCCATGAAGGGGTTGTCTTCGTGGGGGTGGTTGAAGTAGGGCAGTGCCTTGTCGCCACCAATATCGAGCGTGCGGATGGTCACCGGGGCGCCCTCAAAGCCTTCAACAACCTTGCGGTAGAGCTGGTACTGATCATTGCGATCAGGAAAACTGCTGCGCGCCATGTAGGGGAACTCGGTGCGGTAGAGGCCGACGCCCTCGGCGCCGTTGCGTCGTGCGATGCCGATATCACTGAGTAAGCCGATATTGGCTCGCAGTTGAATCCGGTGTCCGTCGGCGGTCAGAGCCGGTTTGTCGCGCAGCTGGTCAAGACGTTCCCGCTCTTGGGCGCGGTCGAATTCGAGACGAAAATACTCATCGAGGATTGCTTCGTTGGGGTTGAGAAAGACGCAGCCCGAATTGGCATCAAGAATCAGTTCGGTGTCGGGTTCGATTGCCGCCATTGCCCCCTTGACCCCGATCAGGGCCGGGATGCCAAGTGCTTTGGCCATGATGACCGAGTGGGAATTGGTTTCATTCGATTCGATAATCAGGCCACTGATCTTGTCGTGATCGATGATGGCCATATCTGACGGCAGTAGACGGTGTGCGACAAGAATTCCGGCATGGTGCAATTGCAGGCTGCTCGATTTCTGCCCGAGCAGATTGCTCAACAGGCGGCGACCGATATCCTCCATGTCGGCGGCCCGTTCGCGCAGGTAGGCATCTTCCATCTTGCCGAAGGCTTTCAGGTAGCTGGCAATGACTTTTTTCAGCGCATAGGGTGCACTGTGTCCGTCCTCGATTTTTTCATGCAGTTTCTCAATGAAGCCGCGATCCTCAAGGATCATCAGGTGGGTATGGAAGATAGCTGCATCGGCCTGAGTCAGGCGTTCGGCAACCCTTTTCTCCAAAAACAGGGTTTCGATACGGGTTTTGCGCAAAGCTTCATCCAGGTGCGCCAGTTCCTGCTCGATATCGACATTGTGCTCGTCATAAATATCCGCAAAACCCAGTTCTTCGTCGATCAGGTTTGCCGGACCAGTAATCATCCCGGGATAGGCAACATGCCCGCGCAAAACGATCGGCTCGTTTGTCGCTGCCGTCGTGTTGTGCGTCCTGTTGTCGGGAGAATCCGTGTCTGTGGCGGGAAGAGGAAGTTCAAACTGATCCTGATGCCGATCAATGGTGTCAAGCAAGCGGGCGTTGACGACGATCGAGGTGACCTGGAAGGCGATGGTACTCAGGGTCGAGACTTCATCCTCCGAGAAGGTCCGGCGCTCTCGCGTCTGAATAACCATGACGCCAAGCGGGTCACTGCGGTCGATCAGGGGGATTGCCAGGAAGGAATGAAACTGTTCCTCTCCCGTGCCGGAAAAATAACGGTAACGGGGATCGTCCTGCGGCTCTTCAACGGCCAGCACCGCACGTTGTTCGACGGCCAGACCGGTCAGGCCTTCGCCGATCTTCATGCGGACCTGCCCGACGGCGTCAGGAGCCAGGCCCCAGGTGGCACGTAATACCAGTGTGTCGCTTTGGTCCTCAAGCAGGTAGAGCGAACAAACTTCAGAGTGCGCCCGTTCGGCAACCAGAGAGACGATGTTGTCGAGTGTTTCATCCAGATGGTGGGATTGCAGGATGATGGCACTGATGTCCTGCAGGGTGCTTAGCCCAAGACGATTGTCGGATTTTTTGCGATCTTTGCGACCCAAGGTTTCCCCCTGTTGTTTCGGTGGCGGACAGCCCATTCTAGCTCAGGGAGACTTGCTTGGCAGTAAAAAAACAGAAAAAAACGCCGTCAGGGGGAGAGAGGTCCCTGACGGCGAAAAAAGGGATGGTTTGTTCTATCTGTCCGTTCGGGCGGGAACGGTATTTATCCCTTGTTGAATTCTTGAGGATTTGTATTAGCAACAGCCATGCCAGAACCGCAGCTGATAGCAAAGTGCCGCGGTATGGCCTGTTGACGTTCTGTTCTTGTGCTGGCAGCGGCCAAATTGTGCCATTGCTGGCACAATTTGGCCGCTGCCAGCACAAGAGACTACTCAGGGGCTGTTGCATTCGGGCGTCAATGAGGCGTGACACGGATGGCACAGTGTCGGTCCGCAGTGTGTCATAGTTGGCTCAGGGCCGGGAATGTCGGTGCAGATGGGGATTAATATTTTGGCGCTGCAGCATCCGGTAAAAGGTTCTGCGCGGAATATCGGCCAGTCGTGCGGCCGCCGAAACGTTGCCATCGGTCTCCTGGAGATAGTGTATCAGCAGATCTTTTTCTACTGTCTTGACCTGCTGGTCACGCTGTTTGCGCAGGCCACTGACTTGCTGCAGGACTTCCAGACCATTTTTAAGGCGCAGTTTTTCGGCAAAAATAACCGGGAGTTGCTCCAGGTGAATGACCTGGTCCGGTGAAAGTACCGCCGCACGTTCAATGATATTGTGCAACTCTCTGATATTGCCCGGCCAGTGATAACAGGCCAGGGCCTGGAGTGCTGATTCATCGATGCGGTGGATTGTTTTGTTGAGTCTGGTCGCCGCCAGGTTAAGAAAGTGTTCAACCAGCAACGGGATTGCTTCCAGCCGATTACGCAATGGCGGCAGGGTGATACTGAAAACATTGATCCGATAGAAAAGGTCTTCCCGAAACCAGCCCTGACGGATTCCTTCTTCAAGCGGCTTGTTGGTCGCAGCGATTACCCTGACATCGACTCTAATGCTGCTGTTGCTCCCGACCGGTTTGATTTCACCACTGTCAAGAACGCGCAGCAGCTCTGCCTGCAGTTTCGGGGTGATGTCACCAATCTCATCGAGAAAGATCGTTCCGCCGTCGGCGGCCTCGAAGAGTCCTTTTTTGTCGGCAACCGCCCCGGTAAAGGCGCCCTTTTTGTGGCCGAAGAGTTCACTTTCAAGCAGACTGTCGGTCAGGGTTGTGCAGTTGATTGTCACCAGCGGATTTTCGGCCCGTTGGCTGGCTTGATGGATGGCGCGGGCGGTCAACTCTTTGCCGGTTCCGCTCTCGCCGCGAATCAGAACGGAAGTCGGGGTTGGCCCGACCTGTTGAATCAGTTTGAGTACGCCCTGGGTTCGTCCGTCATTACCGACAATCGCCCCGTTGCCATAGCTCTGGTCAAGCGCCCGGCGGGCCAGGTCGTATTTGCGTTCCAGCCGAGACCGGTCTTCTTCAAGGCGCTTTTGCGAATAGGGATGACACATACCGGCTTCTGCCAGACCCTGGAAAACGGCAACCGCATGTTCACGACAGGTGCTGTAGCCGCAGCTGCCGCAATTGAGCTCGTCACTGAGCGAAAACTTGTCGGTTTCATGCAGAATTCGGGTAATCGCATCAGTGCTTGGTTTTTTCATCTGTAACTGGCGATCAGCAAATACGCGGTCAAGTGGAACCCTGCCGCTGCCGGAAATGTACTTTTCCGCAGGTTGATAGGGAATCTGCTTTTGCCGGTATTCAATGATCAGGTTGCGTTTGGAAAATGCTGTCAGTCTGTTGGTGCGGCCCGGCCCGCCAATGCAACCACCATTGCAGAAACGGACATCGACGTAGCGCGGTGCGATGCGCCGCGCTGCAATGTCGCGGATAACCTCCATGGTTGCGTCTTCGCCGACAGTCGAAACAAATTTAGGGTCGAGGCCGTCATGGCCGATCCCGAAGACATGAAAGGGGCCCCCGGCGATTGAGAAGCTGCGCCCGTTGAGTGTGTTGTTCCCGTTAAAGGTTTCGGCTTTGAGCCGTCGCGGGTCGATGCTGTTTTTGTCGAGCATCTTTTTCAACTCTTTGTAAGTCAGGACCGTATCGATGGCCCCGGCGACCTGCTCATCCTTGATTTCGAATTTCCCCCCGATGCAGGAGCTGATATAGACCACGTTGACGGTCTGTTTATGGCAGGATTTGATATAGCGGCCGATAGCGACCATCGGCGAGACGACCGGAACCAGATTGCCAAGCAATTGCGGATAATGACGTTCGATCAGATCAACGACGGTCGGGCAATGGCTTGAAATCAGGGTTTCTCCCCGGTCGCGACCGAGCAGGGCCCGATATTCGGGGGCGATCAGTTCAACTCCGGCAGCACCTTCAAGGACATCCATAAAACCAAGTTGGCGCAAGGCTGCTGACAGCTGGCCCGGTTCAAGGTCATAAAAGAACGCAGGATAGGAGCAGCCGAGAACCGCAATTGCTGCAGTTTTCTTGCGCAGCATACGCTCGGTCTCTCCAATCGCATCGGCAATGACCTTGGCTCCCTGGGAACAGGCCTGAATGCATTTACCACAGCCGATGCAGCGTTGATGCAGGACCACGGCACAGTCTTCACGAATGCCGATGGCCTTGGTTGGACAGGTGCGTACGCAGGCGTAGCACTTGCGGCAGCGGTTGGCAATGGTTTTTATCGGTCCCTGATGCTGATTTCCCGGCATGAGATGTCCTTTGCTGCGATGTTAATCATCGCGCCGGATTGTGCCATTTATGGCACGCTGTGATCAAGTACGGATTTCTGCTCGCTGTGATAGTGGTGTTTTCAGGTAGGGGTGCGATTTATTGCGTCCCTACACAGGTGACGAAACACTCGTGGATGCGTGACTCATTGTGCCCGACGCGACCTTGTCGCTGTGATGGCAGGCAACTTGTCGGTTGACGCCGAAATCAAGCAAGGCGGGTTCCTGTTGGCGGCAAACAGCGCTGGCATAAGGACAGCGGGGGTGGAAAGAGCAACCCGATGGTGGATCAAGCGGGGAGGGGAGTTCGCCCTTGAGTGGAGCCGGACAACCTGACTGTGCGGGGTCCGGGTGCGGGATCGCACGTAGCAGGGCTTCGGTATAGGGATGATGAGGCTGGCGATACAGGTCGTCAGCCGAAGCGATTTCAACAATCTTGCCCAGATACATCACCGCAACACGGTCGCTGACATGTTCGACGACCGCCAGGTCATGCGCAATGAAGAGATAACTGAGGTTATGTTCCTGCTGGATTTCGCGCAGCAGATTGAGAATCTGTGCCTGGACCGAGAGGTCAAGGGCCGAGACCGGTTCATCGGCAATGATCAGTTCGGGTTCGACCGCGAGTGCCCGCGCAATACTGATTCGTTGTCGTTGCCCGCCCGAAAACTCGTGCGGATAACGAGCGGCTGATGCCGCTTCCAGCCCGACCTGGTCAAGGAGTTGCGCCACCCGTTTCGGCCTTTCAGACGCAGAGCAGAGGCGATGAATAATCAACGGCTCGGTCAGGGTGTCCTCTACCGTCATGCGGGGATTAAGTGACGAAAAGGGATCCTGAAAGATCATCTGGACCTGGCGGCGAAAGGGGCGCATCTGGCGTGCAGAGAGAGGGATGAGGTCGGTGCCGCCAAACAGGACCGCCCCCCGGTCTGCAGGCGTCAAGCCTATGATCAGTTTGCCGATTGTCGATTTTCCGCAGCCCGATTCGCCGACCAGCCCCAGGGTTTCACCGGCGGCGATCTGCAGACTGACTCCGGCGACCGCCTTCAGACTGGCTGGTTTCACACCGGATTTGCCGGGAATACGGTAGGTTTTGACCAGGTCGCGCACTTCAAGTAGAGGGGTCATAGGGCTTCAGGCTCTCCAGCATCGCACAAAGTGGCCGGGGGTGATTTCCTGCAACTGAGGAATCTTTGATCCTCCCGAGGCACAGGGGGTTGGACAGCGGTCCAGAAAGGCGCAACCATCAATAGCACTGTTCTGATCGTCGGGTTGGCCCTGGATTGTCGGCAGGGGATTTTTGTTGCCCAGGCGCGGAATACATGCCAGCAGGCCCCGGGTGTAGGGATGGGTCGGATTTTCGAACAGTTGCTTCACGGAAGCATGCTCAACGATTCTGCCCGCGTACATGACCGCCACCCGATCGGCATTGCCCGCGACCACGCCGAGGTCATGGCTGATCAGCAGGGTCGCCATCTGTCTCTCACGCGCCAGGCTGGACAGCAGTTCCATGATCTGGGCCTGAATCGTGACGTCGAGCGCCGTAGTCGGTTAGTCGGCGATGAGCAGTTGGGGATCGCAGGCCAGGGCAATGGCGATCATTACGCGTTGGCGTTGCCCGCCTGAAAGTTGGTGCGGAAAATCCCGCAAACGACTTTCTGCTGCCGGAATCCCGACCGCAGTCAATAGCTGCGTCGCCTGCTCCAGGGCCTCGGTATTGGTCATGCCGCGATGCAGTCTCAGGACCTCGGCAATCTGTTCACCGATCTTAAACACCGGATTGAGCGAGGTCATCGGTTCCTGAAATATCATTGAAATGCGGTTGCCGCGAACTCTGCGGATCTCGTTTGGCGGCATATGCAACAGATCCTGGCCGTCAAAGATGATCTCACCATCAACCACTCGGCCGGGCTCGGGAATGAGCCGCAGGATCGACAATGAGGTCATAGATTTTCCGCAGCCGGATTCTCCGACCAGGGCCAGGGTTTCACCGGCTGAAATTTCAAAGGACAGGTCATCAACGGCCTTGACCAATCCTCCGCGGGTGAAGAAGTAACTCTTGAGACCGCGAACCTGCAGCAGCGGACCCGTATTATCTTTTTTCAGGGGGGCGTACATCAGGAATTCCTTTATTGCGGCAGCGACGGTACGTTCTGCCTCCGATCGAACCCCATCATAACCGAACCTTGTCTGCAGTGCATCCTTCAATCGCTTCTTGGTTGATCGATCATGATCCTGTATAGTTCGCTTTCATCCGAACCGAAGCGACAGGATAGCGGAAATGACAGATCAACTCATTGATATTATTGCCGAAGAAGTTAATTGTAGCCACCCTCAGGTTGCGCAGACAATAAATTTGTTGAGCGCCGGCGGCACCGTTCCGTTTATTGCCCGTTATCGCAAAGAGGTGACCGGCGAGCTTGACGAGGTTGCAATTCGCGCCATCGAGCAGCGAATGATTTACCATCGCGAGCTCGAAGAACGCCGTCAGACAATTCTGAAAGCGATTGAAGAACAGGGGAAGTTGACCCCTGAGCTCAAAAGCAGAATTCTGAACAGCAGGCAGAAGAATGAACTCGAAGATCTTTATCTGCCTTATAAGGTCAAACGACGGACCAAGGCTTCCGTTGCTCGCGAGCGTGGTCTTGAGCCCTTGGCGGCGCAAATTCTGATTGCGACCGACGGTTCACCCTCGTTGGACGAACTTGCAGCGGGTTATGTCGATGCCGGAAATGAATTGCCCGATTGTCTGGCGGTGCTCACAGGCGCCGGGCATATTCTGGCCGAGAATTTTGCAGAGCAGGCCGAAGCCCGTGCCCTGGTGCGGCAGCTGACTCGCGAGAGGGGTCTCTTCCGTTCAACCGTGGCGCGAGGCAAGGAGCATCAGGTCAGCAAGTACGAGATGTATTACGATTTCAGCGAACCGCTCAAGGAGGTCCCGTCGCACCGGATGCTGGCCATGCGTCGCGGTGAAAAAGAGGAGCTGTTACGATTGAAGATCGAGGCTCCGGAGGATGAAATCCTGGCCGGACTCGACCGTCTGCTGTTGCCGAACACGACGGCCCATGTTTTATGGCTCAAGGACGTTGTGCGTGACAGTTATCAGCGCCTGATCGCACCAGCCATCGAAGTTGAATTGCGACTGGAGGCAAAAAAAACGGCGGACGAAGCAGCGATCAAGGTTTTTGCTGAAAACCTGCGTCATCTGTTGCTTGCCGCTCCGGCTGGCAGCAGGCGGGTGCTGGGGGTCGATCCCGGCCTGCGTACCGGCTCGAAGCTGGCGGCCGTCGATGAGACCGGTCGTTTTCTTGCCCATACCACAATTTATCCCCATACCGGAGGTGGGCGTGCCGCGTCAGCCGCCGAGCATTTTCTGCAACTGGTACGACAACATCAGGTCGAGATGGTCGCGGTTGGTAACGGGACTGCCGGACGCGAGATGGAACAGTTCGCCCGTCAAACCTTGAAAACAGCCGGAATCAAGTTGCCAGTGGTGATGGTCAGCGAAGCGGGCGCCAGTGTCTATTCCGCTTCAGAGATTGCCCGCGAAGAGTTCCCCGAGCTTGACCTGACCATACGGGGGGCAATTTCAATCGCCAGGCGTTTGCAGGATCCCTTGTCCGAGCTGGTCAAGTGCGACCCCAAGAGTATCGGGGTCGGTCAGTACCAGCACGATGTCTCTCAATCTCTTTTGAAAAAATCACTGGAAGCGGTGGTCGAGTCCTGCGTCAATTTTGTCGGTGTCGAACTCAATACCGCATCCTGGGCACTGCTCAGCTTTGTTGCCGGGATCAGTGAGGCTCTGGCCCGGGCGATTGTGGCCCGTCGTGACGCGAAAGGTTCCTATAAAAGTCGCGCCGAACTGTTGGAGGTGCCGCGTCTGGGGCCACGAGCTTTTGAACAGGCCGCAGGGTTCCTGCGTATCCGCGGGGCTCACAATCCGCTCGACAGCAGTGCCGTCCATCCGGAATGTTATCCTCTGGTCGAGCAGATGGCGGCCGACTCCGGTCTTGAATTGACGGCGTTTATCGCCGATCGTCAGCTGGTCGAGCAGATCCCCCTGGAGCGTTATGTGGATACTCAGGTTGGCCTGCCGACCCTGCGCGACATTCAGCAGGAACTGCTCAAACCGGGGCGTGATCCGCGTGAAACTTTCAGCCTGAGTCGTTTTCGTGACGACGTGACTGAAATTTCCGATCTCAAAACAGGAATGCGCCTGAATGGGCTGGTGACCAACGTGGCGGCTTTTGGCGCTTTTGTCGACATCGGTGTGCATCAGGACGGCCTGGTTCATATCAGTCAGCTTGCAGATCGTTTTGTGCGTGATCCGGCCACTGTGGTCAAGGTCGGTCAGCAGGTTCAGGTGCGGGTGGTTTCTCTCGATCTGGAACGCCGCCGTATCGGTTTGAGTATGCGGAGTGAAGGTGATCCGCAAACAGTTGAAATTGAGACGGACAAGCGGACATCCCGTTCGAAAACGGCGGTGCCGAAGCAGGAGAAAAAAGCTGCTCCGGCCGCAACCGATCTCGGGGCCGCTTTTGCCCGGGCTGGATTCAAGGTAAGGGGGAAGTAAGCACGTGACGCAACAATGGGTTGATCTGCATCTGCATACGACCTGTTCCGATGGGCATCACAGTCCACGGGATCTGGTCCACTTGGCCGCTGAAGCAGGGATGAAAGCGATTGCCGTCGCGGACCATGACAATATTGACGGCATCGACACCGCGATGACTGCCGGTGAAGAGCTGGGAATTGAAGTTATCTCAGCGGTGGAACTCTCAAGTCAGTGGCAGGAGTATTCTGATATCCACCTGCTTGGTTATGGTTTTGATCATCACCACCCGGAACTGACTCGGCAGCTGGCGGATTTTCGGAACTATCGCGCCGGGCGTAATCGGCAGATTGTTGAAAAGGTCAATCGGCAGTTGGCTGAAGAAGGGCGGCAGGCACTCGATTTTAGCGAAATCGAAGCAAGCGCGGGGGGGACCATCGGTCGTCCGCACATTGCATTGGCTCTGCGGACTGCGGGTTACGTGCAGAATCATGATGAGGCCTTTGATCGCTATCTGGTGCCGAACAATGTTGCCAAACGTTTTTTTCCAATTGCGGAGGCAATCGCCCTGATTCACCGTGCCGGCGGGGTTGCCGTGCTGGCACATCCCCCTTATGTGACGCGCAACCATGGTGCGCTTGAGGCGTTGATCGAAGTTTTTGTCGAAATGGGTCTTGATGGTTTGGAAGCCTACAATAACGGTGTCAACCAGGATGGTGTCTACTGGTTGATTGGCCTGGCTCGGCGACATGATCTGATCGTGACCGGCGGTTCCGATTTTCACGGCAGTGAGGATTCTCCCCTTGCTATTGGCGGTGGCGTGGGGCGCCTCCGTATTCCTTACCGCTGTGTCGAAGAAATTTATTCAGCACTGCACCTGATGCGGGAAGGAAAGAACTCCACCTGAAAATATCCCTGCCTCCCTATCAAAAAATTGGCTGAGTTGCTAATCTGTGCCTGAGGCTCTACGACCATTCGGGGTCAAATGTTCGGAACGATCGCTTTACCGTACGGGATTTACTGCAGGGGAGGGTCGCATGATGAATCAGCAACGGATTGAAGCTGCAATCAACGAAGCGCGTAGCGGGAGTTCGTTGATCGCTCTGGTTGAACTTGAAGCGCTGGTACGCTCCAGTCAACACCCACGGGTGATGGCCTGGCTGGGCTATTGTCTGGCGCGGCATAAACGTGATTTTTCACGTGCACAGGTTCTGTGCATCAGTGCCCTGGACAGGGCGCCGGAAAATAGTGATCTCTATCTTGCTTTGGGCCGGGTATATCGTCTGGCCGGTCGTCGATACCAGGCGTTGACCACCTTACGCAAGGGGTTGAAGATGGGACGCGACCAGCTGATCGTTGAAGAACTGACCGCGATGGGGTTACGCAAGCATCCGGTTTTCAGCTTTCTCGATCGCGGCAATCGACTTAATATCATGGCCGGCCGGGTGACGGCACGCCTCAGGATGCGCTGAATTAATCACAACGTTACAAAAGGCATGACGTTGAGACTCATGTTGCCTGGGTTGGCTCAGCGCCTGGTGGTTCTGCGCGTGGGCGTCGCTTGCCAGGGATCGTCCGGCCAGGGGTGTTTCGGGTAGCGCCCCTTCATCTCTTTTTTGACCTCTGGATAAACCTGCTCCCAGAAACTGCGCAGATCACTGGTCACGGCGAGCGGACGTCCGGCGGGGGACAGCAGGTGCAGTTTGAGCGGCACCCGTCCCTGGCAGATGGACGGCGTCTCGGCCAAGCCGAAAAGCTGCTGCAGTTTGACCGCCAGGACCGGCCCTTCAGACCGGTAATCAATCTTCATCATTTCACCGCTGGGCACCTTGATCCGCAATGGAGCCAGGCTGTCGAGTTGTCTGTTCTGCTGCCAGTCAAGCAGCGCCTGCAGCGGCGGCAGGAGATCGAGTTTTTTCAGTTGTGCCGCGCTGCTGATCCGGCTCAGAAAAGGCGCGAGCCAGTCTTCCGGCTGTCGCAACAGGCTTTCACGACCAATTGCGGGCCAGGGGTCACCAAGGAGGGTGTGCAGCAGCTTTGTCCGGGCCATGAATTGTTCACTTGCTTGCGACCAGTTCAATAAATTTCCGTCGTCAGTACGAATTCTCGTGCAGATAATCTGTTGGGTTTGTTCGGCCGATGGTCTTTGGCTTTCGGCACAAAGTTCGATGGCACCCAGGCGTTTGACCCGTCGGGCCTGGACCCGTTGTTTTTCCTGGTCCCAGAACACTTCGGTGTGCCACTCCGCAGCGTTCGTCTGCTCCCTGAGCCACCCCTCTTCAAGCGGCAGGGCACGTTTAATGATGACCGCGCCCTGATGGTTATGGTTGAGGTCGGTGACAACCAGCCATTTGCAATTTCTCAAAGGACTGTGCGGCCTGAGTTTGGCCCCGCGATTATTGGCCAGCAGATAGTCTCCATTGCGCTGCCTGGAGCAGGCAATGCGGTCGGGGTAGGCAGACGCGAGCAGTTTCGCGAGAACGCCAGTCTCGATCTCCTCCACGCGCGGTGCTTTGCAGTCAAAAAGTGTGCTCAGTTGACCGAATGCTCGTCCCCCGGGGTGAAAGCGATTTTTGCCGGGCTGAAGGTTACGCGAAAATCGGCGTAATTTAGTACACAGGTCTTCCTCTTGCGATTTGGGGTTGCCGCCGGTTTCCGTGATGAATGCGGTCAGCAGGCAGCCGATCGGCAAGGTGTTGTTTTGCTCTGCCTGCAGCAGCAACCGGGCCAGACGGGGATGGACGGGCCATCTGGCCGCACGGCGACCGTCGGCGTTGAGCCTGCCGGACAGGTCGGTCAACTCCAGTTGTTGCAAGAGCTGACTGGCGGCCGCCAGTGCTCCGGTCGGTGGCGGGTCGAGCCAGTCGAGCTGGGCGGCATCCTGCAATCCCCAGGCCCGCAGATCAAGTGCCAAGGGGGTCAGATCGGCGCTGCGGATCTCGGGCGGCGTTTGCGGCAGCAGGGTCGACTGGAAACTTTCACTCCAGAGGCGATAGCAGACCCCCGGGCCCTGACGTCCGGCGCGACCGGCTCTCTGGATACTGCTGGCTTGTGAAATACGCGTGGTCTGCAAACGGCTGAGGCCGCTACCGGGGTCAAATCCCGGTTGTCGACAGAGACCTGAATCGACCAGAGTGCTGATGCCGTCGATAGTCAGACTGGTTTCGGCGATATTTGTCGCCAGAATCAATTTGCGTCTATCCGCTTTTTGCAGCGCAGATTGTTGCGCCACTTGATCCAACTGGCCGTGCAGGGGGCAGATCTGCAGTTGGGGATGGCGTTGTTGGAGGATGGTTTTCAACTGCTCAATTTCACGCACCCCGGGGAGAAACGCCAGGATGTCACCGCTGGTTTCCTGAACGGCTCGTGTTATTGCGGTATTCATCGGGGCGACACAATCGAGGGCGATCTCGCCACCCAGATAGATGATGTCAACCGGCCAGCTACGACCTTCCGAACGCAGTCGTTCGGCGTTGAGCAGCTTGAGCAGGGGTTCGGTATCGAGGGTCGCCGACATTACCAGAATTCGCAGGTCTTCGCGGAGTCCTTTGCGCAGATCGTTGGTCAGTGCCAGGGCCAGATCGCTGTGGATGTTGCGTTCATGAAATTCATCAAAAATAACCAGGCCGACACCGGAAAGCTCAGGGTCGGATTGCAGTCTGCGGGTCAGAATGCCTTCGGTGATGACCTCAATGCGGGTTTGCGCCGAGGTACGATGTTCGTAGCGGATACTGTAGCCGATAGTTTGGCCGACTTTTTCCCCTCGCTGCCGGGCCATGAACCCGGCGGCACTACGTGCTGCGAGTCGGCGGGGTTCCAGCATCAGGATTTTTTGTCCGTCCAGCCAGTCGGCAGCCAGCAGGGCGGGGGGAACGCGGGTGGTTTTCCCTGCACCCGGCGGTGCTTCAAGGACCATGACCGGGTGCCTGCGGAACCCTTCAGTCAGTTGCGGCAAGATATGATCGATCGGCAGAGCCATATATTGTGCCTGAATTCGTGAGGGTGAATGAGGTGCATTGCTGTAGCGAACAGTTCTGCGGGCTACAAGCAGGCGAGGTGTGAAGTGTGAGGAGGGGGATGCTGCTGTGCGATTTTCCTCCTCACCGAATATCCCTCACTCCTCACGGGAGCCAAGAGTCAGGCGCGACGAATGATTTCAACCAGAAGTTGCGCGATCTGCACCATATCATCAACCCGGACTTCTTCCTCGACCGAATGGACATTTGTCATGCCGGTACCGAGAATTACAGTTTCAATTCCGTGGGCATTTAAAATGTTGGCATCCGAGCCGCCCCCGGCGGCCCGAACCTGGAGGGGGAAATCGATGGCGTTGGCGGCACCGGTAATCAGTTGCAGAATCTTTGCCTGCTTGTCGACATGCATCACCGGGTAGTCATCGCTCAGTTCAATCGTCATTGAAGCCCTGATCTCAGTGCCATCGACCCTGATACGGGCTTTTTCTACTTCCTCCTCGAGCAGGCCAACGATCTGGCGCGTCTGTTTCTGCAGTTTTCCGAGGTTATGACTGCGCACTTCACCTTCAAGAATGACCTGGCGCGGGATGATATTCCTTGCCTGTCCGCCGCGGATAATACCGATATTGGCGGTGGTTTCTTCGTCAATCCGTCCCAGTTGCATGCGACCTATCGCCCGCGCGGCAATTTGAATTGCCGAGATACCGTTTTCAGGAACAACCCCGGCATGGGCTTCCTGGCCGAGAAGTTCAATCTTAAAACGATTCGCCGCTGGAGCTTTGTGGATGACATGATCGATACCGGTTGTATCCAGGGCGATGCCTCGTTTGGCGCTGATCAAGGTGAAATCAAAATGTTTGGCACCGAGCAGGCCGATTTCCTCGCAGACGGTGATCAGGATTTCGAGGGGGACATGCGGGATTTTCTGTTCGCGCAAGACTTCAAGTGCTTCAATAATTTCAGCAATTCCCGCTTTGTCGTCTGCGCCCAGAATCGTGTTTCCTGCGCTGCGGAAGACTCCCTCATTAAGGACC
>JAJRWF010000023.1 GCA_024276905.1 Deltaproteobacteria bacterium
CCAGGTCACCCCAGCGTGGCGCAAAAGATGCGGCAACTCGCCATGAACGTCCGTTCGGTTCTCGATTATTTGCGAATGACGAAAAATTCTTCGGTGCCATGCATGTGACCGCGTTAGAACAAATTTGCCGTGCTCCCTTCTCCTTTTCCCCTTGATTTTACCGGTGTATTTACGTATTTTCGACGATGTTGTAATTTATGTGGCCAGGAGGGGGCAGGCAGTGATGCCTGATCCTGTATTCAGTTCTTGAATGCGGGCGTACATAATTCCCCTGCGAAAAATCGAACGTCAGTTAGGTGCGGGTGTCGCGATTCGGGCAACCATCCTGAGCCGTATCGCTGGTTGTTATCTCGGCAAGTCGGTGTATTTACAGCCGTGCGCAAGGCTGCAGCCTGTTGGCATAAATGTTGTAATTCAGCAGGTTAGAAAGATTACCGGATTGGTTCTCTTTCATGGGTTGTTACTTTCGGGGGTTTTATGATGTTAGTTCATTTCTACATCTTCATGACGGCACTTTTTGTGTCGCTGATTGCGGTTCCGGGTTTGCGTAAGTGGGCGTTTGATACCGGGACGCTCGACCTGTCAGATGAACGCAAGGTCCATAAAGGAATGATGCCGCGTCTGGGCGGGGTCGCGATTTTCCTGGCATTTTTCTTTTCGGTACTGATCTTTATCGATCTGTCGCCGGTGATGCGCGGGATTTTGGCTGGTGCCCTGGTCCTTTTTGTCACGGGTCTGGTGGACGACCTGGTCGGACTTTCGCCCAAACGTAAATTTGCAGGTGAAATTGTCGGCACCGTTGTCACGATTTCGATCAGCGGACTGTATATTACTGATCTGGGCAATCTGTTCGGTTATGGTGATGTGGTGCTGCCTTTGTGGCTGGCGATCCCCTTTACCGTTTTTGCGGTCGTCGGGGTAATCAATGCGATTAACCTGATTGATGGCCTGGACGGTCTGTCCGGTGGGGTGTCAATGGTCGCCCTGGGTGGCTTCGCTCTGCTGGCCCTGCTTGACGGGAATACCGAGGTTACGCTGTTGTGTGCGGCCCTGATCGGTGCTGTTCTTGGTTTCCTCAAATTCAATTCCTATCCAGCGCGGATCTTCATGGGAGATGTGGGCAGCCTGGTGGTTGGTTTTTTGCTCGCGTTCCTGGCGGTTCATCTGACCCAACGACCTGCAGCGGGAGTTCAGGCTGTTGTGCCGATGTTGCTTCTTGGTCTGCCGATTATTGATACCATCTGGGTCATGGGAGCACGTATCGCACGGGGAGTCAGCCCATTCACCGCTGAAAAAACCCATGTCCATCACAAGTTTATGGATATCGGTTTCGGGCACAGAACTTCGGTTTTGATCATCTATGCGATTTCCATTTTCTGGGCCGTGGTCGGTATCTTGCTGCGCGATCAGCCGGCATGGCAACTTCTGCTTCTTTTTGTCGTGCTGACAACCATCGGCTATCAGCTGATGCGGTTTGTTGCTTACCACCCGGAAGAGTTCGCCTTTCTGGCTTTTAATGCGCCGCAAAGTCTGCTTTCGACCCGTATTTATCATCGTATTGCAGCGGGCGGGCGTTATCTGTCGTGGGTTCTCGGAGCGCTGTTGTTTTCGGTCCTGGGACTGGCACTGGCCGCCGGGTGCTGTGTCGATGAACAGTCGATCCGTTACGGGATCATCACCATGGCGGTGGGCGGTGGACTTTTATACCTGGTCCGCGACATCAGGGATCATTTCTTTCAGATTTATCTGTTTCTGGTCGGCTTGTTGCTGGCATTTGAAATTGATCAGGCCGGGGCGAGTCTGATCTATGCCGGATACACTCTGAACGACGCCACAACTCTGATTTTTCTGCTGATGGCACCGGTTGTTGCCTTTCTGGTCATTTTTCGGGACAACCAGGATGCCTTGCTGTCGACTCCGCTCGATCTTTTGATCCTGGCCATGTGTGTTGCCCTGACGATAGTCGCGCCGCAGTTTGAGATGACCTTTAATCTTCCGGCATTGGTCAGTGAAGCGATTATGATCTTTTTGACGATCAAGATACTGATGAATCGTACGACGCATCTGGGCCGTACGGCCTGCGGTTCGGTGTTGGCGTCACTGGCGCTGCTGGTGTTGCGTGGTTTTCAGATTTGAATCGGCGGGCAAGGGTGCTATTGTCGGTTGACGGTGCATGATTTTCCTGCCATAAAGATAGGATTCACAAGAAGAATTTCTAACAAGGGGAGTTTGATATGAGAAGAATGGCTGGATTCTGTCTGGTTCTGTTGATGACGACGTGTTTAGCGGTTCCGGCTTTCGCCGGCAAGGCCGCTGACGACAAGGCGACGATGGATAGGGCGATGGCAAAGTTTGATTCCGGTGAAGTCACAGCCGAGCAGGCATTGGTTGAGGCGCTCAAACAGAACGTCCCTTTCGGTCTCATCGTTGCCGCCTGTGAAAGTCGCCTCATCCCGTTGAGCAATCTCATTGCCGCCGCCGCGTCCATTGGCATGAGTTCCGAGGTTGCGTTGGCCAGGATGGCTGAGGCTGGCGTATCGAAAGAGCAGATGAGTGCCGCCATGGCGCAGGTATCTGAATCAAAAGACCCGGGTCTGGGTTATACACCGCAACCAGCCGGAAGGGTTGTTTCGGTCCAACCGGTGACCTCAAACCCTGGTGGCTCTGCTCAGGGTGGAACTGTCAGCCCGAGTAGTCTTTGATTTTGTACATCAGGCATTGGGCGTTGGGCACTTGGCGTTAGGGTAAGGTCAGAACCCGGCGCCCAGAACCGAGCGCCCAGCGCCTACATGTTTATCTTTAATCCCCAGCGT
Source organism: Deltaproteobacteria bacterium (assembly GCA_024276905.1). GTDB lineage: Bacteria > Desulfobacterota > Desulfuromonadia > Desulfuromonadales > Geopsychrobacteraceae > Geopsychrobacter. The sequence continues at coordinate 2,814 of JAJRWF010000023.1, forward strand.
CCGGTACCCAGTGCCATGCGCCTGATTTTAATGGAGGTCTTCTATGCGTAATCTGTTATCGGCAGTCATTGTTCTGCTGGTTTTTTCTTTTCCGGCTTTTGCCGTCAGTAATGCGAGTGATATCCCGCTGGGCCAGTCAGCGACGGCTGACGATCTGTTTGAGACCCAGCGTGGCTATTTCCATCCCTCTTTGAGCTTGTCGGGTATTTATACCGACAACCTGTTCAACACCAAAAATAATACCGAAGATGAATTTATCACTGTTTTGACCCCGGGTCTGTGGTTGGCTTTTCCCGGGCAGCTGAAGCCGGCCGAACCGATTTTTACGGACACCACTGCCGCTGGCGGACTGCAGTTGGGGCGTTTCGGGGAAAGGGATGAGCGGCCTTTCCAGGCATTTTTGAACTATGAAGCAGCGATCAAGCGCCACAGCAATTTCGACAACGAAGATATTACGACGCATAAACTGCACGCTCTGGCCCGTGGAACAACTGCCGGCGGGCTCAGCCTTGAGGCAAATGAAGTCTTTAATCGCAGTTACGATGCCTATGCGACCGGAGTCACGACCGGACAGAGTCGTTTTGACAGCAACCTGATTCAGTTGAGTGGACGTGTGCCGGTTGGTGAGCGGTTCGGGCTACGTCTCGATTATCATAATTTTATTGTTGATTACGATGCTGCGGCTAACAGCTTTCGTGACCGGACTGACAACAAGCTCGCGGCATACTTCTATTATGCCTGGTCACAGAAAACGAAGTTTTTTGTCCAGTACAGTTATCTTGACATTGAGTATGATACCGAAATTTCGCTCGATAACAGCCAGCAGCGGGCATACCTGGGGATTGATTACAAGGTGACGGAAAAAGTCCGGGCTCTGGGTAAGCTGGGCTACAACAGCAAGGACAACAGTGGCAGTCTGGGTGATCGTGACGATTTTGTTTATGAACTGCAGGCTGATTATCAGTTTACGCCCAAGAACAACCTGAACCTGCAGTTGTGGCGCAAGCTGAAAGAGAGTGATACCGCCGGGACAACGGGTATCCTTGGGAGCTGGTTCGCGGCGACTTTCAGCCAGAAACTCGGGCAGAGAATGGTGGCATCAGCGATGGCCGGGTGGGCCCGGGACGATTATGACGGGACGATTACTGTCGGCAGCAAAACGGACGAGCGGCAGGATGACTACCTGATGGTGACCCTGTCGTTGAGCTATGCGATGCAAAAATGGTTCGAGATCAACGCCGGTTATAATTATGTCAACCGTGATTCCAGTTTCAGCAGCTTCAACTACGATTCTAATGGTTTGTTCGTCAGCTTAACCGGCAAGTTATGATATTCTTCTCAGACTTGCCAAGATCACGAGACCTGACTAAAATGGTTGCAGCCCATTAATCGATTCCGGAAATTGGTGGGCACAAAAAGACCGGAGTAACCTCGCGGCCTTGCGTTTTGAGTGAAATTCAGTAATCGAACGCGAGGCTGCTTTACGTTTACGAACGCTTAATCGGGAAACGACGTCAGTAATGAAAAAAACTTTTGCAGTCAGCTTTTTCCTGCTCATTGTCCTTCAGGCCGTTACCGTGCTAGGTGGAAATTTGTCCTACCGGGTCGGGGAAGGGGATCTGCTGCTGATCAAGGTTTATGACATGGACGACCTGACCACCAGGGTGCGGGTCGATGCCGACGGTCAGATCGGATTTCCGCTGATCGGCCAGGTGAATGTCGACGGACTGACAATTCAGCAGGTCCGGGATCTGATTTCTTCTGAACTGGCGGATGGTTATCTGGTCAATCCGCAGGTTTCGGTGCTGGTGCAGGAATACCGCAGCAACAAAGTGGTTATTATCGGCGAGATCGTGCGTCCCGGTCTTTACGAGCTGCAGGGCGAGATGAGCCTGCTTGAACTGATTTCACGGGCTGGCGGTCTGACTCCTGATGCCGGGACTCTGGTGACAATCCGTCATGCAGAACCTCTGAATGGCCAGAGTGAGATCCTGGTAGATCTTGCCGAACTAATGGGCAAACAGTCGTCGGAAGTCGATGTGGTTCTGGTCAACAATGACAATGTTTTTGTTGAAAAAGCCGGGTTGGTTTACGTGACTGGCGAGGTTGCCAAGCCGGATGCCTACAAGATCAAGGAAGGCACCACGGTGATCAAGGCAATTACCACGGCGGGTGGTTTTTCCAAACTCGCGTCCAAGAAAAAAACCAAACTGGTTCGTATTGTTGATGGCAAAGAACAGATTTTTGAACGTGTTCCGATGAACGAAATTGTTCAGCCGGATGACGTAATCGTTGTGCCGGAGAGTTTTTTTTAGGCTAAAGGCGGACTCCAGGCGCTTGGCGTTTGGCGCCGGGAAAGTCAATACCCCGATGCCCGATACCACCCAGTGCCAAGCGCCCGACACCCAATGACTATAACCCTTACCTGACGCCTGGTGCCCTGTGCCCAGCGCCCGGAATGACTATGACAGAAGAAATTCATTTAAGAGACTACCTGCGGGTCATCAACAAAAGGCGTTCACTGGTTGTGAGTGTTTTTGCTGTCATCCTGGTCCTGGTGATCCTCGGGACACTGGCGGCGACGCCTCAGTTTGAGGGAAAAACCCAGGTCATGATCGAAAAGGTGGCCAACAGCAACCTGACCGATGGTGGTCGCTTCAATTCATTTGACCCCGAGTTTTACGAGACGCAATTCCAGTTGATCAAAAGCCAGGCTGTGGCACGACGGGTGATCGAAATGCTGCACCTCGATACCGGGAACAGTGCGGCACCGGGCCTGCGCGAGGGACGCGAAAGCCTGCTTGGTGAGGAAAAACTGAAAGTTGACGAATCCCGTCCGCTGATCGATGTTATGGCCGAGAAACTGGCTGAGGAAATCACGGTTTCACCGGTGAAGAACAGTCGTCTGGTTCATATCAGTTTCCTGTCGCCCAATCCGGATTTTGCGGCATTGATAGCGAATACTGTTGCAAAGGCCTACATCGAGCAGTCGCTTAACATGAAGATGGATGCGACGCGTCGTACCCTGGAATGGATGACGCGCAAGGCGGATGAGGAGCGGGCAAAGCTGAAGGCTAAAGAAGAAGAAATCCAGGCCTATATGCGGGCCAATAACCTGGTGACGGTCGAAAATCGAATGACGGTGCTGCCGCAGAAACTGTCTGAAATCAGTACCGCACTGGTGCGTGTCGAAACCAGGCGTAAGGACAAGCAGGAACTTTACCAGCGGATCAGCAAGGTGTCCGGTGATATTGATGCTGCCGAAGCGATGTTGGGACTGACGTCCAATGATACCCTGCAGATATTGCGTGACGAAATTCTGAAAGCAGAGCAGAAAATCCGCGAGCTGTCAGCCAAGTACGGGCCCAAGCACCCGGTGATGGTCAAGGCACAGGGTGACCGGGATATTCTGTTGAGTAAAAAGGCGGAAGAGATCAATCGGCTGATAGAAGGGGCCAAGAACGAATATGAATTTGCCCTGGCGTCGGAAGAGAACTTGCGTGCTCAACTGGACCGGACAAAGGCTGAAGCACATAACCTGAATGAAAAATTCATTCAGTACGAACAGCTCAAGCGCGAGATGGAAACCAACCGTCAACTCTATGATGCCCTGTTGCTGAAGATGAAGGAACAGTCAATCACTGGAGAGACCGATCCGGTCAACCTGTGGATTGTCGAGAAAGCATTGAAGCCGCTTTATCCGCTCAAACCGAACAAGAAGAAGAATCTGCTGCTGGGCCTGATTGTTGGATTGATGGCCGGAATCGGTCTGGCGTTCTTTGTGGAGTATCTCGACAACACGGTGAAGTACCCGGAAGAAACAGAGAAAATGCTGGGTTTGCCGACCCTGGGGCTGGTTTCCCTGTGGAAAGAAAAAGAGGGAAATATTGACCGGGTTGTGCTTGATCAACCACGAAGTGCTTTTGCCGAGTGTTACAAGGCGTTGCGGACTGCAGTGATGCTTTCTTCTTCCGAGGGGCTGCCGGGCAGGATTCTTGTTACCAGTGCGACTGCTGCTGCAGGCAAGACGACAACCGCGTTGAACCTGGCAACGGTGCTGGCCCAAACGGGTAAAAACGTTGTCCTGATTGATGCCGACCTGCGCAAGCCGAGAATCCACAAAGCCCTTAAGATTTCCAATGACTCCGGGTTGTCGAACTGGCTGGCCGGTGGCGATGTCAGGGGACTGGTCACGGAAGGTCCGCTGGAGAATCTTTCGTTGATCACCTCCGGACCGATTCCGCCCAATCCGTCCGAACTGCTGTCAGGGCAACGGATGGAAAAGTTGTTTGAAAAACTCGAACAGTCCTACGATGTGATCATCTGTGATTCCCCACCTTTGATGTCGGTCGCTGATGGGCGCATTCTAAGCCGGATGGTCAACGGCACCATCCTTGTTTTGAGAGCCCGAAGCACCACGTTTGAATTGGCAAGCAAGGCAGTCAAGTTGTTGCACGACGTAAATGCCCCGATCCTGGGCACTGTCATCAACGCCCTCGACCTGAAAAAGTCGGATTATTATTACCAGTATTATTATGGATCGTATGGGATCTATGGTGAGGAGCCAGAAGGTTCCGGGGCGGGAACTGGCTAGGGCGGGAACTGGCTAGGGCGGAAGGAGGGGAGATGGGGTTCGAGAACCTTGATGTGTGGCAGAAATCTGCCCGACTGAGTGCTGATATTTATCGTGCGTTGAAGTTTTTGAAGGATTATGGCTTCAGGGACCAGATTACGCGCTCCGGATTGTCAATTCCCAGCAATATTGCTGAAGGGGAGGAAAGATCCTCTCTGCAACAAGCCGTTAATTTTCTTAACTATGCTGAAGGATCGTGCGGCGAGTTGAAAACGCAGATATATATTGGGATTGACATTGAGTATATTCCAAAGGACCTGGGCAAAATATGGATAGAGGAAGTGACTTCTATCACAAAAATGATCGGGGCATTAATGAAGCAAAAACGTCAAAAAATTGCTTCGGAATCCTGTCATTCTTCGTAACCAGACAGAAGCACATTCCTGTTCCCGCTTCTAGCCTCTGCTTGTTCCCACCCCTGAACTCCTTTCCGGAGTTCTCATGATCGATTTGCATTGTCATATCCTCTTCGGGGTGGATGACGGGCCGCAGCGGCTTGAGGATTCACTGGCCCTGGCGCGGGCGTTGGTTGCGGACAGGGTGACAAGGGTTGTTGCGACACCGCATATTCTTGAGCCGCCATTGTCGGTTGCTGCGATAGCTGAGGGGATAACGCGGCTGGAAGAGGAGTTTGCTGCGCGGAATATCGCACTGCGGTTGATCCCCGGTGGTGAAAATCACTATACGATCCCGGTCGAGGAGATGCGTACTCACAGTATCAATGGCGGCCGTTACCTGCTGCTGGAATTCCCTCACAGCAATTTCCCTACCTCAGCGCGTGACATTGTTTTTCAACTGCGCACGGCGGGACTGATCCCGATCATTGCCCACCCTGAACGGAATGCCGATCTGTTACGTGACCCTGACCTGTTGCAACCTCTCATCGAGCAAGGCGCTCTCGGGCAGTTGACTGCTGCCAGTCTGGCCGGGGATTTCGGTTCTCCGGCGCGGCAGTGTGCCCGTTATATGTTGAAGAAAGGCCTGGCGCATTTTGTCGCTACCGATGCTCATGGTGCCGATTGGCGCCCACCCCGGATGCAGCCGGGATTGAAGGAGGCTGCGAAACTGCTGGGAAAAGAGGCCGCACGCAAACTGATGATCGAGAATCCGGAACTGGTGATTGAGAATCGGGACTGGCCCTATGTTTGAAAGTCTCCCTGGAACATCGGCGGATCTGAAGTCGTCCCGGGTCCTGTTTCTATTGCTGTTATTCGGGATGCCGCTCTGGGTCGGGGCGACGAGTTCCCTGGCCCGCCTGGTGTTATCTGCCGGTTGTCTGATATTTCTGCTGCTTGTTTCGCGGCGCAGGGAATTCTACCGGCCTCCGGGATTGCTTCCTTGTGGCTTGTTTTGTCTATGGCTGCTCATTCAGTGTCTGCCGTTACCACCATATTTCCTGAAAATTCTGTTGCCGGGATATGTCCCGCAGCTTGAGCAGGGCTTGTGGTTGCTGGACCCGGGAAGCTGGCACCCGCTGTCACTTTATCCCGCGGCAACCTTTGGGGAATTTTTGCGTTTTTCTGCCGGTTTGGCTTTCTATCTGGCCGCGACCAATCTGTTAATCGCAGCCAGGGGCCAAAAACGTCTGTTGTTATGGTGTTCCGGTTTTTTCGGTCTCTATGCCTTTTTGGGGCTGATGCAGTTTTTTTCACCGACAGAGCAGATTTTCTGGTTTTTTGCCCACTGGCCGCAAGCCGGGCGGTTTTTTGCGACCTATGTCAATGGCAATCATTATGCTGCCTTGATCGGAATGGTTTTCCCGCTGTTGATCGTTTGCCTGTTGTTGAATGTGCCACATGTCGGTTATGGAAGCCTGCGTGAGCGGCTTATCGACATTTTTACCGATAATGAGTTTAATCGTGCTGTGCTCCTGGGCCTTGTGGCAATTGTGGTTGCCGTTTCGGTCTTTTTCAGTCTTTCGCGCAGCGGCACGATTTGCCTTTTTGTTTCATCACTGATTCTTTTAGTGTTGCTTGCCGGTCGTGAACACCTGCGGGGCCGGATGCTGGTTTTCTTGTCGGTGCTGGTGGCGTCGGTCGGCTTACTGGCCTTTTTCGGTTGGGACCCCCTGATAGAACGTTTTGTAAAAACCTTCAACGCTGTCGGTGAACTGCAGACGCAACGCCTGACATATTGGCGCGACAGTATCAACCTGTTTCGTGCCGCACCCTTGACTGGTAGCGGGGCAGGGACCTTTGTTGATGCTTACCCGGCCTGGCAGACGGCAGTAACACACGACCTTATTGTTGATCATGCACACAATGACTACATTGAACTTCTGACTGACCTTGGTCTGATCGGTTGTTCGTTGATCGTCTGGTTCTGGATCGACATCTTACGTACAGTGATTCCTGCGTGGCGGCGACGTCACAATCGCCCGATCCGCCTGATCTGCGCCGGAAGTTTTGCCGGACTTTGCGCGATCATGCTGCATAGTTTTACCGATTTCAATCTGGCCATTCCTGCCAACGGCCTCTATCTTTTCCTGCTCTTTGCGTTGCTGGTTGCTGCAAGCCATTGCAGTTCTGCACGGGGCCGGAGCCGGACACTTTTGCCAGCGTTTGGCATGTACTCCAGACGGTGGATAACCCTTCTCAGCGGTCTGGTTCTGGTGCTGTCTGTTCTGGTTTCCGGCGGATCAGAACTGGCAGCCGCGCGATTTGCGCCGCTGGCGAAACGGGATCTTTTTACTGCCAAAACCGATCAACTGAATGATATCCGGTCAGTGGCTGCAACTGCCGCAATGCTGGCGCCATTGCAGCCGGTGTATCCTTTTTCGGAGGGGATGGTGTTGGGACGTCAGGGTGATTTGTCTGCCAGCCTTGATCTTTATCAACAGGCTGTCTGGCGCCGCCCTTTGCACGTGGAGTATCAACAACAGGCGGCTCGTAATCTCTTTGCTATGAAACAGGCTGAACAAGCAGAGATTTTATTGAAGAATACTCTTGTGATCAATCCCTTCAATTGGAGGTCTTATCAGGAACTCGCCGATTTCTACCTGGCTTCAAACCGACA
>JAJRWF010000170.1 GCA_024276905.1 Deltaproteobacteria bacterium
CGGATTACTGAGAATAAAAATATTGGCCACAACAATAGATAAAAAGGGAGAAATAATACCTCGATAGGCGACGAGAAAACCGCCAATTGACCCGCAGGCAAGTGCGAGAGCAATCAGGTTCAAGGCCGATGCCTTAATCCATGCCCGGCTGATGCAGAAAAGGCCGACAGCAAAGAGCGCCTGGACAACAGAATTTATAAAAATGATCGTTCTTATATCAAGATGCATAGCAAAGACTCCAATGCGAGCAGGAATAATAACAGCCAATCGCTGTAAACAACCGCCCAGAGGATGTTCATTGGCATCTACAAAGACTATCTCATTTTAAATAGAATTTCGTCCAGCAGTGACTATTATTTGAGTAAAGCAGGCGACAAGAAGAACGGAAAGGAATTTTCCGTTCTTCTTGAGAATAGGATGTCCGGCAAGGGTCTTCCTTAAGAATTTACGTTAGAGATAATTGTCAGCAACAGACTTCTCAGTCAAGACCACGGTTGGCCATCTCGATAGCGTGCTTGACGCCTTGGGCCTTGTTGAGCGTCTCCTGATATTCCATCTCGGGGTCACTGTCGGCGACGATTCCCGCCCCGGCCTGTAGCAAAATCCGCCCCTTTTCGACCATCAGGGTGCGAATCGCGATGGCCAGGTCCATATTGCCGCTGAACGAGAAATACCCGACGGCGCCGCCATAAACGCCACGTCGGTGCGGCTCGAACTCGTCGATAATCTCCATCGCCCGGATCTTGGGCGAGCCGGACAGAGTCCCGGCCGGAAAAGCGGCGCGAAAGACATCAAAGGCGTTCAGTCCGTTGCGCAGTTTGCCGCGGACATTCGAAACAATATGCATCACATGTGAGTAGCGCTCGATCACCATCAGCTCACTGACTTCAATCGTGCCAGGCTTGGCCACCCGACCGACATCGTTGCGCCCGAGATCGATCAGCATGATATGCTCGGCCCGCTCCTTGGGGTCGGCCAACAGCTCGTCTTCTAACTGCAGATCCTCTTCGGGAGTCGCCCCACGCGGACGGGTACCAGCAATCGGCCGCACCTCAACCTGCTCACCTTCCTTGCGCACCAGCACCTCGGGCGAAGCCCCGACCACCAGATTGTCGCCAAAGCGCAGAAAAAACATGTAGGGAGAAGGGTTGATGGTACGCAGAGCGCGGTAAATATCAAAAGGATCAGCCTGCAGTTTCCCTGCAAAACGCTGCGACAGCACCACCTGGAAGATATCTCCGGCACGGATATATTCCTTGCACCGTTCGACCGCTTTGCAAAAGTTTTCGGGGGTGAAATTGGGGGTCAGAACCTGCTCTGGAGCATCCTGATGCGGGGCAATTCGGTGCGGCAAGGGCTGCCTGAGTTGCTCGATCAGAGTATCGATCCGTGCTATCCCACGCTCATAGGCTGTTTGCGGATCTTCCACTTCAGCCAAATGAACGTTGCATACAACCTTGATTTTCTGGCGCATGTTGTCGAAAATCAACAGCCCTTCGGTCAGTAGAAAGCAGGCATCCCAGTTGTCGCTGTCGCGCGCATTCTTATCGGGCAACTCCTCGACAAAGCGCACCATATCGTAACCGAGATAGCCGACCGCACCACCGAAAAAACGGGGCAGTCCATCAATTTCAACCGGCCGATAGGTTTCCAGCAGCCGCTGCAGTTCAGCGAGCGGATCATCCGCTTCACCGCTCTGCTCAACCTGACCGAGATGGACAACCTCAAAATAGTTATCGCGGCAGCGAAAAATTCGCGCCGGCCCACTGCCCAGAAAAGAGTAACGCGCCCATTTTTCGCCGCCCTCAATCGATTCGAGCAAAAAGGCCGTGTCGCCATCGTCAATCTTACGAAAGGCCGAAACCGGGGTTTCCATGTCGGCGAGAATTTCGCGATAGACCGGGATCAGGTTGCCCTGTTGCGCCAAGGCGGAGAAATCTTGTCGGGAGGGGAAATACATTTAAGGGCGCCCGTCAGGTAAAAATAGGGATTTCTACCATTTAAGACCGCGAAAAGTCAATAATTTGCCCCTGAGTCGCACCGACAGATTCGCTTCGGCTCGCATAGTCCGACAAACTGCTGGATTATTATGTCATCATAAATCTCATGCGCAGCGCTACGCCACAACAACAACCTGCTACATGACAATCTGCGCAGTGGTGAGCCGATCTTGTTCGTACACTCCGAGTGGCGACGTCTGGCCGACAGTCTCTTTCAGCTTGAACCGCAGCAGGAGACGCTGCAGCTTTTCCGCCTGGTCTGCCAGCTCCTCGGCGGCAGAAGCACTTTCCTCGGCGCTGGCTGTATTGCGCTGGGTTACCATGTCAATCTGGGAAAGCCCCTGATTGACCTGTTCGATCCCTTGCGACTGCTCCTTACTGGCAGCGGCAATGTCGCCCACCAGCTCAGTCACCTGGGTAATACTGGAAACAATCTCCTGCAGAGCACCTGCGGTGCGATCAGCAATCTGCACCCCGTTTTCCCCTCTGGACACTGAACGTTCGATCAGACCGGCAGTCTCCCCGGCAGCCTTGGCGCTGCGAGCAGCAAGGTTGCGGACTTCCTCGGCGACCACGGCGAACCCTTTGCCGTGCTGGCCGGCACGAGCCGCTTCAACAGCCGCATTCAGAGCGAGCAGGTTGGTTTGGAAGGCAATTTCATCGATGACCTTGATAATTCTGGAAATACTTTGCCCAGCCTCGTTGATCTCGCCCACCGACTCAACCATCTGCTGCATATACTCGTTACCCTTTTCTGCTATTTCGCGGGCCTGACTCGCCAACAGATTGGCTTGTGAGGCATTTTCCGAACTCTGCCTGGTCTGCGAGACGATCTGGGTCATAGCGCTGGAAACCTCTTCCATGGAACTGGCCTGCTCCGTTGCGCCCTGAGAGAGGGACTGGCTGGCACTCGAAACCTGAGAGGTCCCGTTGGCAATCAGTTCTCCTGCCGTTTGAACCTCGCCCAGGGCTTCGCCAAGATTTTCAATCATCGCTTGCAGGGCACGCCCCAACTGATCCTGATCCGATGCCAGCTTGACATCAACGCTCAAATCACCCTGGGCAATCCGCTCAGTCAAGGTCGCCACTCCCTGTAAAATACCCAGCATGCAATCAAGATCTCTGGCCACCAGACCAATTTCATCCTGCGAGCTGAAGTTCAGCTTTTCCGTGGCGCCGATCCGCCCTTCAGTGAGGGCCTGAACCAGAGATCGAATACTAACAAGCGGCTGGATGAGTAGCCGTTTGGAGAGAATACTGATCCAGACCGCCGAAACCAGCACGACAATAGCCAGCAAAATCAATGTCAGGCGTGTGTGCTTCTGGGCAGCAAGCATACTTTCTCCGAGCTTCTCACCGACAGTAACAACATAGGATTCTTCCAGCTCCGCAAGACCTGCGGTCAGTTGATCCCTGATGTCATTGAGCTGTTTCAGTTCGCTCTGAAGTGCAGAAAAATCTTCCCCGTTGACCAGCTTGCGATAATTTGTCGCCGCCAGGGCCGCATAGTTCCGATAGCTCTTTGCCAGTCCTGAAATTTTCGCAGCGCTGTCAAGCACTCCGGAAACCTCACCGATCTGATCAAACTGAACCAGAATTCCCCTGGACAAACCATCGGCTTCGTTGACAGCGTCTTCCTCGCCAAGCATGACACCATCTTCATAGAGTTTGGCCTGTTTTTTAAACAGATTCAGGAGCTTGCTTCCCTGCATTGACAAAGGAAAATGAACCTTTTCCAGCGTTTCAAGATCTCGCCCCAATGAAGAGTTGAAACTCACCGTATACAGAGATGAAACAATCATTCCCAGCAGAACAACCCCTACGCAAAGCCAGACTTTTGCCTTGATCGTTTGTGAAAACTTCATCGCATCCCCACTGGGTTACTGAACCTGCAGAGTTTTAACAGAATCGCCCGCGGCGGCGGGAGATACATAACCGATCGCCCCGGCGTTGGCGGCAACAAAGGTCACCACCTCGGCGTCACTGGACAATGATTTCGGACTCACTCCGGTGCCGGTAAATGTGGCTTTCCTCCAGAAATTGGCATACTGTTTTGACGATTTTCCGGTGATCGCCTTGGTGAAACCTTTATGGATCGCAGCTTTTTTTTGCAACACCGGTTTTATCGCAACGCCGTTCGGCCAGGTGGACTTCTTGCCGAGAAAGATGCTTTTTGCATCGCCGCGCGAAATGGAATTTTCAGGATTCGATTGATTAACGATCAGGGCGAAGTCTGCGGCATAGGCATTCGGCAGAGCAACAGCAACTATGAACAGGGCAGTTATCAATTTTTTCATGGCCAGCTCCCGTTAAAAATTAAATGTCGCTTTGAACGCGAAGTAGTCCCAATTCTTCTCGAGAGTACTGGCAGTATCGATCACCGTGGTGAACAACTCGTTGCCTTCCACCTTGTGATACTCCGTTTTCAGCGTCCAATTTTCGGAGACATCGTAACGGGCGCCCAAGCCTGCATCCTTGCGCCAGCCGAGAAAATCCGGCATTCCCATGGCAACGAAACTGTTGCCGTCCTTGTCATCCTTGTCTGCATAGCGAACATCGTAAAGAACCGAAAAAGTCAGCTGCTCGGTTGCATACCAATGCAGCATGAGATACCAGGCCTGTGGATTTTTTTCTGTGGTCGTTACACTGAGGAAGTTCTGCGATGTTGTCATCTCCATGTATTCGGCCATCAGCCCGAAATAGTCCTGTATATATTCGAGGGAAAGGACAAAGTGGTTGTCAATTTCAAGCTGTCCGTCGGCGGTTGCTCCGTTGGTGAATGTCGCCTTGAAGTTGTTTTCGGAAGAAAGGTATGAGACCCCGAGACGTAACCCGTCGAGTGGAGTGTTGTAAACCAGGGCCCCGCCATAATACGTGCTGTCATCCTCATCAACAGCGGTCACCTGCTGCCCGCCCGACCCGGTGGAAATCCGGTTGAACGAGTTGCGAACCGTCTTGAACATCAGAGCATCGTCGGGCATGTTGGTGGTACCGTAAAAGACGTGGTAATCGAGGTCACCGGCGGCATTTAAAGCCAGATTCCCGTAGATGCCGACCCCTTGGTAGGCCACCAGCATGTCCCGTTGATTTTCGTTGTAGATGCTCTGCGGCAAAAAAACCATCGCGCGCAGAAAATCACTATCTCGGCCTTCGTTGTAAAGACCTAGCGGCAGTTTGACCTTCCCCGCACGCACGCCGAAATAGTCTGTGAAACGGTAATCACCGTAACCCCAGTCAAGACGAATTTCATTGTTGCCGACTTCACCCAGATCGCGTGACAACAGCTGGGCGCCGACCCGCAACTTGTCACTGACCTGGGTGTTGATAGTCAGACCCAGTTCGTTGTACTGAAAGGTGCCGTCGGTGGTATCAGCAAGAAAGTTGTTGTCGGAACTCGACAGATATCCCTGCGAAGCAAAGCCATTGAGTCGAATTTTGCTCCAGTCCAGAGCGAACGCCTGCAATGGAATCAAACAGAGCAACAATGCCCCTATTGAACAATTCTTCAACCTCATATTACCTCCCCTGCTCGCGTTTTCATTTTCGCTTCGAATCTTCTGTCTGAAGCGCTGAATTTAGTGTGTTGACTCGGATGTTGCATGTCTGAAGTGACATGTATAGAGAAGGAAAACGTACCATAACTTTAGTAAGTGTCAATGTGGCTACTCTTATAATTGTCCAGACAACCCGTAAACACGCGACCAGCAACGGTATATTTACCTGCTTTCCGGCGTTCCACTTCCGGGCAGCAGCCAAGCGGATAAAACAGGGGAGCCCTGAGGGCGAAATAAAAAAGCCCCGCTTCGAATCAAACTCGAAAGCGGGGCCTTATTCGCTCTGTACAATTCCAATGGAACCGTGATGCTAATGGTCTGAGTGACCGATATGGGGCGGGACGATAACCACAGTCTTGTGGGTTTTACGCAGTATTTTTTCGGCGACACTGCCCAGAAACGCATAATGCAGCCGTCCCTTGCTATGACTGCCGAGAACAATCATATCAACATCCAGATGATCAGCAACGCTCAGAATCATCGGTGTCGGTTCACCATGGTGAACTTCTATCTGTGGCGGGTGTCTCAGGTCCGCTTCAAGCAGTTCCGTCTCACCCCGCAGAATTTCATCGAGCTGCTCGCGAGTCTGTTTCGCCAGACTCGCCTCGTTGGCTGCATTGAGCTGCGACAATTTATCCGCACCCATATTGAGAGCAACCATATTAAGGACTGCCGGATCTACCGTCGGCATAACGTGCAGAATGTGCAGTTGGGCATCAAATTTGGCCGCCAGCTCAAGTGCGTAACGAATAACGTTCGAAGACTCTTTACTCAAATCCTTGGCGACAAGGATGTGCTTTATCTCGATCGACATGCTGTTCTCCTCTTTTAGCTTGCAGCACGAAAAACTCAAGCTCTACTCAGGCGACAACCGCCTCCTCTTCTTTTCTGCGCCGGGCCTGAACCCACCAGATAAAAGCGTACAGCAGGACTGCCGGGATGTACATCAGCTCTTTCGGCAAACGCTCAGTCGGCATCTGGATATTCAGGATCTCCTGATCAAAATCGACTCCCGCCTTTTCAGCCAAGCTGGAAAAAACGACGTTATCGACCAGAATTTTTCCATCCTCGATGCGCGTTTCAATGCCGATACCGGCCAGACGTTCGGCACCGGTCGCTTCGTCACCAACGGCCAGCATGATGGTTTTGGTGTATTCCTTGCCATTCATCTTTTCCCCTTTGAGCATCAGGCGTAAAGAGGAACCCGGTTCCATCTTGCCGACCCAGACTTCAAGCTGCGCCGGAGGCTCTTCGATCAGGGGCGGATAAATCTCATCCCAGACCAGTCCGGGACGAAACAGCACCAGCGCTATCAACAGCAGGCCGACCGTCTCCCATATCCGGCACTTGACCAGGAAAAAACCCTGCGTTCCGGCCGCAAAGGCGAGCATGGCAAGCACCGCTCCAGCCACCACCAACACCAGGTGGTACCAGTGATCGATACCGATCATCAGCAACTGGGTATTGAAAATAAACATGAACGGCAGCACCGCCGTGCGGATATCGTAGATAAATCCCTGGATTCCGGTCTGGATCGGATCACCTCCCGAGATCCCGGCGGCGGCAAAAGCCGCCAAGCCGACCGGTGGCGTGTCATCAGCCAGAATCCCGAAATAGAAGACAAACAGGTGGACCGCGATCAGCGGCACAATCAAGCCGTTCTGGGCACCCAGATCGACAATGACCGGCGCCATCAGAGTCGAAACGACGATATAGTTGGCGGTGGTTGGCAAGCCCATACCGAGAATCAGACTGATAATCGCCGTAAAAATCAGGATCAGCATCAGATTGCCACCAGAGATATACTCAACAAACTCGGTCATGACCAGACCGACACCGGTGAGGGTTACGGTACCGACGACAATTCCGGCGGCTGAGGTCGCAACACCGATCCCGATCATGTTACGGGCTCCGGCGACCATCCCGTCAATCAGATCCATAAATCCCATTTTGAAGGAAAATTCTTCGCCTTGTAACTTACGGAAAACCCCCTTCAGGGGACGCTGAGTCAGCAGGATCACGATCATCAATACCGTGGCCCAGTAGGCAGCAAGGGCCGGAGAGAGCCGCTCGACGGTCAGGCACCACA
The DNA here is from genome assembly GCA_024276905.1 of Deltaproteobacteria bacterium. Classification (GTDB taxonomy): domain Bacteria; phylum Desulfobacterota; class Desulfuromonadia; order Desulfuromonadales; family Geopsychrobacteraceae; genus Geopsychrobacter. Next base: position 7,644 of record JAJRWF010000170.1, read on the forward strand.
TCAAGACCACTACTGGCAGCAGGAAATAAAGCCCGGACTGGGCGGTCGGTCCCAAGGGGGGCAGCTCTTTGATTTCCGTGCTCTTATCCAGTTCCGGAACTTTACAGGCCAACCACAGCAGAACCAGATACGCCAACGCCAGCAGGACCGAAATAATATAAATGGTCGCGCCTCCGGCAACGCCTTTTATCCAGCCCAGACCATAATAGGTCACGCCACCGATAATAATCAGCGAAAGGATCGTAAAAGCAAAAGAGAAAATCTTCTGCGACAAGGTTTTGGAAACCAGCTTCTCCATCCCCTCAAGCCCCATACGACAGGCCTCAAGGTGAACGATATAGACCAGAGCAATATAAGAAATAATTGCGGGGAGAAAAGCGTGCTTTATAACCTCGATATAGGTTATGCCGACATATTCAACCATCAGAAAAGCTGCGGCACCCATGACCGGCGGCATAAGCTGACCATTGGTTGAGCAGGCGACCTCAATCGCTCCAGCCTTCTCTGCCTTGAAGCCAACTTTTTTCATCAGTGGAATGGTAAAGGTGCCGGTGGTCACAACATTGGCAATGGAAGAACCAGAGACAAGCCCGGTCAGACCGGAAGCAACGACAGCCGCTTTGGCAGGGCCGCCTTTGAGGTGTCCCAACGCAGCAAACGCGGTCCGGATGAAATAATTCCCTGCTCCGGCCGCTTCCAGCATGGCGCCAAAGAGCACAAACATAAAGACCATGCCCGTAGAAACCCCCAGGGCGACACCGAAAACCCCTTCGGTTCCCAGCCAGTAGTGTGACATCCCCTTTGCCAGACTGGCCCCTTTGTGCGCAATAATATCCGGCATCCATTGGCCCGCAAAGGTGTAGGTGATAAAGACAGCAGCCACAACCATCAATGGTGGACCAAGTGCCCGGCGAGTCGCCTCCAGCAACAGGAACAACCCGACAACCGAAACAACCAGATCCGTCGTGGTCGGAAGGCCAGGACGATCAGCCAGGCTGACATAAAAAATATAGAGATACGCGGCACAGAAGGCACCGACCAGGCCCAACAGCCAATCTTGTAGTGGAATATAGGTTTTGGGCGATTTCTTGAATGTCGGAAAGGCTGTAAAAGAAAGAAATATGGCAAAAGCCAGATGAATCGCGCGAGCTTCAGTGTCATTCAGAACGAAAAAATTGAAGAGAAAGGGCAGCGGAGATGCATACCAGAGTTGAAAAACTGTCCAGAGCAAAGGGATAAAAAACAAAACCTTCTTCGGGAATGCACCAGTTGGATTTCGCGCCCCGGACTCGGATTCTGCAATCATCTCCTGAAGTTCTTTTTCAGTTTTTATAGTCTCATGTGCTTCAGTCATATTCAATAACCCTTCAATAGATTCGATACCAAGCGCTGAATGTCTTCAAGAGGTGATGGACAAGGGAAAATCTTCCCACTCGAAAAAAAATGCACCGCCGCGTTGCGGCGGTGCATTTTTTCAGCATTACACCCGCTGAGTTACAGCAGACCTGCTTCTTTATAGTACTTGATCGCACCCTTGTGCAGAGGAGCAGAAAGACCATCCTTGATCATTTCCGCTTTCTTCAGGTTGGCAAATGCCGGGTGAAGTTTTTTGAAATCATTGAAGTTTTCAAAAACTGCCTTGACGACATTGTAGATGACATCTTCGGGGACCTTGGCCGAAGAGACAAAGGTTGCCCCGACGCCGAAAGTTTTGGTGTCGGTCGGGGTACCGCGATACATACCACCAGGAATGGTTGCGGTCCGATAATAATCGTTATCGTTGACCAGTTTATCGACGGCAGGGCCATCAACGGTCACCATGACAGAATCACAGGAGGTGGTGGCTTCTTTGATTGAGCCACTCGGATGACCAACCGTAAAGACGATTGCGTCGATCTTGTTGTCACACAAAGCCTTGGATTGCTCAGAAGACTTCAGTTCCGAAGCCAATTTAAAATCAGCCTTGGTCCAACCCAGAGCGCTCATCAGAACTTCCATGGTGCCACGCTGTCCGGAACCGGGGTTGCCGATGTTAACCCGCTTACCCTTGAGGTCCATAAAGTTCTTGATGCCGGAATCTTTGCGGGCAACAACGGTAAAGGGCTCAGGGTGTACTGAAAATACGGCGCGCAGGTCCTTATTGGGCCCCTGGTTTTTGAATTTGCTGGTTCCGTGATAAGCGTGATACTGCCAGTCGGATTGCGCAACACCCATGTCGAGTTCACCGGCACGAATGGTGTTCAGGTTATAAACAGAACCACCAGTACTCTCAACCGAACAACGGATCCCATGCTCTTTGCGGGTTTTGTTGACCAGACGACAGATCGCGCCACCAGTTGGGTAGTAGACACCAGTTACGCCACCGGTTCCAATGGTGACAAACTTGTTTTCAGCCTTGGCTTCGGGAACAGAGACAAAAGTCACTGCTACAGCAAGCACCATCAGAGCAAGCATCATCTTCTTCATCGTCATTTCTCTCCTTATAAGGGAATTTGTCGGGACCCGCCCTGTGCAGAGCCCAAGGTAAACATGTCTAATGGCGGGACTGAGATAGCAAGGCCAATGCCAGAACACACAAACGCTGTTATAGCGCCGAACGGAAGGGGTTTCCCGACCCGTTGCCCCTCGGCGGATAAACGCTAGGGGTATAACCGGAGAGGGACAAGGATGACCGATAAGTGTTTTTTCCCGTTGAAAAACAGGGAGATAACCGACATTATAACCTGCCTCAGATCTATAGGAAAAGTTATGAGGGTTCAGGACGCGAGAGAAGAGACTTCCAGACCATAGACGAATCATGCGGGCTGCCGAGAGGTATTTTCGGCCTTTCTCCCGTCGCCTGCAGCTATTTCTTCAACCGCTTACTCAAAGCAGGCTGAGAGATCCCGAGCAGGCGCGCGGCAATACTCTGGTTCCCCTCGGCACGGCGCATCGCCTCTTCCACCAGCAATTGCCCCGTCTGTCGCAAGGTTGGCAACTCGCCGATGGCCAGAAAAGGGTTTCCCCCCCCGCCTGCATCCGCCTGATCTGACTCCAGCGGTGCCTGGCCGATCCGTTCGATAAAACTCGTCATCGACATGATTCGTCCTTCGTGCAGGCTGACAGCATCATGAACCATCGCTTCGAGCTCACGAATATTTCCCGGGAACCCGTAGGTTGCCAGCAGCACAACCAGCTCAGGCGGAGGGGTCGGTTTCTTTTTACCCAGCTGACACGCGGCCTTTTCCAGAAAATGGTCGAGCAGCAGCGGCAGATCTTCTTTTCGTTCCCGCAGCGGCGGAAGTTGGACATGATGAGATAGCAGGCGATAATAGAGGTCGCGGCGGAATTCCCCGGCGGCCAGTCTGGACTCAAGATTCTGATGGGTCGACACCACCACCCGGGCGCTCATCTGTTTCGGCTGATCACTGCCGAGCGGGTAATACTCTCCCTCCTGCAGTAAACGCAGCAGTTTGACCTGTGACGCCGAACTCAGATCACCGATTTCATCCAGAAACAGGGTTCCCTCGGCCGCCCGCTCAACCATGCCGCCACGCACAGTCTCAGCGCCGGTAAAGGCCCCTCGCAGGTGTCCGAACAGAGTATCGGAAAAATGATTATCATCCAGCCCCGCCACGTTGACCGATACCAGCGGTCCGTTGCGCCGACTGAGCTGATGAACCGCCCGCGCAATCAGCTCTTTGCCGGTCCCGCTTTCCCCGGTGATCAGGATCGGCTGCTGACTCGGTGCTACCGCCTCGACGTAGCGAAAAATCCGGCGCAGCATCGGGCTGTCGGTAATGATCGGAGCAAAAGCCTCCGGCGATTCGAGTTGATCACGAAAAAAATGCTGCTGCATGGCGCGATTTTCGTGCTCCAATTCAACCATCCGCACCGCCCGCCGCACCCCATCGACCAACCGCTCTTCATCGACCGTCTTGACAAAATAGTCGAAGGCCCCCAGGCGCATGCAACGCACCGCTGTCTCCAGCTGGTTCATACCGCTAAGGATAATGACACTGATCTGCGGGTACTCGGCGGTAATCTGTTCAAGCAACTGTTCGCCGGACTGCTGCGGCATGGTCAGGTCGAGCAATACCACGCCAATCTTCTTGGCAGCCAGAATATCCATCACCTGACAGCTGTCGGAACATTGGATCAGATTGGTGATGCCTCCCGGTCCCTCAAGGGTCATGCTCAAGCGGCGCAACCAGGGCAGCTCGTCATCGACCAGCAGCACCCCGAAGGCAGGATAAAGAGGTTTGTCACTCATCGGTTTCCTCCTGGTAGATCGGCAGCAACAAACGAACCTTCATCCCCGCACCAGGCTTGGAACTGAACTCAAGCCTGCCCTGATGGTCTTTGACGATTCCGTCGGAAACCGACAGCCCGAGTCCGGTACCGCCCGTCTCACGCCGGGTGGTGAAAAAGGGATCGGTGATCCGTCCGAGCTGCGCCGGGTCCATACCGCAACCCTGGTCGATAACATCGAGATAAATCCGTTCTTCTGCCACCAGCTGTCCGGTTCGCAGGCTGATCGCCTGCCGGCGTGACGTCAGAGCCTGACAGGCATTCAAAACCAGGTTGACCACAACCTGTTCGATACGATGGCCATTGCCTCGAAAACGCGGCAGACCGGCGACCAGATCAACGCTAAGATTGTCCGTTGCCTTACGCACTGAATTATCAACCAGCCGCAAGGCCGCCCTGATCACCTCGTTAAAATCAACCGGATCGTTATAGCCGGAATCATCACGTCGGGCGAAATCTTTCAAATCCTCGACAATCCGCTTGATCCGGTTGGAACTGGCCAGCATTTCGTCAAACATCTGTGGGATCTCTTCACGCATCCGCGAATAATTGAACCAGCCCAGTTTAAAATCGCCATGACGTTGAAAGTGTTCTTCGAGTACCGGCATGGCATCCTGCCAGGATTTACTGAGCTGTGGCAAACTGAGTTGAATCAAACCGTTCGGATTATTGATTTCGTGGGCAACTCCCGAGGTCAAAATTCCCAGCGAGGTCATCTTGTCGGCATGCAACAGCTGCTTCTGCCGCACCTGCAACTCCTCGGCCCCCCGTTTACGCTCGACAATCTCCCGCTCCAGCTCACGGGTCCGCAATGCCACCTGCTTGCGCAGAGTGCGCGACCAGAGCGTGATGATCACCAGTCCGAGCAGTAAAGGACCGAGAACCAGCGCACCGTAACGTACAATCAACGCCCCTGGAATCCCCTCAGGCTGCAGGACACCGAGCCATTTTTCACGGATCTGACGATATTCACCCGACTTTTTCAGCAGGGCCAGCCCTTCGTTGAAACGCGCCAGCAGTTCCTGGTTGCCCTTTTTGACCGCAAAACCGTAATTCTGGGCCACCAGCGGGCGGGCAATCGGATGGATATTATCGATATTCAGTTCACTGAGCAGGTATTCACCGGGCAGTTTGGCAACCAGGGCGCAATCATGCTGACCGGAGGCAAGCAGGGTCAGCGCGTCGGCCAGAGTCGAAACCAGAAACAGGTTGGCAGGAATTTCACGCTCGATCATGTAGTCATGCATGACGCTGCCCTTCATGACGACCACATCCTTACCGGCCAGATCCGTCGCAGAACGAATGGCGGTATTGCCTTTACGCACCCAGATCGACTGATGCACCTTGGCGTGAGGAATGGAAAAATCGACCTCCTCGGCCCGTTCCACGGTATGGGCCATCCCCATCAGGATATCGACATCGCCGCTATTCAACGCTCGCCGCATAGCCCCCCAGGAATCGAGGCGGATCTCCACCTCCATCCCCATCACCTTGGCAATCGCCTTCGACAGTTCGACATTGTAACCGGCGGGAAAACCGAACTGGTCGAGATATTCGTAAGGAGGGTAGTTGTGATCGCCACCGATCACGACGGTCTTCTCGGCGGCAATCAGCTCTTCCTCGGCCACCGCCGTGGCGGCCAGGCAGAACAGCAGAATCAGCAGCAGGAAGATCCCCCGCAGCAGGACACAACGCTCAGAAGTGTGCATGGCCGGGAGTACGTGGAAAGGGGATAACGTCGCGGATATTTTCCATCCCGGTCAGGTACATCAGCAGCCGCTCGAAGCCGAGACCGAAACCGGCATGCGGACAACTGCCCCAACGGCGGGTATCAAGATACCAGTCAAGCTCACCGGCGGCGATTCCCTGGGCCGCCATCTTCTGCTGCAGCGGCTCAAGACGTTC
>JAJRWF010000024.1 GCA_024276905.1 Deltaproteobacteria bacterium
CATTTCCACCGGACGACTTTTCGTGACCTGGGCAAAGCCTTCCGATGTGATTCGGTTGACCAGACGGGTCGAAAGTTCGGTTCTGGTCTCAGTGTAATGGACCTTCGCCCGGATCCCCAGGTAATTTACCACGTCCTGAACAGCGGCCTGAATCCCTGCTGTTCTGCCTTCTTCAAGAGAACCCGCGCCGGTGGCGATACCGGTAGCGAAAAAATAACCTTTTTTCTGGGGCAACTGGGTAATCCACCCGGGTCTGTTCCGGGCTGATCGCTCGACAAGTCGTTCGCTGTCAGAGCCGGTAAGAGAAAACTCGGGCACACAACCCCATATCCCGGCCGCGAGCAGCAGAACACCTGCCCAGCCCAACCGTCGCATGACCCAAAGTAGAGTACGTCTCATAGTGAGAACTCAAGGTGCGAGTCGCGCCTTGGCCTCCAGTGCCAGGGCTTTGGCTTCGTCATCCTGCGCCTCAACCACCGCTCGGGTCAAAGCCGCCTGTCGCGCGTGCTGATAGCTTTCGACCGGTACGGAAAGCCGGGAAACGCAATTGTAGTAGTAACTGACACCTTCATAAGTACGGACCTGGACTTTTTCCCGATACTCATCCTGGGTCACGATACCGGAGACCTGAATATTTTCGCTGGTCCAGGCGATCACGCTGTCAAGATAACGCCCCAGGGCCGCCTCGGAGACGTTGACGCCGCGGACCGCTTCGGAAAACTCGGAGCGGCCCTTGACGTTGATCGCTTCCACGAGATTTTGGACCGCATTGGCCTTGGACTGCCGCAGACAAAGAGAGACATCGCTGCCCCGCGACGCTTCACCCTTGAAAAGAAGCCGTTCTCCGGATTCCTCGTAGGGCATGTTGAGCCACTCAGGAGCTGGGTCCGGAATACGTTCCACCACCTGCTCCTCTCCCAGGCTCATGTTCGCAATATCCTGTTTGGACGCGCAACCTGATACCAGTACCAAAACTCCGAGTACAACCAGTAGAGAACCAACAGTCCGCATAGCCCATCTCCTTTTTGCTTGATTAGCGGGAATATCGGCTAAATCCCCACCGACACTCCCAGCAGGCATTATTTGCCAAGGGTAAGAACCAGCTGGCTGACAACCGGTCCCGAATCCAAAAGAGCCCCCCTGATTCTTGGAAAAATGAAAAAAATCCCCCTGCCCACTTAAAATGTACGCAAAATCAACGCCAGTCACCCAAGTCCTTAAAATTACTAGAAACTGCCTTCCATCTCCAGGCAAAAATAACCCCTGATTGTAGGTATTTCAACATCTGCCTGTGGAAAATCCTACAGTGCTCCGCCGAGTCACAACGATCCAGGCGCGACCGGGACTGACGAGTAACCCTGGAATTTAAACTTGATTGAGGCCCAGGGGATTGGAGGATGCTGAATCGGGTTGGCAGCCCCTCCCTGTGAGCATACTCAACCTTACAAAGGAAGAGGCGCGGCTGCTCATCTCCCTGGAAATTAGGGGGAGGAGCCGCGGTGTTTGGAGAGAGCCGAGCTGAAGATCATATGATTTCATCAAGAACTGTGGCGGCAAAATTTTCTCCGGCCGAATAGCAGTATCTCAGTAAACAGAGAAAGGAAGGAGTGATATGATGCTCAGTCATCACCGTTCCCGGCACCGCTTAGCATCCGGAATCAGCAGAAAGTGAATCGAGGAAACTATCATGTCCAGTCATTTCAGCGGCAGCTGCGGCTGCGGGACAATCAACTTTGAAGTCAAGGCACTGCGCACAAATGTCGTCAACTGCCACTGCAACAGCTGCCGTAAAATGAATGGCGGTTCTTTTTCGACCTATTTCGTGGTTTCACAGAAGAACTTCGAGCTGACTGCCGGCGAAGACTTTTTGTCGTGTTTTTCCCTGACCGAAAATGCGCGCAAGCATTTCTGCAAAATCTGCGGGACACCGGTCTTCAACCTGAACCTGAAATATCCCCGCCTGCGAATGGTCCATTTCGGCACCCTGAACCTGCCTGCTGAAACAACGCCGGACGTCAATATTTTCTGCCAGAGCAAGCTTCCCTGGGTCGCGTTTGACTGCGAGATGATGAACTTTAAACAAGAGATCGAGAAGTAATCCGCTTATTGCCCCGACGAAATCCATAGCCCGACCTCTCTCTGCTTGACCTGAAGAGACTCTCTGATTATCTTCAGACCTCAACCAACCGCCAGAGGATAAAACAATGAGTGATTTTCCCGACTGCCCGGAATGCGGGTCCGAATACACCTACGAAGACCGGGGGCTGTTCGTCTGTCCGGAATGTGCCCATGAGTGGTCAAGTACCGGCAGCGACTCTGAAGGCGAGGATTCCGCCGTCAAACGCGATGCCAATGGCAACCTGCTGCAGGACGGCGACACCATTACAGTGATCAAGGACCTGAAGGTTAAAGGCTCTTCGCTGGTGGTCAAGGTCGGCACCAAGGTCAAAAATATCCGGCTGGTCGCTGGCGACCATGATATCGACTGTAAAATTCCCGGCATCGGCCCGATGAAACTGAAATCGGAGTTCGTCAAAAAAGTCTGAATTCCTGATGCCCGGCAGCACCCGTTTTTGTCGCTGCCGGGCACAACATCCTGTGCCCCACCCCTTCACTTTTCCCACATCACAGCGACATCCATTTGACAGCTGCCATCTGTCGCCTAAACTTGTTCTGAACGTTCGTCGGAATGCCCGCTGTTCCTTGCGCCCGAATCAGGATTTCACATGACCCAGGAAAACAGTCTTTTTCTCCCGGTCAGGGATTATTACCCGCCGCGACTGGTGACCTGCCAGTTGAACGAAACCGTCGTGAATGCCGCCATCATCATGCGCGAACAGAGCACTTCGTGCATTATCGCCTGTGATGAGAATGAGGTTCCGGTCGGCATCATGACCGATCGCGATCTACGCAGCAAGGTCGTTGCCGGGGGGCTCGATCCAACAGCACTCAAGGTCCACGAAATCATGACCTCGCCGGTAATTTCAGTGGCCGAAGAGGACAGTTTCTTTGAAGTTCTCTATCAGATGTCACGTCACCGGATCCACCGGGTCGGAGTGGTCAACGCGGACAACCGCCTTATCAGCACCATCAACGAAACCGACATTATCCAGCTGCAGACACGCTCTCCACAAAAGTTGCTGAAATCGATCGATGAGGCGAAAACAGTCGAAAAACTCAAAAAACTGCATAAGGATCTTGATGATCTGGTGATTTTTCTCTTCAACTCCGGCGTCCGCACCTATGATCTGGTCCGTCTCATCTCGCTCCTCAACGATCAGACCGTTCTGCGACTGATCGATATTCTGCAACAGGAGCAATTCCCCGACTTGCCGCGGGGCTTTGCCTTCCTGGTCCTCGGCAGTGAAGGCCGGCGGGAACAGACGCTGACAACCGATCAGGATAACGCGATTATCTACGCCGATGACCTTTCGCAAGAAGAAATCGGCCGCATAAAAGAATTCTCCCGGGTGCTGATCGACAGCTTAATCGAAATCGGTGTCCCGGAATGTCCCGGCGGAATCATGGCAAAAAATGAATTCTGGCGCCGTAGCCTGTCTGAGTGGCGCGAAGTGATCGACAGCTGGATTTCGGCACCGACGGGAGACAACATCCTTAATTTCAGCATGTTCTCCGATGTGCGAACCCTGTGGGGGGACAGTTCGCTGGAAAAAGAACTGAAAAGTCATATTGTCACACGGGCGCAGGAAAAATCCCTGTTCCTGACCCGGATGGCCGCCAATGTTTGTCAGTTCACACCACCTCTTGGTTTCTTTGGTGGACTCAAAGTCGATAAACGGGGAGAAAATGCCGGTAAGATCGATCTGAAAAAGGCCGGTATCTTTGCCCTGTCCGAGGGGATCAAAATTCTTGCGCTTGAGGCCGGATGTCTCGGCGGCAGTACCCGCGAAAAACTAAAACATCTGGCAACGGACAAAATTCTTGATCAGGAACAGATCGATGATCTGGCTGCAAGCTTCAACCTGTTGAGCTTCTTCCGCTTACGCGGACAGGTGGCTTCAGCCACCGCAGGGGGAAATCTGAGTAACTCTATTGCGCCCCAGAAACTGAACCGGATTGAAAAAGGGCGCCTTAAAATCGCCCTTGAGGTCGTGAAATCCTTTCAGTCAACCCTGAAATCACATTTCCGGGTCAGTGCGCTGGGAGACTGACCTCTCCTTTAAATCTTCACCGTCTTGTAGAGAAAGTTCTTGAAACGGTAAAACTGTTTCGTCTCGACATCCGGATCGCAGGCGGCCAGAACCCGTGCCAACTTCGGCATACTGGTCGCCCCGCGGCGCCGCATTTGTTCGATGACCTCGATCACCCCTTCACGGGTCAGCTCCTTGTTCGAATAGGGCCGATAGACCTCGCTCCAGAAATCTCCCTGTCCCGCCATAATCCGTTGACTGATAGAGGCTGCGGCCTGCTGATTGAGCTGTTCAAAACTGGGCTTTTCGGCAAATGCCGGCGAGACCTCGACCTGCTGAACAATCGCCTGTTCGATATCCGCGCCACCGATTCGCCCATCGCTGTAGAGCATGGCACGCAGCAGGATACTGCGCAGTTCGCGCATGTTGCCGGTGTAATGATGCTGCGAAAGGACCTGTTTGGCCTCTTGATTGAGCACCGGGTTATGCCCGGCGGCAACCTCTTCGGGCCGGTAGACCTGAGCCAGTCGTCCAAGAAAGTGAACCGCGAGATCGGGGATATCCTCACGTCGTTCATTAAGACTCGGCACCTGAATAATCAGCTCCGAGAGACGATGGTACAAATCCTCGCGAAACCGCCCTTCGGCAATCAGCTGGCGCAGATCACGGTTGGTCCCGGCCACCAGCAGGACCTGGGCATGACGGGTCGTGTTTTCACCCAGGCGGACGAATTCACCGCTGTCGAGAAAACGCAACAGCTGGACCTGGGTTTTAGGATCGGCGTCACCGATTTCATCGAGAAAAACCACCCCGCCATCAGCCTCTTCAAAAATCCCGCGCCGATCAACATGGGCGCCGGTAAAGGCTCCACGCTTGTGGCCAAAGAGTTCCGAATAGGTCAGCTCACCACTGTAGGCGGCGATATTACTCTTTTTCAGCGGCAGAGAGCAGCCGGGATGACGCTCGGCGTAGAGTTCATTCAGACGCGTATAAAGATTGTTGAACAGAAACTCCTTCCCCGCACCGGTGCGCCCGGTGATCAACACCGAGGGCAGACCGAGGATATCGGCCTGTTCCGGGTTTTTTTGCGTCTTCCACAATTAAATTCGCTGGCAGAGCGGCGGGGTGACACATTGAATGGTTTCGACAATCTGTTGGGCCTTGGGCGAATTACCGATAATATTACCCAATCGGTAGGAGGTAACGCTCGGGTCGCGGTAATCGACATCCTTGCGCAGCCGGTCAATCTCGCCGGTCAGCTGTTCGATATGTTGCAGACTGGCCAGATGACGGCTGATCATCCGTTCGATGATCTGCAGAATCCTTCGGTGTTCGCCGGTAAAATAATTGGGGCGCAAACTGTCGACACAGATCACCGCCAACACTTCACCGGCATAGATCACCGGCACTGCCAGCTCACTGCGCACCGCTTCGGTGACTTCGGAGTAGAAGCCACCGCGGCGCATCTCTTCGCGGGTATTATCAACCACCGCCGGTCGGCCGGTGGCCGCCGCCAGCCCGGTCAGACTGCGCTGTTCGGCATCCAGCTCCTCGGCCCCGATGCGGATCGGCGGAATATATTTTTTCAGCCAGTCCTTGCTCTTGGCCCCGACGAGACTCCCCTGCGCATCCTCAACCAGCAACCAACGCTCACCGTCGAGTTCTCGCACCAGGGCAATACTGCCGGTATCGGCGCCGATCAGCCGCGTTGCCTTGGAGAGGACCCGGTGCAGAAAGGGCTGCAGGCCGTCTGACGGCTGCTGCAACAGGTCGCTGATCTCCGACAGGATCTGGACCTCCAGGTGCTCATCACCGATCTGCTGCACCACCTGCTGTGCCATCTCGGCATGGGCTTCGAGCAGCCCGCGCTCGAACGGGGTGAACTGGTATTTCTCTTTGGTGTAGTAGTTGACCAGACAGATCACGCGGCGTGAGCGACTGTCGAAGCGCGGCACCATAAAGAGTGAGCGCAGGCCCAGCTCCTCGGTCAGGTACTGTTTCTGCAACGACTGGTCGGCCAGGTCGGGGATATAGAGCGGCGAAAGCAGGCTGTCGTCGACAATCACCCCGCCCCGATCGATAAAGCGTGACAGCAGGGATTCGCCGGGACTCAGATTGATCCGCTGTTCCTGCTCGTAGAGTCTTCGGGCTTCACGCTCTTTTGAGTAGGACGCCAGAATCTCCAGGGTCCGTTCACCGTCGATATTAGACGGCGTCGGCACCAGCACCGAGGCCAGCACCACCCGATCGATCAGACGTGCTGCGGAACGGACCATGAAGAGCGCCGCTTCGCGTTTTTTGGCCTCATCGACATGATGCGAAAGTACCACCTGCTGATGATAACGCCGGGCGCGGTCGAGAATCGGCGCCACCGCCACCAGCAAACGTCGTAATTTCTGCAGCACCGCTTTACGCGGAAACTCGCCCGGCCGCCCGCGATCGAGACAAACCACGCCGATCGAGCGGCCGCGATGGACCAGCGGCAGAAAATAGCTGCCGCCACCACGCCCGCCGGCAACCGGCATATCGTCGAGTGAATCGGCCAGGTTCTCGATGCTGGTCTCCTGCTGCTGCTGGTAGACCCGCGAAACCAGGAAATTGTCGTCGTTGATGGCGAAAGTACTCTGCCGCACCCGCTCGATATCACCACCGGCGGCGCCCATGCAGCTGAGTGCGCCCTCGGTGAGATCTTCGAGATAAATCCGGCAGTGTCCGCGCCCGGCAATCTCCTGAATCGCTCCGGTCAGATGATGGAGAATTTCTTCGAGGTTCTCCTTGCCGAAGTCCTCGATTTTATCCAGCCAGTTTTCGATATCAATCTGCATAGGCACCCACCCGCAAAGAAGACAATGTACATTTTCTACTCAGTAGAGTATATGCAGCCTGCTTGCCGCTGTCAAAAAACGTCCGAATAGCCTATGATAGCCGCTGCCAACGAAACCATACCCGAACGAGTTCTTCCTCTGGAGAGATTATGGACCGCAGCGATATCTACCGTGCGACCCTGAAAAAATGGGGCGAGAAAGCCCAGTATGAACAGATGGTCGAGGAGTGCGCCGAACTGATCGCCGCCCTCAAACATTTTGAACGGGGCAAGATCGGGCGCTCTGGGGTGATTGACGAACTGGCCGATGTTACGCTGATGGTCGGGCAGTTGACCTGGATGCTGGGGGAAAATGAGGTCGCGACGGCAATCGAGGACAAACTCCGCAAGCTGAGCACGCTCCTGCAGGACCCCGAGGGTCGTTAAGAATCCCCCCGAAATCTCGACCGCTACCGCTCAGAGAGGGCCCTCTTCGGCAACCAGTTCAAACCGTGGCTGCCTGCGACGCAAAGCAAAAAGCAGCGGGCTTATTTCACGAATCTGCTGCAGGACAATCCGCGGGGGATCTTCGTTGTCGCTGATCAACACCTGCTTCAGGGTCGGCAGTTGACGGGCCAGGATAATCGCCTTTTTCTCAGCAATCACCGCATCGGCAGCACGCAGATAACGACTCAGGGTAAAGCCGAACTTACGCGGCTCCCCATCTAGATTGAGCAAGAAATTTTCTCCGCGCAGGTCGACCAGAAAACGCTTCATTCATTCATCCCGGGACAGGTTGTCGGTTCAGGTTCAGGTTCAGGTTCAGGTTCAGGGTAGCGTTATTGCTGTGCAGAGGGCAAGGTGAAAGGCAGTTCCAGCTGCAGGGGATCGGCAACCGGAATATCACGACTGAACTGACTGACGGTCAGGCCGAGCAGCCGTACTGACTGTTTTCCGGGCCGCGTCTTCGTCAGCAGATCTTCAGCAACAGCAAGCAGCTCTGCGGCACTGCAGAATGGATCGGTCATTGTTCTGCTGCGGGTCAGGGTCTGAAAATCCGCATAGCGAACCTTGAGCGTCAAACAGTGGGCGGTACTGCCGTGCTCCTGCAATAGAACGGCAACCTGATCGGCCTGACGACCGAGAATCGTCAGCATCTGCGCCCTGTCGGACAGGTCCTCGGCGAGGGTAATCTCCTTGCCGATCGATTTACGAACCCGGTTCGGCTCAACCGGTCGCTCGTCGATGCCGCGAGCAATCTGATAGTAGTAAAGACCGCTGTTACCGAAATACCGCTGCAATTCTTCCCGGCTGCGCGCCCGCAGATCGGCGCCGCTTAAAATTCCCAGACGCTGCATCCGCTCCTCGGTCACCTTGCCGACCCCGTGAAAACGGCGCACCGGCAGAGAAGCGATAAAATCAGCGGCCTGTTCCGGCGTAACCAGGGTCAGACCGTTTGGCTTATTAACATCAGAGGCCAACTTGGCCAGAAACTTATTGTACGAAACCCCGGCCGATGCAGTCAGACCGGTTTGGTTGAAAATCTGCTGTCGGATCGAACGGGCGATCCGGGTCGCTGAAGGGTTGGCCAGTTTATTTTCAGTCACATCGAGATAGGCTTCATCCAGCGAAAGCGGTTCGACCAGATCGGTACAATCGAGAAATATCTGTCGTACCTGGCGCGAACCCTCCTGATAGGCCTCAAAATGCGGGCGCACAAAAACCGCTTGCGGACAGAGCCGGTAGGCGCGTGCTGCCGACATCGCCGAATGAACCCCGAAGGCCCGTGCCTCATAGGAACAGGTCGCCACCACGCCACGACCACCCGGATCACCACCGACCACCACCGGCCGCCCGCGCAGTTCGGGGTTGTCACGCTGCTCAACTGCAGCGAAAAAGGCGTCCATGTCGATGTGGATGATCTTACGCATAATTCAGCAGATCCTCCCTCTCCCTGAGGGAGAGGGTCGGGACGAGGGGGCTGCGTTACAGCACTTCCGAAATTGTTTATTTATTGGTGACTATTCAGCCGGATGGATTCGCACTGCCCATTTCAAGGGTTCACGCGGCCCTTGGAGTGGGCAGTGTGAGTCCATCCATCGCGCTGCTGAATAGTTCCGTTTATTGTTAAACAACTTCGCAAGCTCCCCTCATCCGGCCTTCGGCCACCTTCTCCCTCATGGAGAAGGATTGAGCAGCAAATCCATGGATGTATAACCACAATCAGCCGCAGGGGATAACCCGCTGCGGCTGATTCGTTGTTCAGATCGTATGGTAAACAAGATCAGACGATCTCGACCAGTTCGATCTCGAAGTTCAGATCCTTGCCGGCCATCGGATGGTTGGCATCAAGCACGATTTTTTCACCCGCGACTTCAACCACGGTCAGCAGGACCGGCTGGCCATCATCCATCTCGGTCTGGAACTGCTGGCCGACCTCGGGGTTGAGTCCCTCTTCAAACTGGTTGGCATCAGTCTCGATAACCATTTCCGGATTATGCGGACCATAGGCCTCCTCTTCAGGAATCCGGACTTTTTTTGACTCGCCGACCTTCATCCCGATAATCGCCTGTTCAAATCCGGGAATGACCTGGCCACCACCAACCTCGAATTCGAGGGGCTCCTGACCATTCGAACTGTCAAAGGTCTCACCATCATCAAAAGTCCCGGTATAATGGACCTTCACTTTGTTACCTGCTGCTGCTACAGACATATCTTCTCCATCAGAGATAAGTTGTCGGGTTGACTGCGGTCATTTTTCCTGGCCCACTTTTGCCCAGATGGGCAGATAAATCAACCCCGACAACCGATTTATTCACAGAGGAGGTTTTCACGAATCAGACTCTCATCGAAGTGGTTCAGGGCGATATTACCCGTCTGGCGGTCGATGCGATTGTCAACGCGGCCAACAGCAGTCTGCTCGGTGGCGGGGGCGTCGATGGTGCCATCCATCACGCGGCAGGACCCGAGTTGCTGGCAGAATGTCGCAAGCTGAATGGTTGTGCCACCGGTGAGGCCAAAATGACCGCTGGCTACCGGTTACCGGCGCGGCACGTCATCCACACCGTAGGGCCGGTCTGGCACGGTGGCGACCAGAACGAAGATCAACTGTTAGCCAGCTGCTATCGTAACAGTCTGCAGCTGGCTGCCCTCTCCGCTCTGCAATCGATCGCCTTCCCCGCGATCAGCACCGGCGTCTACCGCTTCCCATTCGAACGCGCCACCCGCATCGCACTCCGTGAAATCCGGACATAGTAATGACAACCGAAAATTGACCACCTGTGCTAACCGAAAATTGACCACCCTGAGCGTTGGACGTAATGCTGGGTGACAAGGGTCTTCCAGCGACAACCCCTGTTCCATATGACCGATAAACAATGAACGCCTTGAGGC
>JAJRWF010000025.1 GCA_024276905.1 Deltaproteobacteria bacterium
CCAACTTTTTTGGTATGGGCGCAGCCTCGCGCCCCGACTCCGTAGCATCAGGCGGTCGGATCAGCCAGATCGTGTTACCATCTTTCCAGATACCAAAGATCATCCTGGCAATCCGGGCTTTGAACTCGGGTGACAGGTAGGTGACCGGTTCCGGGTCGGCCCTGGTCTGCCAGCTCAACTTCCCGTCCTTGTCGATGCTGCCCGATGCGCCGCCATGTAACACGGTCTCGCCGCGGCCGTCGCCATGATCGATGCTGACTTCAACATCGCCTGAGACCGGGTCCCATTCAATTCCGACCAAGCGCCCGTCGTCGAGGTCGATCTTCGTGCTGGTGACAAAATCGGCGGTGGCCTTGAGGATAGCGCTTTCAACACCAGCGCGGGCGGTTTTCAAGCTGTCGCTGGTGATCGGGCGGCGGTTGAGTTTCAGCGCCGCAGTGATGGCTTCGATCCGGGTCTTGCTGTCGCTGGTGGCGAGCACCGCCTCCAGTGCTGCGCGTTGTTCGGGGTTCGCCGGATTCAGCCCCAGAGGCGCTGCCAGCGCCTTCATGTCGGCGGTCACTGCCGGGTTGGCGCCCTGCCAGCTTTGCAGCCGGGATTGGCGCAGCGCCGACAGAACTTCGACTTTCAGCGGGCTGTCGTCATAGGTTTTAAAATCGCTGTCGTCGATATCGGTCAGCAGCGACCTGGCCAGACCAACCAGATGTGGCGGCAGGCGCTGTGCCAGTGCCTGTCCCGGAGACAGGAACAGGAGGGTCACGGCGAGAAGCGGCCCAATAAGCATGCCTATGGCGCTGTGTTTTGTCATTCTGCCCCCAATGCTGGGGCGGGACTAGCCCCGTGATCAATTTCCGATAGTGCCGGTTACTCGGCGCCTTCCACCGCAACGGCCTCTATCCGGTCAATGAAAATCAGCACTTCGCCAGGTGCTTTTTTCTTGTATTTCGATATTCCCAGCGTCAGCTTGCCAGGTGAGCGCAGCGAGGTCAGGCGCTCCGTCTGCCGGATAATCGGATTGCCGTCCTTGTTAACCCAACTGTTTATGCGCAGTGACGCAAAATAACCGCGCCCGCGTTTTGAAAGCGTGATCGCAGCACCATTAGCAAGTGAATCGATAAACTTTTTGTAACCTGGTTTTCCTCCTTCGTCGAAGTATATTCCCCTTTCGAAACTGGTGGCTACGCCGTTCGTAACCTTGGTCAGCCTGAGCATTATTTTGTCTTTGTCGAAGGAGGGATTCAGGCCATTCGTAAACAATACCGCGATCAGATAGTTGCGTTCGTCCTTGCGCAGACCGAAATTCAGGCTGTCCCTGCCGGTGCGAAACTCGGCCTTGAACTCGGCGGTGATATCCCAGTTGCCGCGCGGCAGTTTTTCCTCCCGGATGATCAGGTTCTCGGCCTCTGCCTTGGCAAAAGAGGTTGGCACACTGGTCAGAAGCAGCAACTTACCCTCTTCGATGACATAGTTTTCCGGGTTCGGGTTCAGTACCGTCCACGGTTTAACCAGATCGAAACCATCAAATTCCTCGCTC
This sequence comes from Deltaproteobacteria bacterium, assembly GCA_024276905.1. Taxonomy (GTDB): domain Bacteria; phylum Desulfobacterota; class Desulfuromonadia; order Desulfuromonadales; family Geopsychrobacteraceae; genus Geopsychrobacter. The sequence continues at coordinate 1,535 of JAJRWF010000025.1, forward strand.
CAAAGAACTTCGCGGGTAACCGCTGGCATCGTGGTCTGGCTAACAACAATTTCAGGCTTTTTGGCCGGCTCTGCCTGGGCAACCACGATCGCCTCGGTAACGGCGGCGGTGAAACCCTGGGTGCTGTTGGCGGCGAAATACCGGCCCTTGCCTTTCTCGGCGATGCATTCCAGCTCAGCGCGCTCGGCAGCGGTCAGATCAAAGCCGACAACATGGACCCGGACATCGACCCCTGTCGCCGCCAGTTGCGCGGCCGCCGCGCAGGGGTCGCCGTTGCAGGTTTCGATACCGTCGGAGATCAATACCACGCTTTTCGGGCCGTCAAGCCCGTCAAAGGCGGCCGCGCTTTGCTCTAGACTGGTCGCAATCGGGGTTTTGCCCTTCGGTGTCAATGCTGACAGGTTGTTCACCACGTCACCCGCCGCACCTGAGGCAATCGGTGTCAGCAACTGCACATCGCTGCAATCGCTTTTCTTGCGGTGACCATAGGCCATCAGCCCAATGCGGGTATTGAGCGGCAAGTCGCTGATCAGCCGACTCAGAGCGGTCTTTGCGGTGTCGATCTTGGCAATGCCGTTTAGCTGGCCCCACATCGAATTTGATGAATCCACGATAAACAGCAGGTTAGGTGCCATAGTTGCGGAATTTGCCGAAAACGGTGATGTCAGAATTATGGCTGCACATGTGACAAGCGTGGTGATTTTCACAGGACAATCCCTCCTAATTCGTAGCAATTCAATACCTTAATTATGGCTGAAACCGGACACTATGTCCAGACGGACAGTTTCGTCATCAGATGCTACATCTGCAAAATTTCCCCCTATTTGTTCAGAAGCATTATAAAAGTCTGATTTGAAAGTTCACTCAACATAACAATACCTTGCAAGCCTGCGCATCAACATTCTGATATGGGCTATGAGTGTCCATGCGGTTTGAACTTTCAATTGATGCTTCATAATCCTTGGCCAGACTGCGGCATCTTCCCAGCCATGCAAGGGTGCGCTCGATCCCCCATCGGCGAGGTAAAACGGCAAACCCGCTCATATCATCGGTTCGCTTGATAACCTCGATGGTCCATTTGCCTTTACCTTTCAAAGCGCCTTTCAGCTTGTCGCCAGCACAGCCCCCATCGGCAAAGATATCGTCAGTACCTCGAGAAACACTCAGACAAATCTACCGACGCCAGTCGGTAGTGATTTAAGAGTTCGATTCTCCGGACCTAAACCCGATTGAGTAAATCTTTGCAAAGGTAAAACACTGGATGCGAATGGCACAAAAACGAACAATCGAACAGGCGTGCGCCAAGTTGGACAATTTCCTCAACCGGGTGTTTATCTTTCCAACCCGAAATTTCCTGGGTCATGGAATTAATCAACAATGAGCAGGACAAGGGCTTAAAATCCATCAAGTCCATTGATACCATATTGTCGTCCACGTTAATTTGCAGGCCTTTCGACCAATCGGGAAGATGTCCCAGTGGCTTGGTATCAATAAGTTCAGGCGCGCCAAATTCCAGAAAGACTACCCGCCTCAAAATTGCCTGTTCCA
>JAJRWF010000171.1 GCA_024276905.1 Deltaproteobacteria bacterium
CGTCTTGAGAAACCGAGCTGATAATCGTTGTCGGTTGGGGGAAAAAGGTTACACAGGGGCCCAGAGTCCGTTTTTTCATGTTCATTACGCTCCATGGAAAAAAAGAGGGACGACTTGCGGTCGCCCCTCGATTTGATCACTGTCCTTATAGCTGTCTTCAGCAACAAAATCAACCGTTGAGTAATCCTTCAAGGGCACGTAACAGCACGCTGTAAGGATGGAAATTGACCACATCTTCGTTGGCCAGTTTCGCTCGAAGTTCACGGTAACTGCGATACTTCTGTCCACGTTTGCGAAAGAAGTCCCGGCTGTCGCCCTGATCTTCAAGAGCAACCTTATGCACAATACTGAAAACAAGATTACGTAAACTGCCCAGCAAGGCTTCACGGGCTCTTCGGTCCCAACTGTCATGCACTGCGACAGCTTCGACACCAGTAATAATTTCGTTCATCCCCAGCTTTTCCAACACCTCAAGGCTCAGTTTCAGCAGTGCACCCATCTCTAGTTTTGTTTCATCAATCAAGCGGACCAGCGGCAGGAAGGTTTCCAGTTGTGGCAGAATGGACAGACGTTCCGCTACAGACTTCGGTAACGATGCTGCTGTCAGTGCGGCCTCCCGCTGCTGACAGTCTTGCCAACTCCGTACAGAGAGGGCCTGCGGCAGGATCGTGACATAGTCGTCAAACCAGTCATTCAGGCGCTGCAGGCCTTTTTTATCCTGCGGCAACAACAGGTTGTGACTGAGGGCAAAGTGGCAAAAGCTGGCGAGAACCTCTTCCAGTTCGAGCAGCAACCGGTACTGTTGATCAGTCGACATTTTGTTATCGAGGGCAAAAATCGCATGGCGCGTATCCTCCGCCTGCAACAGATGATCGAACAATAAATAGGTTTGTGCAACTTTTCCCAGGGTCGCTCCGGTCAAGCGGGCTATTTTCTGACAGAAACTGCTGCCGGCGCGATCAACAACATGGTTGGTCATCCTTGTGGCGGCAATTTCGTTTGCCAGCGGATGCTTCCTGAGCATTGCCCTGTAGCGATCACGTGCCTGCTGAGGAAAGTAGCTGAAAAGCTGATTCTCGACAATCGGGCCTACGGGTAATTCCTCGTCAAGCAGGGCACGAAACAGGGCCATTTTGCTGTAAGCCAGCAGAACGGACAATTCAGGCCGTAACAGCCGGGCCGGGTGGCGTGCGGCGACTTCCTTGCGTGAGGGCAGAAATTCGTCCCGCCGATCCAGCAGGCCGGAACGGCCCAGGCGATCCATCAATTCGAGATGGGGTTCAACATCGGTCTGGCAGCGTATTTCGTCGAGAGAAATCGACAACGTCTGAGCATAATTGTTTGACAGAACATCATGACAGACCGTCTGCTCCATTTCGGCCAGCAGGGCATAACCTTCCTCCATGGTTTTCATCTTGCGCCCGTTGCGCAACACTTGAAGCAGGATTTTCAAGTTGACCTCATGGTCGGAACTGTCAACCCCGGCTGAATTATCTACCGCATCGGTGTTCATCCGGCCACCCAGGGCGGCAAACTCAATCCGCGCCCGCTGAGTCAAACCCAGGTTGCCACCCTCACCAATCACCTTGCAGCGCAACTGATCGGCATCGACCCGTACGGCATCATTATGCCGGTCGCCGGCATCCGCATCTTTTTCGCCTGAGGCTTTGACATAGGTACCGATGCCGCCGTTCCACAACAGATCGACCTCGGCACAGAGCAGCAGTTGAATCAGTCCGGGAACATCAATCGACTTGTTGCGTACCCCGAGCCATTTCCGAACTTGCGGTGACAGGGGGATTTCCTTGAGCTCGCGGGAGAAAATACCGCCGCCCTCGGAAATAAGCGTCGGGTCGTAATCTTCCCAGGAAGATCGCGGCAACGCGAAAAGACGCTGCCGTTCAAGGTACGAAGCCGCCGGGTCGGGGTCGGGATCAAGAAAAATGTGACGGTGATCGAACGCCGCCAGCAGCCGGATTTGCTCTGACAGCAACATCCCGTTACCAAAAACATCACCACTCATATCACCGATGCCGACAACGCTGAACGGTTGGGTCTGGGTATCAAGGTCCATTTCACGGAAATGGCGTTTGACGCTCTCCCAGGCTCCGCGCGCGGTAATCCCGAGTTTTTTGTGGTCGTAGCCGTGCGACCCGCCACTGGCGAAAGCATCGCCCAGCCAGAAACCATAGGCGTTACTGACCGCATTGGCAGTATCCGGCAGATGGGCGGTTCCTTTGTCCGCAGCAACGACCAGGTAGGGATCTTCTTCATCATAGGCGATCAGTCCCGCCGGTCGTACAATCCCCTTGCGGGTCTGGTTGTCACTGAGATCAAGCAACCCCATCATCAGATGCTGATAAGCGTCCTTGACCAGCGCCATCCCCTCTTCACGGCGACTGAAGGGCGTCTTGACGATAAACCCGCCCTTACTGCCGACCGGGACAATGACCGCGTTCTTGGTCATCTGGGCCTTCATCAGCCCCAGAACCTCGGTACGAAAATCATCGGGTCGATCCGACCAGCGAATGCCGCCGCGCGCAACCTTGCCGCCACGCAGATGAATCCCTTCCATGGTCGCCGAATGGACATAGACCTCGAACATCGGGCGCGGGGCCGGCATCTCCAGAACACCCAATGAACTGATCTTGAAGCTGATGAAATAATCGTCCATTCCCCGTCGCGTGAAAAAACCGGTCCGCACGGTCGAATCGATCAGGTTGAACAGGGTCCGCAGAATCTGGTCTTCATTACTGTCTTTAACCTGAGACAAGGCTTCTGCCAGCTCCATACGCACTGGTGAGAGGACCAGTTCCTCACGAGCAACCGCGTCATCCCATTCTGCACAGGGCTTGAAGCGCCCTTCGAAATAACGATAGAGCAACAAGGCGACTTGCGGATTGTTAATCAACGCATAGGCGACCCGTTTTTTGGTGAATATTGAACCAAGCTGAAAATAATAATTGCGGTAGGCCCGGAATACATCGATCTCCTGCCAGTCAAGCCCGGTCAGCAACAGGAGCTGGTGCAAATAATCGTTTTCAACCTGTCCAGACTCCAGAACACTGAGCGTTTCAAGCAACAACGGCTTGATGTCCGTCATCGGCAAGGCATTTTCACTCCCGGCCCTGATGGCGAAACTCTTGATAAAAACCTCTTGCCCTTCAGGTTTCACCAGATAATCAACTTCTTCAATAACTGTCAGTCCGATGTTCTCCAGAAAAGGCATCAGGTCGTTAAGATAACTGCGAGATTTACTGTAATACTGCAGACGGTAATAACGCTCATCGCCTTCAAACGGTCCCCAGAGGTCGAATATCCTGCGATCTTCCGCGAAAACACGTTCAATGTTGCGCACGTCGCGTACTGCAAAACGGGGATGGAGACGAGTTTTATAATCGGCGTCAAACGCTTTGTGATAACGCCGGTACAGTTGGTGCGATCCCTGGTCAGAGTCGAGTTCGAGCAGGCGCCGGAATTTACGGTTCCAGGGCAGCGCAAGTCTTGTCAATCCGTGTTCCAGCTGGATCAGATCAATTTTCAAATGAGACTGCATCACCCGCAGGCTGACGTGAACACTCAGGTAGTCTGCTGACAAATGAATATTGCGACTGTCAACCGCCTGGGCCTTGAAGTACCGTTTGAGGTAATTTTCTATCCGGGCGATTCCGGTTGCGGAATAAAAGCTGCGGGGCATGATCAGCAGCAGGGTCAGTCCGCAGCCCGACATATTCGGTGCGACGACAATTTTCACCCCGGACTGACGATGCATCTGAACAAAATGCCGCACCATGCGTCGCAGTTCATCATCACTCAACAGAAAAAGATCAACCTTGGGAAAGGAATTCAGAATTTCACGAACCTTGCGAAAATTGTGACTGGCAACCGGTATCTTCAGTTCTGTCAGCACATTTTCGATCCGCGTCTGCAGAACCGGGATGTTCAGTGCCGGTTCATCTATCCCCTGCTGGGTATAGAATCCCCAGAATCCATGCTCGATAACCTCATCGGTCGCAAGGGTCTCACGCAGGCCGAGATAAGTAAGTCGCTCAAAATGCCGAATCGGATTCCGCAGGCTACCCTTTTCGAGCACCGCAGGTCCCGGAATGGTCGTGCGATTGGCAAAGACATCCGCACAAAGGTCAACCGGAGCCTTATCCGGACTGAACGGATCCAGGATCAGACCATCGACGATGCCCAGACTGCTGTCAGGAATCTCCGACACCTGCGTTTTCTTCTTTTCGCAGAAACTGCGGGCGGCAATCGGACAAAACTTGTCACTGCACAGCCAGTTGAACAGATCGGTATACGCGGAAAAAGTCTGACGGGTACTGAGTTGCCTGATTTTATCCAGCATTGCCGGCCGGGCCGCGGCAATTTGTATCGCTGCGTCAACAATTAACTCAACAGCTGCCAGCAGCGGTTTGCGGCCGCTTGCGGCAAAATGCTTGAGTTCAATCCAGACAAAGGACTCACGACTGCCCTCTTCACCACTACCACTGATCGAAACGATTTCCCCTTTTTTACGCCTGATACTGAGGATTGGATGGCAAATAACACTGAAGTTAAACGCTTCGCGGTGCAGGTATTCCTGGATGCTGGTGAAAATGTAATTGGCATCAGGAGCATTACAAAACAGAAAATAATGCCCGGCCGTTGTCTGGGGTTGAAGTTCCAGTTTGATGTTTTTCTTGCGTTTATGAAGAAATGTCGCCACCGACTGCAAACTGTGAAAAAGAACGTCCTCACTCAATCCGCCACGCATCACATCAGGGATCTGTTGTAACAAGATTTCCGCCAGCGGCTTGAGATGAGGAAAATTCTGCTGTGAGATGCGCTGATCAAGTTGTTGCAAAAGATCGGCAATCGGCAGAATCTTTCCAGAGTGACCGTGCGGAACGAATTCGATTTTCATACAATCTCCATAAATGGCGAAAATGAGGGATGAAATCTGTATTCGTTAAGGCTATCGAACGGGGAATCTGTGTGCAAGCGGTGAAACAGAAAATATCAGCGGCAAAGAGGCAGCAGAGCTCTGGTCAGGCGGGAAAAATCGTTCAGGTCGAGACTTTCCCCACGCCGAGAATTTTCAATTTCAGCGGCGGCCAGACCTTCTTCAACCTGCTGACGACTGAAGCCCCCGGCGATCAGGCTGTTGCGCAACTGTTTACGTCGCTGGGTAAATGCGGCCTTGACCACTTTGGTAAAAAAAAGCGGGTCAACCGGATCGACTCTGGGTTGCGCAAGGGGGGTAAATTGCAGGACCAGAGAATCAACTTTGGGTGGCGGAGAGAATGATTCGGGGCCGACTTCAATCACCGGGTCGACATCGAACCAGAGTTGGCACAGAACCGAGAGTATCCCGTAGTCCTTGCACCCGGGACGGGCACAGAGTCGCGCACCGACTTCTTTCTGAAACATCAGAACCATGTTCGAAAAAAGGGTCCGGTTCTCGATCAGCAGAAAAACGACCTGGCTGGAAATATTGTAAGGCAGATTCGCCACCAGAATATAAGGCGGAGCCGCAAGCAAGGTGGGCAGATCGGCTTTGAGAATATCCCCGCCGTGAATCTTCAGGTGCGGGTGTTGCATCTGTTCAAGTCGGGCGATCAGATCACGGTCAATTTCAAAGACATCAACCTGCCGGGCGGATTCGAGCAACCTTTCAGTGAGGACGCCGAGTCCCGGGCCTATTTCCACGGCAGGATCTGCAGGACCGAGCGCCGCAGCTTGCATGATACGTTCGATCACATGCGGATCCCGAAGAAAATGCTGTCCGAATCTCTTTTTGGTGCGGTAATTCATACTGCTATTTTTCGTTCCGGTTTCGCCGGCGCGGCCAGCGCGGTATCCGCCACATGCGCAGGATGGGTACAAACTTCAAGGTCAGAAAATAACCGATGATCGCAGCAGCGACTCCGAAGATCAGGCTGCCGAGAGAAAGTGGCAATATCACCTGCCAACCAAAGAGTTTGAGAAAATGGTAATTGAACTGCAGGTGCATTTCCGGATGTGGCAGCGCAAGCAGAATCCGACCGACTTCATACTCGAGACCATAGATAAATGGTGCGGTTACCGGGTTGGTCACCCAGACGCCCAGGATTGCCGCCAGCTTGTTCTCACGCAGCAGGATTGCGGCGAAGAGGGCCAGCAACATCTGGACACCGAAGGTCGGGGTCATGCCGAGAAACAGCCCAAGAGCCAACCCGCGAGCTATCCGTTCGGGCGAATCCCGCAGACGCAACAGTCGGATCAGGTTAAGCTTGAACTGTCTGAAAAAAGACCAGCGCCGCCACATGGCGAACCCTCCGAATCAAAACATTAAATTGAATATCTCATTGACTAATGACGCATTCATCCCGCCCGAAATGACGACCTGCTTCGACCAGGGGCCAGTTGGACACGGCATTCAGATCAGCAGAACTGCGGGCGCCCCGTGCCAGGTAATCATCCGCGGCTACCGCCAGCATCGCCGCATTGTCACTACAGAGTAAGGGCGAAGGGAAATAAACGTCAACAGCCTCTGTGCCTCCAGCGGCTTGAAACCCCTGACGCAAACCGGAATTACAGGCGACACCACCAGCAACAACGATACGCGTTAAGCCTTCATCGCGGGCGGCGCGCAGGGTTTTCTGCAGTAAAACATCGACCACGGCCTCCTGGAAAGAGGCCGCAATATTGGCAATTTTCTGCTCATTCAGTTGGCCGCACTGCGATTCTATATAGGTCAGAACAGAGGTCTTCATGCCGCTGAAACTGAAATCGAAGTTCGGTTTTTTCAACATCGGCCGTGGAAACCTGACACCAGAAGCATCCCCCAGCTTTGCCAGGCGATCAATCACCGGCCCGCCAGGATACGGAAGACCAAGCATTTTGGCCACCTTGTCAAATGCTTCCCCCGCTGCATCATCGATCGTGCGCCCGAGTAACCGGTAACGCCCGATCCCGTCGATCCGGAACAGATGACTGTGGCCGCCAGAAACGGCCAGTGCCAGATAGGGGTAAGGCACCTGCTGCTCCAGTTGGACAGCAAGAACATGTCCCTCGATGTGATGAACACCAACCAACGGAATCTGCCGGGCAAACGCCAGCGCTTTGGCGTAGGAGACTCCGACCAGCAGAGCACCGATCAGACCCGGTCCGCGTGTCACCGCAATCCCCTCGATCTGATCCAGAGTTACGGCGGCTTCTTCGAGCGCTGCGTCGACCAACGGGCAGATCGCCTGCAGATGTTGCCGTGAGGCCAGTTCAGGGACCACACCGCCGAAGCGTGCATGGGTATCAATCTGCGAAATGATCAGATTCGAAAGGATTTCGCGTCCGTCACGCACAACGGCGACGGCCGTTTCATCACAAGAGGTCTCAATAGTTAACAGCAGCATAGAAGACTCAAAGCAGGTTTGCTGCCAGTTCAGCCAGTGGTGACCGTTCACCCTTGGTCAGAGTCATATGACCGGAAATATCCTGCCCTTTAAGACGTTCAACAGCATAACTTAAACCGTTACTTGAAGAGTCAATATAGGGATTATCAATCTGGTAGGGATCACCGGTCAGAACTATCTTGGTTCCCTCGCCAGCCCGGGTAATAATCGTTTTGATCTCATGCGGCGTCAGATTCTGGGCCTCATCGACGATCAGATACTGGCGTGGTATGGATCGGCCGCGAATGTAGGTCAGGGGCTCAATCTCCATCAGGCCGAGATCAATCAGTTCGCGATAGCCACGTTTGCGCTTGCCGCCCTCGTCGACACTGGAGAGCAGCAGTTCAACATTATCGAAGATCGGCTGCATCCAGGGAGCAAGCTTTTCTTCGATATCGCCGGGCAGAAACCCGAGGTCGCGCCCCATCGGAAAGACCGGACGCGAAACCAGTAGCCGACTGTAAACCGCCTCGTCGGCTGTTTTCAACAGTCCGGCCGCAATTGCCAGCAGGGTTTTACCGGTTCCGGCCTTACCGACCAGTGAAACGACCCGAATTTCGTCGTTGAACAACAGGTCGAAAGCAAACTGCTGCTCCCGGTTGCGCGGGTGGATTCCCCAAACCCCTTCCTTGGGAACCCGCAGCAAGGGACGCAGTTTCTGCTGCAGAGCATCATAACGGCCGATGGCCGAATGGGAGGGGTTTTCGGCATCAACCAGAGTGACGCCCTGGTTGGCAATAAAGTCCCCTTCGAGATCGAGTTCGCCCTCTTCGTAAAAATGATCGACCTGCTCCTGCGAAACCAGCAGTTCGGAGGTGCCGGAATACAGATCGTCAATCGAAACCTTGTCCGATTCGTAATCCTGAGCGCAGAGCCCAATGGTATCGGCCTTGATCCGCAGATTGATGTCCTTGGTAATAAAGACTATCGAACTTTGACCGGCATCGACCAGTTCCTTGGCCACGGCCAGAATCCGGTTATCACCCTGATCGACCTGCAACTCCGGCGGCAGCAACTTCATCGCTTCTTCGCGATAAATTGCGATCTTGAACAGACCGCCACTCTTGAGACGCACACCGTCAAAGAGCCGGCCCTGACTGCGAAAACCGTCAATAATCCGTGAAATCTGTCGGGCGTTGCGCCCGGTTTCGCTCTGTTCTTTCTTAAAGCGATCAATCTCCTCGACAACCGTCAGCGGCAAGACAACATCATTATCTTCAAAACGAAACAGTGCCTGGGGATCGTGCAGCAGGACATTGGTATCAAGAACATAGGTTTTCATTGATTATTCCCCGTCTGGATATATTCCATCCCCCACCGGGCACAGAATTCATTGCAGTAAAGGGCAATTGCTCAGCGATCAAATGCGGTCACTTCCAGACCCTCTGAGGTTGCCAGTATTTTGATGTAAACAGGTCGATCCAGGTAATGCCCCCGCAGAACAACCTCCCCCTCCATATTGAGGGCATTGAGTACCTCCTCAGGAGATTCCTCGATCTTGTAGGTCCGATAGATCCCTGACTGGCCCAGCTCTTTACGCGTGACCGGCGTATCAGGTGGCAGCGAGCAGGCCAGCAACAGGCTGACCAGCAGAAGCGTCAACAACGGTTTCATCATCCCCATTCTTCTGTCTCCTTTACACGAACAAAGTGACGTACAGATCACTGGTGAACAGTTTTCGGACAAATTTTCCTGACCGCCGCGAGCAACCCTTCGATCTCATCTTCGTGGGTAAAAATTCCCGGACTGACCCGTACCGTTCCCTGGGGATAGGTTCCCAACGAGCGATGCGCATCAGGTGCACAATGTAAACCGACACGCACCGAGATTCCGAAGTCCTGATCGAGGCGAAAACCAACTTCGGACGGATCGACATTATCGATAGTAAACGAAACCGCATCCCCCTGACATTCAATCCGGTCGGCAACATACAGCCGCACGCCGTCTATGGCTCGCAAACCGTCAATCAGCGCCTGCAGATGATTACGGGTCTGCGTCCGTAAACGCGGCAATCCCTGGTGCTGTAAATACTCGATTGCCGCCAGCAATCCGGCAACCCCGCCTAGATTCTGGGTCCCGCTTTCCAGGCGCTCTGGTAAAATTTCGGGCTGCAGGTCAGAATGGCTGTTTCCGCCGGTACCGCCGTAGGTCAAAGGCTCAACTTGCAGATTTGGCCGAATATACAGCAATCCGGTCCCCGATGGGCCCAGCAGATTCTTGTGCCCGGGTGCCGCATAGAGGTCAATCTGCTGCTTTTCGATCTCAATCGGAAAAGATCCGGCACTCTGTGAACCATCGAGCAGGAACAGGATATCCTGTTGCCGACAGAAGGCACCAAGGCCGTCAATATCCTGCAACTGACCGTTGACGTTAGAGCAATGATTCAGCACCAGCATCCGGGTTGGCTCTTCCAGGCAGGCCTGCCGCAGATCAGCTTGATCAACCCGTCCCCTGCTATCGGCCTGAACCTTGACCACCTCGACACCGAGGTCGGCCAGTCGCCGCAAAGGGCGGGTAACCGCATTGTGCTCCATGCTGCTGGTGACCACCCGATCCCCGGGTTGCAGCAGACCGAACAGAGCCGTATTAATCGCCGTTGTTGCGTTAGGGGTAAAAACGATACGGCTTGAATCAGTTACAGAGAAAAAATCGGCAAGTCCTTCGCGTGCCGCAAACAGCAGGCGGTTGGCGGCCAAACTGGCATCATGACCGCCGCGACCGGCATTACCGCCACAACGCAGCGCCTCGAGAACCCGCTGATAGACACACTCAGGCTTGGGGTGGCTGGTTGCTGCGTTGTCCAGATAAATACTGTCTGACATTGATTCTGAAACTTTCATTTCTTGCGTGGACCGTCACAAAGCAGATCACGACGCGCGGAATCAGAGCGAAAACTGCGGGACAAGCCGCGACAACCACCGAAACAAATCGGGTAATCATGGCAACCGGCACAGTCATCCGGTTCGACCGCAATCTCGGCGCGAACCCGATAGCGCTGCGGAGAATCCCAGAGTGTGGCTAGATCCTGTTGCAACAGATTCCCTAGAGAGTCCCGCCACGAGGAACAGGGCCAAACATCGCCATTTACCGCGATATGACCGAGGCTGTTGCCAGCCTGACAGCCGCCATACTCACTGCGTTGACCGCCACCCTGTGGAAAAAGCAACTCCCACAGGAACAGGTCATGGACCTCAAGGTTCACATTTTCTGTATTTATCGGCTGTTTTCCCAGCAACAGCTTCAGTTCATCCAGATCATCAGGCTGCAATAATCCGGCCGGTCCGACCGGCTCAGGATTAGCACCTATTTTGCGGTTTGGCAACTTAAAACGCGGGACTCTCAGGCGGGCGCAAAGCTCAAGCAACAAAGGCAGATAACGCAGCTGTCCGTTGCCGGGAACCCAGAACATTGAAACCTGCTTCCTCCTGTTTTCCAGATGCACAAAAGCTTTCTCAAGCCCCTGCAGGCCGTCAGGCTGCGCCAACCATGGGCTGGCATCGACAAAGAGGGAAATCTGTCCGGCAATCCTATCAAGCCGATTCCACTCCGGCTGGCTGTTGCCGAGCACAAGGGCGATCTGACAACCACTATTCGACAAGCGTTCCAGAACTGGGGGCAGCCCCGGGTGAAGCAAGGGGCGCTCATCGAGCAGCAGGGAAAAGATCCCGGCATCAACCAGACGATCAGCAATCAGCAACAGCTCGTCATCAGTCAGCTGTGCCTGACCCTCAGGGCAGAGATCCCAGGTCATCCGTAGCGGAGCATCAAGATTATCGAGTGACATTCCGTTGATTTTCCAAATGAAAGAGGGGAGCAGCGTGCTGCTCCCCTCTTTCATTCTCAGCAGGGATGGACGTTGGATGAACCAACTACCCGGGGCTTCATATACTTTTTCATGGTCACTCTCCCATCGGTCAGGGTTTCTCAGTTGAACAGCTTCAACTGAACAGATTCGATTGTTACTTCCAGCAGTGTGGATCCGGCTCACTCAGGTCGCCGGTGGTAGCAAAAGCGCGGGCTGTACAACCTCCGAGGCAGTCTTCATAAGCACCGCAGCCCTGGCACTTGCCCTTCGCTTCCTTGTTACGCATCTTGTTCAGCACCGGAGAATTGTACCATATCTCCTCGAAATCATCGTGCAGAATATTACCAACTACCAACGGAATAAAACCGCAGGGTGTGATATCACCGTTCGGCCGCAGGTGGAGTGACAATTTTCCGCAACTGCTCCCCTTGACCAGGGATTTTTCCGCATAACCGGGCAAGGAGGCGATCACCGGGTCGTCAAAAGAAATCAGCAGGTCTTTGGTTTCTTCTTTGACCTGCAGCGCTTCGAGGTAGAAATCTTTCCACTCCTGAGGGCTCAGATCGAGTTCCTGACGATTCTTAAACCCACGCCCACTGCATTTGAAGTTGTGCAGATAAACCTGTGACACCTTGTGCTCGCGCGCCAGATCGAGCAATTCATGAAAATGTTGATAGTTGATCCGCGAGATCACCGCGCTCATGGTACTGCGGACTCCGACAGCCGATAATTCATCAAGCGCGTTCACGGCACGCTCAAAAGAACCGGGCCGGTTACGGAAATCATCATGGAGTCTGGCTTCGGCACTGTCGATACTGATGCCGACACTGCGGAACCCACTCGCCTTGATCCTCTCGGCTGCAGTCCTGTCGAGCAACCAGCCGTTTGAGTTCATGGAAACGTTCAGCCCCTGCTGACGGGCGTAATCGCTGAGTACAAAAATATCCTCCCTGATCAGCGGTTCTCCGCCGCCAAAGTTGATGAAAGGCACCTGATGTTCGGCCAGACGATCAACGATAAGCTTCAACTCTGCAGTGCTCAACTCATCACACTGCTCTTCGCGACTGTAACAGTGACTGCAGGTAAAATTGCAACGGTACGAAAGCGTCCAGTTAAAGGTCAGCGGTGCTGAAAATTGTTCAGTCAGTGGATTGGTCATAATTGAGCCAGCCCCTTTCAACAAGATCAGAAACAAATTCCCGCACATCGGTCTGCAAGGTTGCCGGATCGACATCAAACTCCTGCTGCAGTTCAGCAACCAGCTGATCAAGGTTACGTTGGCCGTCACACAGGTTCCAGATCATACCGCCCAGCAGATTCAGTTGATGCATCATTCCAGAGATCAACAGGATAACGGTTCCTTCATCCCCGCTCTCTTCCCCCGCCTCAAGACGGTCCAGAACGGCCTGCTGTCGGCGCTTCTCGATGCGCCATACTATTTCAGAATTTCGTTGCAGTTTTTTCACAAACTGTCCTTTCAATCGAAGCGGTACTATTCAATCCGTTCGTTCACGATAGAGAAGCATATTGATCAATACAAAAATTAACCCGGCCATGACCGCGACCTTGCCATTCAGACCGACGCCGGCTGTTGTTCCGGCAATCTGCCAGGATTGCACCAGCCCGGCCCCCAGAAACATCCCGATGACCACCAGCCCGGCATCAGCATCCCCTTCACCGGACTTGATCAACTGGCGAAAGGGGCAACCACCGATCAGCACCGAAATCAGCCCGACCAACAGCATACCGAGAAAGCTCCAGAGCAGGTCAAGATGGGCCCCCGGCTGGCCGTAGAATCCGGGTTGAAACTGTCCGGTCAGCAGGCTGGTCACAAAACCCCTGAACAGAAATGCCAGCAGGCCCCAGAGCAACGGTGTTCGATATCCCATCAGCAGACTGTCGCGTATCGATCCCGTCACACAGAAACGACTGCGCTGCGCCAGCCCCCCGAGCAACAGCCCGACTGCCAGGGCAATCAGGACCGGTGCGGCCTGGGCGGCGCTGCCGCGTGTCGACTGCAATAGAAACGCAGGTGGCCAGAGGATAAAGGCCAGCAACAGCAGAAACCCGAGCGGCACCCAGACCCCGGCCCCACCTGTCTGGCGTTTGCTCCCACCGAAATGAACCCCGGCCGCCAATCCCTTGAGCCCGAGCCAGACACCGGCAACCAGACCGCTGATCGCGGTCAGGGTTGTCAAATCACCGGCGACAAAACGCAGGAACATTTTGATCGGACAACCGATAAAGACCGCACAACCGACGATCAGAAAGATTCCGGCCAGCAGGCGCGGCAAGGGCGCACTGCCCCCGCGCGATTTAAATTCACGTCCGATAGATGCGGCAACCACCGCTCCGAGCACAAAACCGATCAACTCGGGTCGCAGATACTGCATCCGTAAGTTATCGTGCAGCCCAAGAGCCCCGGCTGAATTTTCCAGAAAACAGGAGACACAGATCCCCGAGTTCTGCGGATTTCCCCAGAGAACCAGCAACACCCCGAGAATCCCGAGGCTCAGGCCCGAGACAATCACGATAAGAGTCTGTCGATCGAACAAGTTCATATTCTATTCACAACCTCCAGCCAGACGGCTCTGCAGGTAGTACAACCCGGTCAAGGTCTTCTGCAAGGGTTGGCTCTGGGGATTGCTTCGCGCTCGGCGGGTAAAAAGCGGCAATTGCGTATCAACCAGATGTTGGATTTCATTGCGCCTGGTCAGTGGGTTGGCCTGATCGACATAGTCACCATTGAGACGTACTGCCCGGACAAAATGATCGATCGCCTGTTTGACGGCGTCACGTTCCAGCAGGATTTCGCCGCGCAGAATTTCACCATGTGCCTCCTGCGGATACTTTCGCGCCAGTTCATCCAGTTTGAGCAGTGCGGCCGAAGCCTGCCCCTTAAGCCGCAAATCCTCAACCGGACGATAGAGGTTCTGCAGAAAATTGACTCGCGCCTGATAGGCGATCTGTTGCTCCAGCGCTTTATCGATTGCCGCCACCGAACTTTTCGACTCCTGGCCACCCAGCAACAACAGACCCAGAATCAGAACACAGCCCAACAGGCAGCTAAAAGTCAGAATATCGAAACGGTCACGCCCGACCATCAGAACTCCTGGTAAGGCGGCATATTGGCCCGCCTGGCCATGACTCGTAGTTGATCATAATCGGAATCGGCGAGGGTTTCGTAACCATCGACCCAGGCTGAAGCCAGAACCTTGAGATTTTCACCATCGAAAGTGACCCTGTCCCCTTTGGTCAGGTTAACCAGTGCCAGTCTGAATTTTTCGACCAGTTGCGGATCCAGATCTTTACGCGCACCAAAGGTGCAGTAAGGAATAATCGGACTTTCCGCGATGATATTGAAATCGTCGGCCTGGATTCTGCCCTCACCAACCATCAGCTCCAGATCGAGAGATGGTGCAGCGCCGACGTCGAACTGGCCGAAATAAACCCCGTAAACCACTTTTTCATGCTTGAACGAACCGGAAGGAATCGCATAATAAGCAATATCGATTTCCGGATCGATCCCGGCGCGGAGCATAATGTCGTACTGGGCGAGAAATCCGCTGGGAGCCAGTTGCGGACCGAAGATCATCCGTTTGTCCTTGAGATCGTCGAGAGTTTTTATTCCGCTGCCCTTGCGTGAGATGATTGAACCCGAGGTGTGTGTCCCGTAACGACCGCGCTTCTCGGTGGCCAGCAGCTGCACCTGATTTTCCTCATGCAGAATCAGGTAGACCAGCGAATTGGTATGGGTAAACTCGAACTCCCCGGCGGCAAAACGCTCGGGGAAATCCTGGGTATCGACCGGCACCACTTCAAAATCGACCCCAAGCTGCTGCGACAGATAGCGGGTCAGCGGCCGAAAACGCTTGAGTGTTTCACCTTCGCTGTTGCAATTCATATAACCGATCCGCATCTTCGGCCGGGTCCCCTCAGGTTGACAGGCACTCAACAACAGCAGAAGAAACAGAGTCGCAAACGGCAGAAGCCGTATCAGGAAAGATTTCAAAATATTTTGACCTCGGGTTGTCGGGTAAGTGGTGGAGCAACCTGCAGCATGCCGAGCCCTGCACGGCTGCGTCCATCCATCAGTTGCGGCAGACGGACACTGCTGCCATACCAGTTGCCACCGATCTCGAAATCGTCCGTTCCGGAGTTATAGAAACTGAATTCACCATTGTGTTCAATCCGGTTATTTTCGACCTGACCGCCTGAATCATGGGTCTTCAGGCCAGAGCGACCATTGCCGCTGATCAGGTTCCCCTGAATCTCAGCAACAGATTCTTCAAGATAGATGCCATGTTCACGGTTATTCGTGATGCGATTGCCGGAAAGCTTGCCGCTACTGCGTTGCAGATAGAGGCCGCGACGATTGTCGACGATCAGATTGTTACGTAACTGTAATTTTGAGTCACGCAGGCTGACACCGTTGATCCGGTTGCCTTCGACCCGGGTACCCTCCATCTGCAGTTCAACAAAAACCGCACGTATTCCCCAGTGATTGTTGAGAATACGGCTGTTTTTAATATCGACCTGCGAGTCACGAAACTGCAGGCCGTTAAAATTATGGCTGAATTCAGAATCTTCAATAGAGACAGTCGATTCCTGAAACTGCGCACCACGCTGGTTGTAACGAAAGGTTGATGAACGCAGGCGCGCCAAAGAAAAATGGGCGTGGAAACCACGATAACCGTACTCGACCAGGCAGTTTTCCAGCAGATTCTCCCCTGCCTCACTCAACATCATGTTGAGCGTGCCCCAGTCACCGGGTGCCGGATTTTGTGCCGCAGAGGTGAAAATTATCGGCTGCTCGGCGGTCCCGCGCGCGATAAAGCGTCCCTGCGCAAAAATTTCACTCTCGCCGATCCCGTCACCATTGGTGTCAATCCGGGTAAAACGGACCCTGGTTCCGGGACGAATTTCCAGAGTTGCACCCATCGCCACCGTCAGAATTCCGTCAATCAACACCTCACCCTGCCAGACCGTATCCTCAAAGATTGTGTTCTCGCCATGATATTCTATGGCCGCAGCCAGCGACGGCAGCAACAATAAAAGTATCAGTATCCATTTCATTGCAGGCTCCCCTCTTGCGCCAGGGGTTTAAAATTGACCCGGTTGGCTCGCAGGGTCGGTGCCAGTAACTCCCGACTTTCAGCGCTCGCCACCGCCCCGAGGTCATTCCGCTCAATCAACAGTCCCTGCTGCTGCAGCGTACAGCCCACAGCCAGGTAAAGCCCTTCCTCAAGATTGTCGATAATCTGCAGCTGATTGAGATTCAACACGCTCTGGTCGAAACAAAGCAGGCCAGCATCCCCGCCGCTGATGCGACCACCAGCATAATCAAGCCGACCGGTCCCCTGCAGCAACAGACCGTAGCGTGAACCGAGGATATTGACCTCTTCCAGTTGCGGAGAACTGTCGAGACTGAGAATGCCGGTTTCAGCCCCGATGATATCAACGAAACGAAAGACAGCCTCCTCAGCAGCAACCAGCTCGATACCGGCCCAGTTTTCGCCGGCAGGGGTTTCTTCATCAAGGCTAAGCGTGACCGGAGCCATTTTCTCACCCGCCAAATGAATGCGACCCTTGACCAGGATTTCCGTCCCCTTGTCAAGAAACTCCGGATCGATCTTGGTACTGTCGGTACCGACGACCAGGATCCGGCTGCCGGGTTCAACCTGCAGGTTGCGACCTTTTGGAATCAGCAGATCTCCACTCAGACGAATCACGCCACCAAGCCGCAGATCCTGCTGCATCACTCCGGAGATCTCGATCGGATGTTGCGCAGTGCCGTTCTGCAATTTCGGCGGGGATACGGTCGGGGACAGAGCACAACCGGTCAACAACAGCCCGAGTATAAAAACAAATGATCTGCAGTGCTTCAGCAAGAGATTCAAATCCAGCCCTTTTCAAGCATATAGTCACGTACCGCACCGGCGGGCAGACGTCCCCCAGCGATAGCCTGACGAACTTTGTCCAGACGTTCCCTGTCGAGCCTTTTCTGCAAACGTGAAAAAGCGCGCCCGACGGTCGAAAACTGCAAGTCATTCAGCGGACGTTCACCCGCGTAAAGTTTTAAACCCTCTTCGAGTCGTAAAACCACTGTCCCGGCAGCAGCATCTTGCCCCGAGAATCCAAGATCAATTTCCTTGGCGGCAATTGCCTTCAGCACCGACCGGCCCGGTTTCAACTCGACCTGAGTACTTTCTATGCCGGTCTTTTCATGCAGATAGATGGCGACCAGATGATAGCGCATCTCCCCTTCCAGCCCGGGTGCAACACCGATAAAGAGCTTGGGCCCAAAACAGGCCGCGCCGTTGACCGCCAGCAACACCAGCAGCAGAACGACAGCCGACAGAAGCACTC
Source organism: Deltaproteobacteria bacterium (assembly GCA_024276905.1). Taxonomy (GTDB): domain Bacteria; phylum Desulfobacterota; class Desulfuromonadia; order Desulfuromonadales; family Geopsychrobacteraceae; genus Geopsychrobacter. The sequence goes on from JAJRWF010000171.1 coordinate 17,596, forward strand.
TCAACGGAGAAACAGCCATCGAATCACCGTATCGAGATAAAGCCCGGCCAGCAGGCTGATATTGAATAATGCGCCGCACAGATAAAAACTTCCGCCGTCGCGCGTAGCGGCAACCTTTTTCACTGCCAGCACCGACAACAGATAACCGAGCACCAGCAGCAAAACCACCAGCCACTTCAGCAGGTCGATTGAGAGCAACACCCCGGGTTGTGCAATGGTTCCCAGCAGATGCACGGCCAGATAACTTTTAACCCCGCTCAAATCGCTCAGGGTCAGTGGCAAATAACCAAGCTTGGCATTCAGCTTGACCACCGCCAGAATCAAATGCGAGGCGAGCAGCAGTGGAATGGTCGGCAACAACAACTCCGACAGCCCGGCAAACAGGGAACGTTTCTCATGTCGCGTTTCAGGTTCGAGAGGGGTATCCACCCGCGTCACCTGCAAGGACCTTAAGCGATAGAAGATCATCCCGGGCAAGGCCAGCAACAACGGTAACAACAAGGTGATCCAGAGTGCCGACAACAGAAAATAACCATCGGCCTGCCACCCGAGCACCAGTGCTGTTTTCTTCGGCACAGCAAAAAGCAACTCGCGCAAGGGAACATTGACCTTGCTGAAGTTGGCCGTCACCATACCGGTCAACACCAGCAGCAAGAAAGCCTCGCCGCGACCGAGGAGCGCCTGTTGCAATTCGGCCAGCCAGGGGCGAAAACCGAGCCGCAGATTGTCGTTGCAGCAGTTTTCAACGCAATTCATACAGAGAGTACAATCACTGTTGTCGTCGATCTGACGCGGGTGAATGTCGACCGGACAACCCGGACGTTGTCGCTGCAGATGCACAACGGCCGGTCCCAGCGCATAGCGCTGCCAGTATTTCGATTCGGAAACACACTGGGTACTGCTGCAGTCGGAACAAACGGCTGAATCTCGTACCCGAAGCTCAAACGGAGCAACCCGGGCATAACATTTGAGCACCGCCCCTGCCGGACAGAAAAGTTGGCAGAAAGCATGTTTGCGAAAGATCACCGAGCTGAAAATCAGCGCCGCCAGGAGCAGCACCAGCAACCGTGCGGTGTAATCCGGATAGCGATGAATCGCCAGCAAATAGACCGCTATCTGCAGGGCAACCAGCAGCAGAGTCACCGGCAGCATCCCACCCAACCAGGATGGTAAGGGACGCTTGAAGCCATAACGGGACAACAGACCATTGAGCCAGCCGAAGGGACAGACCGCGCACCAGAAACGACCGGCGACCAGGGCCAGCAGGACCAGCCCCATAATCCACAACACCCAGAGGCTGAAGGTGGCGAAACTGGTGTACATCAGTGGATCGGGAACCTCGACCCCCGGAATCCGGTGATGACGCCAACCGCTGGCGATGACAAGCAGGGTGAGCGCCAGGGCCAGCAACCGCAGCGTGCGCCACAACCAGCGGCTACGCAGCAATGTTCCCAGAATGGGCAGATGAAGTAAGTCTCTCACACGCTCATCCTGTCATCAGTGGTAGATGTTATAGGGTTTGACATATTCACCGGCCTCATTGCGATAGGTATAACGACGCCCGGTCATCATCTCAAGGGAGCGAGCTGCCCACTCTCTAACCACATTGACCTCGTCTTCAAGCAGAGTTTCAAGCTCCGCCGCCTGCTGCTTGCTGCCGATCGGGCCAAGGGCCGTAGCGGCATTCATCCGCACCTGCCAGGCAGGATCGTGCAGCACCGCGACCAGAGCATCCACCGCGCGGGGATCCTTGAGCTTACCGAGCGCCGTCACCACATCGGCACGATTGGCGCTATCGAGATGTTGCAACAGAACTTCAAATGCCGCCTGATCAGCAATATCACCCAGTGCCCGAATCGCTGCCGCTGCCGCCAACGGCTGTCGAGCCTGACGTAAAAAATCGATCAAGGGTGTGACTGCCAGTCGATTCAGCTTGATCAGGGAACGCGTGGCATATTTACGCACCTCGATCTCAGGATCGCCGAGAACCCTGATGAGAGGAGCCACCGCAGCGTCACCGCCAATCTCTCCCAGTGCCCAGGCAGCAATATAGCGTCGTCCGAACCGGGCATTCTCCAGCACTTCGGTAATAACCGGAATGGCGGTTGTCGCCTTGAGGTTTCCCAGAGCCGCGATGACATATTCCCGTTTGATCCGATCCGAATCAGAAACTGCGGGCAGCAGGGCCGGAATCGCCTCTTTACCAATTTCGAGGATCAGTGAATAAACCCGGTCATTGGTTCGCTCACCCTGTTCACCAAGCAGGCCGACCAGTTGTTCCAATGCCCCGGTATCACCACTGCGAGCCGAGGCGGCCAATTCATCCAGCGCAATCGGTTCACGGGTCTGCTGACAACCGAAGAGAACCAGCAACAGCAAGGGAACCAGCAGCCTTACCATATCTTCGTCACCCGGATATCGACCCCGTTCAGAATCTGGTCCTTGCGAATCACCACCGCCGAGGGCTCGATTGTTCCCTGATCGTAACGCCCGTAGAGATCGCCCAGTTTGGGCGGCCCGCCGAAATTATCACGCGCACAGATGTAGTAGGTTCCGCCTTCGGGCAACAGCATCCGGTAGCGGCCATCGGGACCGGTCTTCTCTGAAACATATTTGGGCCGCTCCGACATCTGAACATGATCGTAAACCTGAACCCGCAACCCTTCAAGCGGCTTGCCGTCGGCATCTGTCACCTGGCCGTCGAAACCGGTCAGGGTCTTTTCATCCTGTGCGGTCAAACGCCGATTGTCACCAATTTTGACCGGTGCGCTCACAGCCAGGTCTGTCATCCCGACCTTGACCTTCAGTTGGATAAAATCACTGCGATTGTCACCGGCGACAACCGGCCCGACGGTTGCGCCGCTGGCCCGTTTACGTACCACGGCAACATATTCACCTTCCGGCAGGGCAATGGCAAAATTCCCGTTATGGTCCGTTTCATCCGAAACGGCAAAAGCCGGTCCGTAGAGGTCCATCCCTTTTTTATAAATATAGAGTGACGCCTTTTCAAGCGGTGCAACCACCTGCCCCTTAACTTCAACCAGCCCATTTCCAGCCGAACCCGTGGTCCCCTGCTGTTCTCCACAACCAAAGACTAGAGTAACAAGCAGTATCACCAGACAATGAAAAACTGTTTTCATCTCGTCCTCACTTTACCAAAGCGGTTTCTGCCGGCAGCAGCACAAGTGTCTGCGGTACCGTTGACGCATAGTGTTCATAGAGTGAATTATCCATCAGCGAAATACCGAAATTGATTGCAGCCTCTTCGCCCGGGGCAAAACGTGCATCGCGGACTGATCCGGTATCGAGCTTCCGACGTAAAATCAACGTCCAGCGATCCTCCTGCCAGAATGATCTGGCAACCACATCAGCCCGATCACCTGCGGGGGAATCGGTCAGATAACCGGGTGCGCGCGAGTAAAGGGTTAACGTCTGACCATCGATTGGTGCCCCGTCAAAATCATATAAGGGGCGGTCACCTGCGGCAAAAACATCCCCTTGCGCCCGCACCTGACGTAATGAGTTGGGATGAAAAAGCTCTCCCGGCAGATCACCGTGCATCCCCTGCTGATCAATGTAACGATCATCGGCGAAAGCAAGAGGCCCGGTGCGACCGGCTTTCCAGTTCCACAGGTCAAGTAACGGGCCCGGCTTGAAGAGTTTCATCCGGTTATGGCCGCGAAAACTCTGGCCGCTGACCCCGAAATCATCCAGATGACAGGCATAGGCACAGGTGAAATCGGGGTATTTTCGCTCGGAGTCCCAGAGGATACCGATGCCGTCTTCAAAGTTGCCGCTGCTACGCCAGTTCGTGCCGTCATAGACCCATCCGCGCATATTGTCATTGCGCGTCACATCGGCCCAGGAGAGGCGCAAATAGAGGTCCGTATCCGTATAAAATGCTCTCAGTTCAATCGCGATCGGCTCTGGCAGCCCGGCACCGTGGTGACAACTGGCAGTCGAGGTATGGACTGTGTCCTTGTCAATTTCGGGCAAGGGATCAAGCTTGTTCAGGCGCCCGCCCTTGACCGTCACGGTTTTCGGCAGCGCCGCATCCCAGTCGGTCTGAACAGGGGCTCGATCAAGCTTGAGCGCGTAGAGCCGATCCGGCTCCATGTCGGTACAGGCCCCGAGCAGCAGTATGCATATGATGAGTAAAAACCTGTTGAGCCGCAAGGAATCCCATCCTGTTTTCTTCGAAAAAGCCGCAGATGTCAGTTATCGGATAAACCGGAGAAGATATTTGAGCAAGGAATGTACCATTGCGACAAGGGCTCAAGAGTGCCGTGATAGCCCGGCAAACTGCGCAAGCGATCTGTTTCAACAGCGACAACTGACAGATATCTGTCACTCATTACGTTCGATCAGGCCGTATTTCTCCATTTTGTAACGCAGGGTGGTGCGAGCTATCCCCAGGGCCTCGGCGGCACGCGTCTGGGAAGCGCCCTCGCGACGCAGGGTCTGGATAATCAATTGCCGTTCCAGATCATCCAGAATATCGGTCAGGTTGCTGCCGGTCTGCGGCAGGGTCAGGCAGATCTCATTATCCCCTCTCACCTCCTGCGGCAGATCGAGAGGCGTGATGATATCACTGCGACAGAGGACCACCGCACGTTCGATGGCATTCTGCAGTTCTCGTACATTTCCCGGCCATTCATGCGCAACCAGGGCCCCCATTGCCCGCGGGGAAATATCTGAAATTTTCTTACCGGTTTCGGCTTTGTATTTTTCAAGAAAATGCTGAACCAGCGGCTCGATGTCCTCACGCCGGTCGCGCAAAGGCGGCATGACCAGATGAACAACGTTGAGCCGATAATAGAGATCTTCACGAAAACGACCGGCCTGAACCTCGGCGGCAAGATCCTTGTTGGTCGCCGCCACCAGCCGAACATCGGTCTTGATCGTTCGGGTACCGCCAACCCGCTCGAACTCGTGTTCCTGAATAACCCGCAACAGCTTGACCTGAGCCGCGGGGCTCATTTCACCCACTTCGTCGATAAAGAGTGTCCCCTGATCCGCCAGTTCAAAGCGTCCCTTCTTGGTGCCGATTGCCCCTGAGAAAGCGCCCTTTTCATGGCCGAAGAGTTCGCTTTCGATCACCCCTTCAGAGAAGACCGCACAGTTCAGGACGATGAAGGGTTTCTCTTTTCTCGGCGAGTTGTAATGAATCGAACGGGCCACCAGTTCCTTACCCGTACCACTTTCACCGGTCACCAGCACACTGGCATTGCTGACCGCGACCGATGATGCCATCTCAAACACATCGGCCATGATCTGCGATGAACCGATGATTCCTGAAAAGCGATATTTTTCTTCCAGTTCCTGGTGCAGGTAACGATTTTCGGCCAGCAGACGTTCACGCTCGAACGCCTTGTCTACTGTCAGCCTGATCTCATCGGTTTCGAAAGGTTTGGTAATATAGTCATAAGCTCCGGCGCGCAAGGCTTCGACCGCACTTTCAACCGTCCCGTAGGCGGTAATAACGATAATCGGCAACGCCGGGTTGAACGCCTTGATTTCACGCAACAATTCCAGACCGTTCATCCCCGGCATCTGGATGTCTGTCAAAACCAGATCGATACTGTCCGATTCGATCAACTGCAACGCATCCGCGGCAGAGCCGACGGTCAGAGTTTCATAGCCCTGTCGCTCAAGGACCCTGGCCAGTAAACGCTGCATGCCGGCTTCATCATCAACAATCAGTATTTTTTCTGCAGACATAAGACCCTGTTCTGATAAATTCCTGAGTGATTTTGCCCTATTCGAGAATCAGCATAGCTGAAAGCGCCGCAAGGAACAAGCGGCGACAAATACAACCAAGTCTGTGATCAGCGATCCAAAAACAAGCGGCCGTTATTTTTCTCCTCCAAATTCAAAATAGATTTCAGTGACATACAGGTCATATTGCTTAAAATCTGACCTGGGGACCCCTTCTATCCCCCCTGACATCAAGCTCTTTCCTGCATGCAGAATCTTTGTGGTAATTCTTCAGAACAGTCTTGACACACCCCATATCTGGTGGTCTATATTCTGAGTCCACAAGATATTGTGTCCATAGAGGACCATATTTGTAATCAATGAGGGTGTAACAGGTCAACTGAGGAGTTCCCGACATGTCCAAAAGTACAACCGCTGAAATTCTGCCGCTATCCAAGAATGCGTTGACCGTCCTGGCCAAACGCTACCTGAAACGTAATGCCAATGGAGAGCCGACAGAAACTCCGGCTGATATGTTCCGCCGCGTCGCCGATACAATTGATGCCGCCGAGCCGAAGATCAAGGGCCAGAAGAAAAAATCGTTCGCCGATCAATACTACCGGATAATGACCGCTCTCGACTTTCTGCCCAACTCACCGACCCTGATGAACGCGGGTCGCGAACTGGGACAGCTGTCGGCCTGTTTTGTCCTGCCGGTCGACGATTCGATGGAAAGCATTTTCGAGGCGATCAAGAATACCGCGCTGATTCACAAGAGCGGCGGCGGCACCGGCTTCTCCTTTTCACGTATCCGCCCGGCTAATGACGAGGTCCGTTCCACCAGCGGTGTCTCTTCTGGCCCCCTCTCCTTCATGCGCGTCTTTGATGCCGCAACCGAAACGATCAAACAGGGCGGGACCCGACGCGGCGCCAATATGGGAGTAATGCGGGTCGATCATCCCGACATCATGGATTTCATCATGGCCAAGCGCGATCAGACCGTGCTGACCAACTTCAACCTCTCCGTCGGGATGACCGAAGCATTCATGGAAGCGGTTGAAAAAGACCAGGATTACGAAATTATCAATCCCCGCTATGACAAGGTGGTCAAAAAACTCTCGGCACGCAAAGTGTTCGACAAAATTGTCGATATGGCCTGGGCGAATGGCGAACCGGGGATTATCTTCCTCGACCGACTCAATCGCGACAATCCGACACCGCATATCGGAGAGATCGAAAGCACCAACCCCTGCGGTGAACAACCCCTGCTGCCTTACGAATCGTGCAATCTGGGCTCGATCAATCTGGCCCATATGGTCAAGGGCAACGATGTCGACTGGAACAAGCTGGAAGAAACCACCAGTCTGGCGACCCGCTTCCTTGATAACGTCATAGAGGCCAACAAGTATCCACTGCCGGAAATCGATCAGATGACGCGAGCTAACCGCAAAATCGGTCTCGGAGTCATGGGCTGGGCCGACATGCTGATTCTGCTCGGCATTCCTTACAACAGTAGCGAAGCAATTGCGCTGGGCGAAAAAGTCATGCGTTTTATCAATGACAAATCTCATGCTGCTTCGATGACGCTGGCCGAAGAACGGGGTGCTTTCCCCAACTTTAAGGGGAGTATCTTTGACAAACCGAATGCACCGGAAATCCGTAACGCAACCTGCACGACCATTGCGCCGACCGGTACTATTTCAATTATCGCCAACAGCTCAAGTGGCGTGGAGCCTCTGTTTGCCGTCTCCTACATTCGCCAGGTGCTCGACAACGACATTCTGATTGAGGTTCATCCCCTGTTTGAGAAGATCGCCAAGGAGCGTGGTTTTTACTCTGAAGAATTAATGAAGAAGATTGCTGAACATGGCACAGTGGCCGATATTCCCGAGGTTCCCGAGGATATCCGTCGTATTTTTGTGACCTCGCACGACATTACACCGCAAGACCATGTCCTGATGCAGGCTGCGATTCAGCGTCACACCGATAATGCGGTTTCCAAGACCGTCAACTTCACCAATGAAGCAACACGCGATGACGTGGCTACAGTCTACCGCCTCGCCTATAAGGAAGGTTGCAAAGGTGTCACCATCTATCGCGATGGCAGCCGCGACATGCAGGTATTGTCGGTCAGCAAAAAAGCGGAAGAGAAACCTGAGGATGCGGTACCGATGGAAAGCCAGAAATCCTCCCGCAAGCGCAACCGGCCGCGGGCTCTCAAAGGTTCGACCTATCAGATGGCAACCGGTTGCGGCCCGCTCTACGTCACGATTAATGAAGATGAAAACGGCGTGTTCGAGCTTTTCACCACCATGGGAAAAGCCGGGGGCTGTGCAGCTTCCCAGTGTGAAGCGATCGGACGGCTGGTTTCCCTGGCCTGGCGCAGCGGCGTTCAGGCCAGGCAGGCGGTCAAGCAGATGATCGGCATCACCTGCCACAAACCGGCCGGGTTCGGTGAGAATCGCATCACTTCCTGCGCCGATGCGGTCGCCAAAGCGATCGAAATGCATATGCTGCCCGATGGCGAAGCCCCCACCATGTTTGTCGGCAACGGCGGGGCCTGTCCCGAGTGCGGAGGCCCGGTCGAGCACGAGGGTGGCTGCTGTGTCTGTCACTCCTGCGGATATTCCGAATGTGCCTGAGGTGAACGGAGAGGACAGCAAGGCCCGCGCGTGGGAATCACGCTGTAAACGCTGCGGACTTTGTTGCTTCGAGAAGGGAATTGACGGCAAGGGGAGGATTATTACCACCCAGGTCCCCTGCCGTCACCTCGATATCCATACCCGCCTGTGCCGCGTTTACAAACAACGCCAACAGATCGAATATGACTGTATCAAGTTGACCCCCTAAAAAGTTGCTGGATTAAAGTGGTTGCCGGAATCCTGTGCCTATCGGCAGATGCTGGCGGGTTAAGGCCACAGGTGAGGAATAAACACCACAATAACCGCCTGTAAATCAGTGAAATTCAAACTAGACAACGGATAATTGTTCAATCATGACGTGGCCTTGGAACCACATCTGTACAAAATATTGATTTTTGGCACAAAGTATGTAGTATTAAATTGCATTCCAATCGACCCTGGTGCCATCCCCCCTCCTTGGCCTGGGGTCTTTTTTTGTCCACCGGGCAAAA
>JAJRWF010000172.1 GCA_024276905.1 Deltaproteobacteria bacterium
AATGTACTCTCGTTACCCGTAATATCCGCGAATTTGAACGTATCAAAGGCCTGAGCCTTAGAGACTGGTATTAAGTCAGATAAAAAATCCGGTGCCAAGCTTCCCACGAAACAGCGTAATTAACACAACCTGTCCAGACGCAGCCTCTCCCTGTCATCAAACAGCCGCCGACAACCGATGACAATGGCAGTGATTGTCCCCAGGCCCGTTCCTGCCGCGATCAGGAAGATGATCAGGATCTGGTATTTTACCGCTTCAATCGGTGGTGTCCCGGCCAGGATCTGACCAGTCATCATGCCGGGCAGGCTGACCAGCCCGGCCACCGACATGGCATTGATAATCGGGATCATGCCGACCCGGATGCTGTCACGCCGGATATCGGAAATGGCACTGCGCCAGGTCTCGCCCAACGCCAGTCGGCCATCAATACTTCTACTTTGTTCCCAGACGCTACGGGTCAGGTTGTCCAGTCCCAGGGTAATCCCGTTCAAGGTATTTCCCAACAACATCCCCAGCAGGGGGATCGAGTACCGAGGTAAATACCATGGGTCAGGCTGGACAATGACCAGCAGGGCCAACAGGGTAACGCTGAACGCTGAAACAAACATGGAGCAAGTGCCGAGTAAAAAACCCCAGCTGCCAATGAAACGTCTTTTCTGACGCACCATCACTTCGCGACCCGCTGCCAGCAACATGACAATGGACATCAGTACGATCCAGGACAGACCACTGATGGCAAAGACCATCTTCAGGACCAGCCCCAGCAACAGCAACTGCGCAACGGTTCTGAGACCGGCCGTCAGCAAAGCCCGAGTATTTCCCAGCCGCATCCACCACTGCAACAGCGCAATAAACAGAACCAGTGCGGCGGCAATCGACAGATCAATAGCAGAAAGACTGATCAGGTTCACAGGCACAATTCCTCAAGGGCACCCCTGCTTCATCGATTAACAAAGTTGCCGTTGATACTTCCGTCGGGTTGGATACTCATGACTCTGCGGGTAAGTCGCTTGAGTTGCTCCGGGTCATGGCTGACCCAGAAAACCGGCACCGTCCGCTGTCTCATATACTCGGAGACCAGTTGTTCAACAGCGCAGGTGTGAGCTTCATCCAGAGACGCTGTCGGTTCATCCAGAAGCAAAGCCTCAGGCAGACGACTGAGACAGCGCGCCAGTGCCAAGCGCTGTTTTTCACCACTGGAGATCAGGAGAACTTTCCAGTTCAGAACATCTTTTTCAAAGCCGAGTCTCTGTAGGCTATCGATATCCGGCTGGAAAAAATGCTCACCGACCGTCTCGAACCACCAGTCGCTCTCCGTCGGCAGGTAGGCAACTTTTTTGCGCCATTCATGCGCCGGCACCGACCGCCACGAACAATCTGCCAGTGAAACTTCACCCGTAGACGGGTCAAGATCGGCGATAGCACGCAACAAGAGCGACTTGCCCGAGCCGGAAGGTCCAGTCAAGCCGGTAATCTCTGCCTCAGGCAGCCGCAAATCAAGCGCAGCAAGGCGTTGTTCCGCCAAACCCGGAACCTGGGATTGTACGTTGGAGATAACAAGATCCGGCATAAAGTGCACCTGATAACTGTTGTGACTGAACGTATAATAATTATGTTCCTTCTCCCCGAGGGCGAAGGTGGCCGCAGGCCGGATGAGGGGAATGCTCAATCCCGCTGCCGCAACGGCAACGAACGACGGTAAACCTCGCTGCCCGGCAAACCATGAGCTTTCGCCACCTGCTTGACGATCTCTTTCCAGCTTAAGCCCCCCTCGGCATGCAACCTCTGCAATGCCTCCTCAACCGTCTCCTGCGGCATTTCTTTCTCGCCCGCCGCCAGCATCAGCACCAGTTCCCCCTTGACCGTTTTTTGTCCGAAATACTCACTGGCGGCAGCCAGACTGCCGAAAAAAAGTTCCTCGTACTTCTTGGTCAGTTCACGACCGATGGCGATTTCACGCCCAGGACCGCAGAACTGCTGCAGATCGGCAAGAGCCGCCAGCAAGCGATGAGGGCTCTCATAGAAAACCAGCGTGTGGTCCGCAGGGCATAACTGTTCAATCAACTTCCGGCGTGCACTCTTTTTCGCCGGCAGGAAACCGGCAAAACGGAAGTTATCGGTCGGCAGGCCACTGATCGACAGACCGGCAATCATGGCGTTGCAACCCGGCACACAGACGACTGGCACAGAGGCCATTCGACAGGCCCGCACCAGACGGTAGCCGGGGTCGGCAATCGCCGGAGTTCCGGCATCACTGATCAGTGCGACATCATCACCAGACTGCAACCACTCCAGCAATTCGGAACTGCGGAGCTGCTCATTATGTTCATGGCAGGAAATCAGGCGGGTCTTGATGCCATAATGATCGAGCAGCCGACGACTGTGGCGCGTATCCTCGGCCGCAATCAGCGCGACTTCGGCAAGAACCCGTACCGCGCGATAGGTCATATCTTCCAGATTGCCGATCGGGGTGGCAACCACGTAAAGAATGCCGCTCACTCAGGCTGCTCCAGCTGTTTGATCCAAAGCGCAACACTGGCATCACTCGGCATCCGCCAGTCGCCACGCGGTGACAGGGCGATGGTGCCGATTTTCGGGCCATCCGGCAAACAGGAACGCTTGAACTGTTGACTGAAAAAGCGCCGGTAGAAAACCAGCAGCCACTTGCGCAATTCTGCCACAGTGTAGTCCCCGGCAAAGGCCTGTTCCGCCAGCGCCAGAATCTTCTGTGGTGGATAGTGCAAACGCACAAGATGATAGAGATAAAAATCATGCAGCAGGTAGGGGCCGACCACCTCTTCGGTGAACTGGCCGATCTCGCCTTTTTCATCCGGCGGCAACAGCTCGGGGCTAACCGGAGTGGCGCAGACATCGGCCAGAACCTCTGCGACCTCACCCTTGAATTCATGCCCGGCACACCAGTCAACCAGATAGCGCACCAGAGTCTTGGGGACTCCGCTGTTGACGCCGTACATCGACATGTGATCGCCGTTATAGGTACACCAGCCGAGCGCCAGCTCAGAGAGATCACCGGTCCCGATCACCAGTCCGCCGACCTGATTGGCAACATCCATCAGGATCTGGGTGCGTTCACGTGCCTGGCTATTTTCATAGGCAATATCGTGAACCTTTTCGTCATGACCGATATCGGCAAAATGCTGCCGCACTGCGGCATCAATCGGAATAACCCGCAATGAACAGCCGAACAGTTCCGCCAGCTTTTCGGCATTTGAGCGCGTACGCCTGCTGGTCCCGAATCCGGGCATGGTCAAGGCATGAATTCCCTCGCGCGCAAGGCCGAGATTGTCGAAGGCCCGAATGACCACCAGCAGCGCCAGGGTTGAATCGAGACCACCGGAGAGACCGATGACCAGCTTGGTACTCCCGGTGTGCCGCAGCCGTTTACTCAGACCGCTGGTCTGCAGCGCAAAAATTTCCTGACAGCGGTCAGAACGCTCCTGCTCACTCGCCGGAACAAAGGGGGTCCGACTGAGCGGTCGCAACAACCGGTCGACCTTCTCAGACCCCAGATCAAACCCGATCACCCGATAACTACGCTGTGGGCTCGCATTGGTAAAACTGCTGTTGCGCTGACGTTCACCAACCAAGCGTTGCAGGTCGATATCGGCCAGCGCCAGCTGACTGTCAAAACAGAACCGTTCGGTTTCGGTCAGAAGCTGACCATACTCGGCGATCAGACTGTGACCGGAAAAGACCAGATCGGTACTCGACTCATTAGGCCCGGCAGACGCATAGGCATAGGCCGCCAGACAACGCGCCGATTGCGCAGCAACCAGTTGGCGGCGATAGTCGCGCTTGCCGAGAATTTCAGGACTGGCCGACAGGTTGAGCAACAGGGTCGCTCCGGCCAGTGCCTGCGAACCACTGGGAGGCTCAACGGCCCAGACATCTTCACAGAGTTCGATTCCGATTCGCAGATCGGCAGTAGTGTCGGCCTGAAACAACAGATCCTCACCAAAGGGAATCGGCTCACCGGCCAGCAGCAGATGATCGCTGTCACGCTCGGTTGCTGATGCGAACCAGCGCTGCTCGTAGAATTCTCCCCGATTCGGTAGAAAAGTTTTGGGGACTGCACCGCAGATAACACCATCCGCGATCAGCACGGCGCAGTTGAACAACCGCCCCTTCTGCTCAAGCGGCACGCCGACCACCAGTGCCGGAATATTCCCGGCAGAAAAACGGGCAAGCTCCAACAACGCTTCAACAACCTGCTGTTGCAGCAGCGGTTGAAAAAAAAGATCGCCACAAGTGTAGCCACTGAGACAAAGCTCAGGATAAAGACAGAGCGAGGCCCCTTGTGCGCCCGCTTCAAGCGCGGTGGTCTTGATCGCGGCCAGATTGAAATCAACATCGGCCACCTGCAACGCCGGTGTAACCACCGCCAGCCGCAGCATCCCCAGTTTTTTCAAGTCAATTGACATCAGACGACTCCCGATCATTCCATCCCGATTATGGCACAGTTGCAGCGCTTTTTCTCGGCAGCTACAATTCAGACAGGTCGAACGCTGCGGGAAGATGCTCGATTTTTGCGCCGCCACGACCATCTGGCATCACGCCTATTACGTCGAACCTTGGTTGCAGGCGACTTTTCTGCTGGGCCAGATACCATTGGGCCGTGCGGATAATCTGGCGCTGTTTCCGTACCCCGACCGCTTCAGCCGGGGTGCCGAAAGCATTGCTGCGCCGGGTCTTGACCTCAACAAAAACCAGCTCTCTTCTGCTGCGCGCAATGATATCGACTTCACCGACCGGCGTGGTGAAATTGCGGACAACAATCTTCAGCCCCTGACGCGGCAGATACTGCACCGCCTGCTCCTCCCCCCAGACACCGAAGCTGAGCCGTTCCTGCGTCATGTCAGCTCCAGGTGTTCCTTGACCCCGCCGAAGGTCAGGCGATGGGGTAACACCGGCCCCCGAGCGGCAATCGCCTGACGATGCGCGAGGGTACCATACCCCTTGTGACCGGCAAAACCATAGCCGGGATACTGTCGATCAAGGGCCAGCATAATGCGGTCACGGGCAACCTTGGCCAGCACCGAAGCAGCGGCAATTGACAAGGAACGACTATCGCCTTTTTTCAGGGTCTGCTGCGGCAGATCAACCGGCAAGGGTGTGATACCGTCAATCAACAGGTAATCCGCTTTGCCACGCATTTTTTTTAAAGCACGCTGCATCGCCAGCAGGGTGGCCTGCAGGACATTGATCTGGTCAATTTCCTGCGCCGTAGCAAGGCCGATTCCATAGGCAGCAGCCTGTTTGCGGATCAGAGGAAAAAGCTCTTCACGCTTTTTTTCACTCAGCTTTTTGGAGTCGGTCAAACCCTTGAGCTCAAATTCTTGCGGCAGAATTACGGCGGCAGCAACCACCGGCCCGGCCAGTGGGCCTCGGCCTGCTTCATCAATTCCGGCGATAGCGGAAAACCCCCTCGCCTGAGCCTGTTGCTCAAAATGAAGGGGCGTCAGCGGTTGATCGGAAAAAAGTTCAAGGTTGGTCATAAGGGCAAAACTCTCGAAAAATACGACCTCGGGTTACGAAACTGCGAAACCTTCAGAATTATTCCGGATCGAAAAAAAAGCCCCGACAAAATGCCGGGGCTTATTGTAGCGAATATTGCTGGATCAGACCATACGCTTTTCGGGGATACGTGCGGCCTTACCACGCAGGTTGCGCAGATAGTAGAGTTTGGCACGACGGACACGCCCATAGCGAACGACCTCGATTTTGGCGACGCTCGGTGAATTGAGAGGGAAAACCCGCTCAACCCCGATACCACCAGAGATCTTACGTACCGTATAAGAAGAACCGAGACCACGGCTGCGGCGCTTGATGCAGACACCTTGAAAAATCTGGATCCGCTGTTTATCACCCTCAGTAATCTTGACATGTACCTTCAGGGTATCGCCGGCCTTGAAAATCGGGACATCCTTTTTGATTTGTTCCATTTCGAGTTGATCGATGATGTTCATCCTACTTCCTCCTGTTACCTATTTTTGTGTAAACTCTGTTTTCCAGACGTTTTGTTTCGGGTCCGCGGCGTATCTGGACGCCACTTATATCTTTATGCGCTCAGCGCGCAGTCGTTCCACAATTTGCCTGTCCTGTGCACTCAATTCAGCGGTATCAAGCAGTTCAGGGCGTCGTTCCAATGTCCGCAGCAATTGTTGCTCACGTCGCCAGCACGCAATCCGTGCATGATCCCCCGAGAGCAACACTTCAGGGACTTTCTGCCCCTGATAATCAGCCGGTCGGGTATACTGCGGGTACTCCAGCAGACCGTCCGCAAATGAATCACTGCCAGCACTTGCGGCGTTTCCCAACACCCCCGGCAGATGACGTGCGATTGCATCTATCATCACCATCGCTGGAAGCTCACCACCGGTCAGGACAAAATCACCGAGTGAAAACTCCTCATCGACCATCGACTGGCGAATCCGTTCATCAAAGCCTTCATAGCGACCACAGAGGAAAATCAACCCGTCCTCCGCTGCCAGTCGCACGGCATGGCCTTGGTTGAACGGCTGGCCCTGGGGCGTCAGCAGCAGAACCCGGCTGTGCGGCGACTTATCCTTGAGTGCTGCCACCGCGCGACCGACCGGTTCGGGCTTCATCACCATGCCGTCACCACCGCCATAAGGCGTATCGTCGGTCTGCAGGTGTTTTCCTTGCGCCCAGTCACGCAGATTATGGACCCGAAGATCAAGTAACTGCTGACGGATAGCGCGACCGATAATGCTCTCTTCCATCGGCGAAGTAAACATCGCCGGAAAGAGGGTTAAAACCTCAAAAATCATGCGTCGATACCGATCAATCCGTCAGGCAGATCAACCTGAATCAGCTTCTGCTCAACATCGATATCGATGACAAATCTGGCAACCACCGGAACCATCACTTCGGCATCTGCACCCTCAACCACCCAGGTATCATGTGCAGCAGTGGTAAACATCGATTTTATGTGACCGATTTCGCCATACCTGCGATCAACCACCCTGGCGCCTTCGATCTGGTGCCAGTAGAACTCACCTTCATCCAGTTCAGGGAGCAGGTTCCGATCAATCAGAATCCGACAGCCCTTGAAACCTTCAACTGCGGTCAACGACTCAAACCCGGCGAACCGTAACAGCACGACACCTTTATGTAGGGACTGCCGCAGGGGTTCTGACCTGTGCAGACGACCGTCAGGCAGGCGCAGAAAAACCTCAGCGGCCGACAATAACGCTGCGGGGTCTCCCGACAACGGTCGTACCTTGAGGTCTCCACGCAGGCCGTGGGTTCCCACGATCACCCCTGACTCCACCAATGACTCTTCTGCATGCGACATCAACTGCCTGTCCCTACCCGGCACACCGGCAGCCAGCGCCGGTGTTACTCCATGATCTGCAACGAAGCCCGTTTACTTTCACGGGTTGCCTTTGCATTGAGGAGGGTGCGCATCGCCTTGGCATTGCGACCCTGCTTGCCGATAATCCGCCCCATATCGTCCTGGGCGGCGGCCAGCTTGACCAGGATCGAGCCATCCTCGGCAATCTCCTCTGAAATTTCGATCTCATCAGGTTTTTCGACCAACGACTTGGCGATGTACTCGATCAGATCCTTCATGGGGTCATCCTCCGGGTGGATGGGGCCGTGGCCCCGGATTCGGACCAGTCTCAGGCTTGTACAGGTTCTCCGGCCTTGAACTTGGCCCAGACACCGGCATCACGCAACAGACGACGCACGGTATCAGTCGGTTGAGTACCCTCGCCCAGCCAGACAAGAGTACGGTCTTCTTTCAGATTGAGCAACGGCTGCTCTTGACGCGGATCATACTGGCCCAGGGCCTCTATGAAACGACCGTCCCGGGGAAAGCGCTCATCGGCCACAACGACCTGGTAGAAGGGTTTCTTCTTTGCGCCGCCACGAGCGAGCCTGATTTTTACTGCCATGCTGTTTTTCCTCCCGATGTTTCTGTCTTTTGTTCTATCCGAAAAAACTGACTTTGCAAGGTTTTTTCCGGCGTCTATTGTTCAAAATGGAAGCTGACCACCACGGCCGAGCATCCCCTTGAGCCCCTTGGGACCCATCTTCTGCATCTTTTTCATCATCTTCTGCGCTTCAGTGAAACGCTTGAGCAGCTGGTTCACATCCTGCACTCGCGTTCCACTCCCCTTGGCGATGCGCAACCGCCGTGAACCATTAAGGATCCGGTGATCAAGTCGCTCGCGCGGGGTCATGCTGCGGATAATTGCCTCGATGCGCGTAAGTTCCTTTTCAGGCATCTGCATATTACCGGCTTTTTTCAGCGCCTTGCCAGCTCCGGGAATCATCTTGAGAATAGATTCCATCGAGCCCATTTTCTTGACCATCTGCATCTGCTCAAGAAAGGTTTCAAGAGTAAACCCCTGCTTGCGCAGTCTGGCTTCCATCTCCGCAGCATCATCGGCATCAACTGCCTGCTGCGCCTTCTCGATCAGGCTGAGAACATCCCCCATGCCGAGAATGCGCTGGGCCATGCGATCAGGATGGAAAACTTCAAGGGCGTCGAGCTTCTCGCCCAAACCGACCAGCTTGATCGGCTTGCCGGTCACTGCACGAATCGACAAAGCAGCACCGCCGCGGGCATCACCGTCGAGCTTGGTCAGGATCACCCCGGTCAGTGCCAATTGCTCATTGAAGCTGGCGGCAACATTGACCGCATCCTGACCGGTCATGGCATCGGCAACGAAGAGAATCTCAGTCGGGGACACAGCATCGACGATCCGCTTCAGCTCGCCCATCAACTCGGTGTCGATATGCAAGCGACCGGCAGTATCCAGGATCAGGGTATCGAACCCGTTCAGCTGCGCATATTCATGTGCCCGCCGACAAATATCGACCGGGTCCTGATCGGCCGCCGAATCGTAAACCTCAACATCGAGCTGTCGCCCGAGAGTTTTTAACTGCTCAATCGCCGCCGGACGGTAGACATCGGCCGGAACCAGCAGCGGATTGCGTTTTTCTCGCCGCAGTTTCAGCGCCAACTTGCCGCAGGTGGTCGTCTTGCCTGCCCCCTGCAAGCCGCAAAGCATCAAAGGAACCGGCGGGCGGGCCGCCAAATTCAGATCGTTATCCTCACCCTCACCCATCAGCACGGCAAGTTCTTCGCGCACGACCTTGATCACCTGCTGGGCAGGCGTGAGACTGTTCAGCACTTCCTGGCCGACAGCACGCTCGCCGACCCGGGCGACAAAATTCTTGACGACCCTGAAGTTCACATCAGCCTCAAGCAGAACCAGACGGATCTCCCGCATGGTCTCCTTGATATGCTGCTCATTCAGCCGCCCGTGGCCGCGCAGCTTCTTGAAAACAGCATCAAGCTTATCTGACAAACTATCAAACATGGTGCAAAATCACCCAAAAAGGCGAAAGAGTAAATATAAGAAGGGGGCAAGCCCCCTGTCAAGCGAAAAGGGCCTCTTCCTCAACCCTTCAGGCGGACAAACTTCCTCTGCTGCCACAGGTACAGTTCCTGAATTTCGAGACCGGCATCAGTGAGCAGGGCCTCAATCTCTGCGTGCATCCCCTGCGCGAAACGGATTGCAAGGCCGCAATCGCTGGTCAACTGACGCGGCACCTGAATCAACAGGATATCCTTGCCCGCCTGCTTCAGCAGCTTTTCAGCTTTCATCACCCGATGCATTGAGTGAAAAATCGCGACCAGATCACCTTCATTAACCACAACAGTAACTCCCTGCGGGACACAGCCCGGCCGCGCATAATGCCACGAGTCCCTGAAGGATGCAAGCAGAATGTAACCAGCCCGAATTGCCGCTGGATATCACGTCGATCAGGGCGTTTCAGCGCACAAAAACCAGGCGCTTTTCAACCCCCAAGTACAGCTTGAAACTTTTCACGTTCCCCTCTTTCATCCCGTCATGCCCTCATGCTAACCTGCGTCGTGACAATCGCTATCTTTCCGAAAGGATCCTGACAACGTGACCCCTGATCGCGCCCTGCAACTGACCGGCCTGCTGGCTTTTGCACTCGGCAGCAACCTGCCACTTGGTTATCTGCGTGAAACCAGCCGTAAATACTCACTGCGCTGGTTCGTACTGATCCACCTGTCGATTCCGTTCATCGTCGCTTTGCGCCTGATGTTCGATTTCAGCTGGGACGTTATCCCCCTCACCCTCGCCTGCGCGATAACCGGTCAGGTCATCGGTGCGCGCGTCCGCCGCCGTCAATTGTGAGCCGCAAGTAACGCCCACCACTCAAACAGGCCGAAGCCGTCGCCGGGCTACTGAAAAAACTGCTCGGCGACAAGGGGCTGGATGACCGTCTGCCGCGCTACCAGGCCTGGCTGGTCTGGGACCAGGTGGTCGGTGAACAGATCGCGCACCGCGCCCGCCCTTTGCGCATCCGCGAAAAAATCCTTGAAGTACGGGTTGACCATCCGGTGTGGATGCAACAATTGCAGATGCTCAAACCGCAGATCCTCAAGAAACTGCATGAGCAGCTGCCCGACTGCGACATCGAGGATATCTATTTGCGGCGCGGCAACCCGCAGCCTCAAACAGTTACCGCCGTGGAACCTGCCATCGACTGGCGAAAAGAGAATTTGTCTCACGAGGAACATACCGAAATCGAGCAGAGCCTGGCTGGACTTGAGGACGGCGAACTGAAAGATGAGATGCGGCGGCTGTTTGTGCGGCAGAAAAAACTGAGCAAGGCGAAAAAGAACTGAATTTCCGTGCTCAAAAAGGCTCGATATTAACCCCCATGGCCCGGCAGAAACGCACCAGGTCATCAAGCCCGTGACTGACAACCTTCCGCAAAATATCGAAATCAAGATCTTGATACTCATGGATGGCAACATTGCGGAAACCGACCATCCCCTTCATCGCATGAGCAAGATCCTCATCCAGCATCCCCGCACCGGCAAGCAGGTCGAAAGCCTGTGCCGACCCCTGAGGCATTCCGAGATGATGGCTGGCAACCTGATGCATCGCCATGTCAATAACTGCCTGACAGGCGCGTTCCAGATTCAATATCAGCGCATCGAGATGGGTGAAATTGTCAAACTTCGGGCACGCTTGCGCCTCCTCGCGAGCTCTGCGTATGCAACGTTCGACAATGGCCCCCTTATTCAGCAGAATATTCATCAACATCTTCCTCTCGAACCAGATAGGCGTCCAGCACCTCGCGACGCGCATGGTTGAAATCTGCGTAAGCGGAGAGCAACTGCATGAAGAAGTCATCCTTCCGAGTCTCATCCAGACACAGCAGTTCGCGCCCATACCTATAGACCTCGGTCGCGTAGATCAGGTTTTTCCCGGAGAGCACACCCAGATGTACGGCCCGTCCGACAACCGCTTCAAGGTCAGCAGCCAAATTGAGTTGAACCGATGCGGACGGCCGATCCCCCATGAACAGCAACGCGATATCAAGGTCGCTCTCCGGACGCAAACGCCCGCGAGCACCCGAGCCATGCAAATAGGCGGCGACCAATCCTGGCAGCGACTTCAATCGCTCGACAAGGATCTCAAGTTGCTTCTCATCCGGTGCCGTACACCTGCCAGTCATCACTATCCGCTTCCCCCGTCATGAAGATCGAAATCGTAATCAGCCTGCCAGATTATATCTTATGGGGCTGCAGCTCTCTCGTCAATTTTTTCAGCGTAAATCCGCAAGACTTCATCGGTATAATCGCGAGCAGAGCCATCATTCCGGTATATATATAGCGGCGGCTCAATCCGCAGCCCCGGCGCGCCCGCTTTGCGACCCTCGACCAGCACCATTCTGGCCGATTCTTTCCGGCGCGGATGAACCATGCGCAGCCGCTTCGGCTCAATGTTGTTTGCACTCATTTTGGCCAGCAGTTCCGCCAGCCGCTCCGCCAGATAAACGATGGCAAAACGTCCACTATTCTTAAGCGACCAACTGGCTGCGGCCAGAAAATCATCCAGCCCGCCCGCCAGCTCATGACGCGCCGCCGCACGCTCATCATCCGGCGCGATGCGCCCCCTGCCCGGCAAACGATAGGGTGGATTGGTGACCACCAGATCGAAGGATCCAGGCTCGGACAGCTGACGGAAATGGCGCAGATCGACATGCTGGATAGAAACCTGCCCGACCTTGCCGCTCAGTTCGACACTGCGCATTGCTCGTTCGGCCAATTGCCCCTGCGCCTCCCAACCAACCAGGCTCATTTGAGGCGAACGCCGCGCCAGCAGTAACGCCAGGACACCACAACCAGAGCCGAGATCAAGTCCCCGCCTGGCACCCTCGGGGGCCACAAAATCCGCCAACAGTACCGGATCAAGACTGAAGCGATAACCGCCCCTGACCTGAACCAGCTTTATGCTTTCATGATAGAGGCTGTCGATGGTTTCCATGCCAGGACAAATTCGCCTTTCACCAGACTTCCCACGAAACAACTCCAAGGAATAGCTGTTGTATTAAACGTTTCCACATGTATAAAATGACGCCCATCATACCCCGAAACAGGAAACTCAGGCCATCCCATGAACAGCTCATTACCACTGACACAACAACCGAGATTAAAATCCGACATTCTCGCTCACTGCATCGGGCTCTTGTTCCTTGGCGTTCCGTTAATATATTTCGGTTCCATCCGCGGCGCAACAGAACCTAAAGACTTCCTCGCTGAAATCATCCTGTTCGGCCTGCTGGCCCTTCATATCATCAAAAACCAACCCGTTGCCACTGTGACGACATGGCAAGACCGAATCGTCGCACTCTTTTTTTTATCCTATCTGGCCTCGGCTGTTCTGGCCGAAAATTACTACTGGAGTCTCTGGGCGATCAATAAATGGACGGCGCTTTTGATCCTTTATTTTCTCACCCGGCAACTCACTGAGAAGCAACAGGATAAAATCATTCTCCTTGCCCTGATCGGCGGAGCGGCCACCGGTGGCTTCGCCATCCTCAATTATTACGGAATCCACTTCGACCCGGTCATTGCAACCCTGGACGGCCGCTCCCGCATGATTTCAACCTTCGGCAACCAGAACTATCTTTGTGCATTTCTTGCTCCGCTGATACCGCTGTGCCTTTACCTGATCCTTCTCCATCCACAGAAGAAAAATCCACTGATCTATCTTTGCTATACCGTCATACTTGCAACCCTGCTTTATGCCAAGACTCGCGGTGCTCTGCTCGGATTACTGCTCTCACTCACTACCATGGGGGCGCTACTGCTGATATTCCAGAAAGACGGCTGGCTGAAAACAAGAGTTCGGCACCTTGCAACCCTCGGCGTCATCGCCCTGATACTGATCCTTTCGTTCGGCGGTACACCGCCCTTCTCGGAGAGCAAACACCCTGACGGCCTTGCCGAACGCTTCAGTTCACAATCAATGTTCGAGTCGCAAAGCACACAAACCCGCTATATGCTCTGGGGAATCACCCTTGACATGATCAGGGACCACCCGGCGAAAGGGGTCGGTATCGGTAATTATGGCTTTGTCATGCCGAACTACCAAAAAGAATTCCTGGAACGTCCTGACAATTGGCACTACCGCCCAAATGCCGGCTGGGCGCTCGATGCCCATAATCAATACTTACAGATAGCTGCCGAAGGCGGACTGATCACCGCAGGGCTCTTTCTGGCCCTGCTGATCTATCTCATCATCCGCTTTTTCAAAACGGCCAACAAATCGCACGACAACCTGCCGTCAATCAGCCTGCTCTGCAGCATGGCGACAATTTCAATCCATGCCCTGGTCAGTTTTCCGCTCAGCCTGATGTCGAGCGGTGTCCTTTTCTGGTTTCTGGCCAGCCGTGCCAACACAACATTGCACCAGACCCAAAAAACCGCAACAAGAGGCAGCCACATCACCACCCCCCTCAGGTGGCGCCTGATCCTGTCAATCCTTCTGGCGGTGCTGACAATCACAACCCTGCTGAAATTCACCAGTGACCGTTATCTTGCCCTCGGCAATCAACTCGAAAGAAAAAGCGCATTCGCGCTGGCGGAGATCGCCTACCGCACCTCAAGAACCATCAACCCCGCAGGCTGGCGAAACACTGAGCGATTGGGCGCAGTCATCAGCCAGCAGGGACGCTTTGTCGAAGCCGCGACACACCTGAGCGCTGCACGGGTCAACGCCTATACAGATTTGATTGACAACGAAGAAGGCCTCAATTTTGTACGACAACGTCAATACAACAAGGGCCTGCAGGCGTTTATGCACGGTCGACGTTTTTTTCCACGTAATTTCTACCTGAACCAAAATAGCGGCCTGGCGGCAAAGGCCCTGGCTGATCCACTTTTTTACGGTGGCGACCCCGACAAGGCGGTTGCCCTGTCAAAGCTCAGCCTGCTCTACCTGGAGCAGGCACTGCCCCTGGCAATATCAGATAAAGATCGGAATAAAATCATTTTTTACCTGAGGTCACTGGCCAATAATCTTTTCAATCAGCCGCCAAAGCATCGAGCGGCGGCGATCACAAACAAGGAAATTTTTTATTTCGGCCCGATGGACAGCCCTCGTCGCCATATCATCGATGAGACGGAAACCGACAGGGGCAGCCGCATCAGACTGTTCTGTTCTGCGCCCGACATTGCCGCTGCCAAGCTCCCGGAAAGTGCTGCCGAAATTCAAACCCTTGTCCTGGGCGATACTCGTCTTTATCAGTATCTGCTGCAGACAAG
Organism: Deltaproteobacteria bacterium; assembly: GCA_024276905.1. Taxonomy (GTDB): domain Bacteria; phylum Desulfobacterota; class Desulfuromonadia; order Desulfuromonadales; family Geopsychrobacteraceae; genus Geopsychrobacter. The sequence continues at coordinate 14,654 of JAJRWF010000172.1, forward strand.
AAACACCGGGCCCTGAATCGCACCAGCACGCAGCGATATCACCACGCCATTCTGCGATAAGACTACGGACGCGACTGTGCAGAACCACAGACACAAGTTTCCATCAGCATTTTCAAACAGATAAACAGCTGGCACAAGAGTTGCTAGCTTACCTAGGCAGAACGTGTCGGTACCACTGATTGAAAAACAAAATAGAACTCCGAGATAACTTCGGAAAAAACTTCTGCCCGGATCAGACAAGAATCCGCAAGCAGAAAAAATTCACACCTTCCGGCATAGACACCGGAAACTTACAGGAGGTAGTAAAATGAAAAAGGTTCTGTTGCTTGTTGCGCTCGTCGCCCTGATGGCCACCCCGGCCTTCGCCTACATCTCAGGTTCGGCTCATGACTTTTCCGGCCTCGGCTGGACAGCCAATGGCCAGATTTGCGTCGCCTGCCATACCCCTCACGGTGGCTCCACGACAATCAGTGACGCACCGCTGTGGAATCACACGGAGACCACGACAGCATACTCCCAGTATGTTGGTGGCGGCACCCTGACAGCGCTTGATGTTGCCGCTACCCCCACCGGCATCTCGGCCCTGTGCCTTTCCTGTCACGACGGCACGGTAGCCCCCGATTCTTTCGGCGGAGCGACCGGCACCGCAACCATCAGCGCCTATGCTAACCTGAACAGCGACGGCATGGTCAACGACCATCCTATCTCATTCACCTATGATGGATCTCTGGCAACCGCTGACGGCGGCCTGTTTGATCCAACTACTACTGCTTCTGGTATTGTAGGCAGCACCGGCAATATTGATGCTGACATGCTCTTCGGCACCGGCAACACCGAATTGGAATGCGCCTCCTGCCATGACGTACATAACGGCGGAAACGGTGGTCTCGGCTATCCCAAACTGCTCGTGAAGTCCAATGCCAACAGCGCACTGTGCCTCACCTGCCATAACAAGTAAACAGACCCTGCGTCAAACCAAAGAGGCCTGCAACCTATGCTGCAGGCCTCTTTTTTTCCGCATCCCGAAATATTTACTACCCGACACGTGACCCCTGCCCTATAATGAGGCATCTTTTTTACAGGGAGAAAATGAGATGCTACGAACACGAGCCAACCGACTTACTACTCGCATCCTGCTGATCGCGATCGCATTGACATTTACTGGCTGCGCCGCAACACAGGCTCCGATTTTCTACCCCGGGCCGCCGGACCCTCCACGTTATCAATACCTGAAATCTATCAGTACAGAAGCAGACCTGAAGTCTTCGGGTCTGAGTAAAGCGCTGTCCGAAGGAACTTTCGCCTTCCAGAAAGCTTTCGATGTCACCGCCTACAAGAACACCCTGCTAGTCACCGACAATCGCATACGTGGCTATGCAGTGATCAATTTTGATACCGAAAAAATCCACTTCATATCGCAGGATCCAAGCAACAGTCGTAGCCTGTTCTCTACACCGTTCGGAATCACAGTTGACGACAACGGCCGACGCTACATCGCTGACCGGGCAGGCAAGCGCGTTCTGGTCTACGACCGAAATGATCTCTTTCTGAAAGACTACACCTTTAATCACCCCGGCTCATCGCCTGTCGCTGTTGCCATCGGCAACGACAAGCTCTATGTGGCTCATTTCAAAAACCGCATCGACGTTGTTGACCTCAAAAATGATTCCATCTCAGAATTCAAAACCAAGGAAATTTCCATAGAATGGCCCGTGAGCCTTGATTTTGCCGATGGCCACCTTTTTGTCGTCGGCATGCTGAACTACCGCATCAGCAAATTCAATACAACAGGGGAACTTGTCGCCAGCTACGGCGATCTCGGAGACGGAACCGGAAAGCTCGCCCGGCCAAAATCGGTCGCTGTAGATCGTCAAAACCGCGTCCTCGCCCTGGATGCCTCCTTTGCCAATTTCCAGATTTTCCGTGAAGATGCCCAACTTCTCGGCTTTGTCGCCAGCGGCGGGACAAACCCGGAAAACCTCTCCCTGCCGGCCGGTCTCTGCATAAGCTATGACCTGGCGCCGTTTTTCCAGAAATATGCGGCTCCTGGATTCAAGCTCGAATATATTGTCGCCGTGGCCAACCAGGCCGGCCCCAGCAAGATCAATATCTATGGTTTCGGGAAGATGAAAGGCTCCGACAACAATGATTAACGCCACCCGATTACCCACCGGCAGTTATCTGAAAAAAGACAGTTGCGACACAACGCCCTGTTTTTTCATCTGTTCCGCACAACAAGCCTGGCAGCCTGTCGGACGACACTCCATGAATCGCGGCAAATCCGTTTATGTGTCCGACAAGCCGCCAGCCACGTACAACTCCCGAATCGCTACCTCCCCCCCCCACGACTCATCGCCTTCCTCAACGCTGCACCGCTGGCGACACCAATTGGCCGTGAATCGGTGCCGATACACGCCGAAAAAAGACACCTCTCACTGAGAGACGCCCCAGAATTACAACCGGAAACCAAGCACAGAGGTACCGTAAAACGACTGACAAACTCGTGTCCCGTTTGGTTAGTTGTGTTAATTAATTCTGAGTCATTTTGACTGCGGACAAGGCGCGCCGACGCAGGTCTAGCCTGAGTTAAGCCGAGGAGGAGGAACGCAGACCGCAGCCAAAAGGGCCAGAATTAGAAGACAGAATTAACCGCACGGGACACTAGTACTCTTTACAGCAGTATAGCTACGGCTATACAACTGAAAGCACGCCTTGCTGACACAACAAATCCCAGCGCAATCTTACGAACCTTTAGAGGAGACAGGGCACGAGTGCGCGAAAGAACACGGGGAATTTATATTACGCACCAAAATGAAGTTCACGGCAGGAGTTTGATTTTACAGAGAAGATTGCGCGAGCGCGATGAAACAAAAAAATCAGAAAAGCTTCGTTACCTTGAGCTCCCAACGATGCTCAGTTCTTTCCGGCGCAGACGTCCCGGCGGTACGCTCACCGTAAGAATAATCAAGACTGACTTTCAACTTTCGGTAATTAAGCCCCGCCGTCAGATATCCTATCAGAATATCGTTTTGATCTATTCCATCCCTTTCATACCTGAGCTTCGCCGTTAACAGACTGATACGGGTCGGATAATAATTGGCAAAAAGAGTAAAGGCCGAATAGTTATCCCCTATAGATACAGAATCCTGCTGACTTTTAAGCAATTCTATCTCCTGTCCGAACGACGCCAAGCGTCGGATCAGGCCATTCACCTTCCACAGGGTATATTCTGCCAACTCACGCACACGATAAGTTTCGATAACTGAATTGTTTGAAAATCCACGCCGATCATAACTCGTCTCAAGATTAGCTTTAACCACGCGGCTGGGACGATATAAAAGTCGGGTGGTATTCGTAATAAAATTTTCAACCCCGCTGTTCAGACTCAATGCCGTAGTCGCGAGCTCATCGCCAAAACCTAAACTGTTGTCCATAAAGACAGACCATGCTCCCTTGCGATAATCCAGAGCATGGGTCAATTTC
>JAJRWF010000173.1 GCA_024276905.1 Deltaproteobacteria bacterium
CCCGCAATATTGCCGACGTCCCGCTTGAACTCCCGGCAGGAGTCGATCGCGCCCACTATCTGGCCTACAAGGGGATGGCAGCGGCCGCCGCTCCTGAACGTTTGAAAAAACGCAAAAACATCCTCTAGGACAAATGATGAGTAGACGCACCCTTAACCTGCCGGTCAACCGGGTCGAAGGCGACCTCGAAATCAGCGTTGATATCGTCCACAACACGGTGGTCAAGGCTCAGGTCGCAGGAACCATGTTTCGTGGTTTTGAACAGATGATGGCCGGTCGTGGGCTGCTTGACGGACTGGTGATCACCCCGCGCATCTGCGGTATCTGCAGTACCAGCCATCTCTATGCCGCAGCACTGGCACTGGACGATCTGCATCAGATCACAATCCCCGACAATGCCGTGCGTATGCGCAATCTGGCCCATATTGCAGAACACCTGCAAAGTGATCTGCGCCATATCATTCTGATGTTCGCTGTTGACTTTGCCCACGAAAGCTACAGCGATCGCAATTTTTTTACCGAAGCACAGCGCTGCTACACACCGCTACAGGGTGAATCTGTCATTTCAACCATCAAGGCCACCCGCCAGATCCTTGAGGTCGTTGCCATCATCGGCGGTCAATGGCCTCATTCCTCGTTTATGGTTCCCGGCGGAATCGTCTCGACCCCAAGCCGTGCCGACCTGCGCAAATGCTGCCTGATCCTCGAAGAGTTCCGCCGCTGGTACGAAACTCAGATTCTTGGCGGCCCTATTTCCGAGTGGCAGAAGGTCAAGAGCAGTAGTGACCTATCCAGCTGGTGCAAGGATCCGTCTCATTGTCAGGGCGACCTGGCGCGTCTTGTCCGGATCGGAGAAGAGCTGCAGCTTGATCAGGGTGCTGCCGACTACGGTTTCATCAGTGGTGGCAGCCTGCCGCTCCCGGCATCTGAAGTCTCCCGTGGCCGGTCGCACCTTTTCCGGCCGGGTTACTGGCAACAGGGGCAGCGATCATCGCTGGACAGGGCACAGATCAGTGAGCAACTGTCGTCCAGCTACTACCACCAAGGCCCCGAAACCTCGGGTTCGATTTATCACACGAAAACCCGACCGGACATGGAGAAGGAAGCCGCCTACAGTTGGGTTAAGGCACCACGGTATTGCGGCCAGCCCGCCGAAACCGGCCCCCTCGCCGAATTGCTCTGCAATGATCACCCGCTACTGACCGACTGGGTAGCAAACAAAGGTGTCAGCCCTCTGGCCCGCGAACTGGCCAGGATACTGAGGCCGGCCGAACTGATCCCGACAGCTTTGCGCTGGATCAGGGAGACCGACCCGCAACAAGGATACTACCTTGAACCTGAGCCCTGCGAGAGCGGGCGTGGACTGGGAATAGTTCAGGCATCACGTGGCATGCTCGGACACTGGCTGGAAGTAGATGACGGCAGGATTGAGAATTACCAGATGATCACCCCGACCTCATGGAATGCCTCTCCCCGCGATGGAAACAGCCTGACCGGACCAATGGAGCAGGCCCTTCTCGGCGCCCAGATCAGCGACCCGGAAAACCCGATAGAGCTGGGACATATCGTCCGTTCATTCGATCCCTGCCTGGTTTGCGCCGTCCACAGTCTGCACCAAAACGGCCAGAGTACCCTGCGGCTTGGAGGGCTGCCATGATCCGCATCATCTGCATCGGCCATCCTCTTTTACCAACCGATAACGCCGGTCCCTTGCTTTTTAAATGCCTGCAGAAAATTTCCCTGCCGCCGGATGTCGAACTGATCGACGGCGGGCTGCAGGGGCTGAACCTGTTACGTTTTTTCGAGGATTGTCAACGGGTTATCCTGATCGACAACATCCGTGGTTACCTGGATTGTCCTGGTATTATCCATCTGCAGGGGTCACAGATCAACGCTGTCGTCAGCCAGCATCACGATCACAGCGCGGGACTCGCCTACCTGCTGGCTCTCTTGCCAAAACTGCTTGAGCGGATACCACAGATCGAACTTCTCGGCATCGAAGGCGTATTGACCGAGAAACTGGCTGCTGAAGCCACTGAACGCCTGCAGCAACTGCTTGGTCGCAGGAGCGCGGCATGAAATCCACCAAAAAGATACCGAGCTATCAACATCTGCAGCAAGAAAACCAGCTGCTGACCGAAGAGGTCTATACCGCACGCCGCGCAGCCGAACTGACAGCCGAACTGGTCGTGCAGGAAATCACCCGCATGGAAGCAGTCCGCCAGGAGCTGGAAGAAAAGAATCTGGCGTTGCAGAGTGCCCTGCGGGAGATTGACACCCTGCGTGACACCTTGCCGATCTGCGCCCGCTGCAAAAGCATCCGCGACGACGATGGCTACTGGCAGCAGATCGAAACCTACCTGAAAGAGCACTCTGGTTCAGAACTGACCCACGGTATCTGCCCTGGCTGTGAAGAGGAAATGTACGGCGGCACCGAATGGTACCGGAGATTAAAACAGAAGCGGCTCGACAGAGCTGCAAGTCCGACAAAAGAACCCTGATTTTGCACGCCGAAAGCCCCGGCGAGAGTGCCGGGGCTTTCGGTTTTGTATCATCCACGCCAACTACTGAATGTTTTCATCCGGAATAATCAGCATTTCGACCCGTCGGTTCAACTGACGACCGGCTTCGGTGCTGTTGGTCGTGCGCGGCTGAGATTCACCGCGACCGACGGTACTGATACGGCTCGAAGCGACCCCGCGATCTTCCAGGGCGAAACCGACCGCCCTGGCCCGTTTCTCCGAAAGCTGCTGATTGTAAACCTCGGAGCCGACATTGTCTGTATGGCCGATGATTTTGATACGGGTCCGCGGATAACGGTTAAGGATACCGGCGACCTTCTCCAGGCTGCGCTCAAAAGCCGGTTGCAATCGTGAGGAGTTGAAGTCGAATGAAACCTCTGAATTCATGGTGATTTTCAGATTCTCGTTCTGCAGGCGCTCAACCTCTATCTGATGAGCCGCGCGTTCGGAAGCAAGCTGCTGCTCAAATTCGGCCTGCTGCTTGTCCATGTAATATCCGACCCCCGCTCCCAGAGCACCACCCGCGGCACCACCGACCAGCGCTCCCCTGAGCGCACCGCCAGAAGAATCCTGCTGATAACCGACAATCGCCCCGGCCACCGCTCCGACAGCAGCCCCGATGCCCGCTTTCTGTTTGGTATGCTTATTCGGATCATTCGGCTGAATGCAACCGAAAAGAATCAGGCTCAGGACAACATAAATGATGAGTTTCTGGCTTTTGCGCGGCATGTTTCTGTCCTTTCTTAACAATGTTGAAACCAAAAGATCTTCCCGCGGATTTTAGCACAAACCAGTGAGAGACAAACAATCGGACATAAAAAAGAGGCTGCAGTGATCAATTCCTGCAGCCTCTTTGCGCGTTTCCACAATAACCCCGGTTGTTGTCAACTGTGCTCCCGAGCTTTCAGAAAGGCAATCCCGTCCCACTCTTCCATGGTATGTCCCAGGCGCCACTCGCTGGCCGCCAGATAGGTCAGGTGACCTTCAGCATCCTCAGCGAGATGATGCTGATATTTTTTCTGGAAATCGGCCAGCAGCTTCTTGTCGTCACTCTGGATCCAGCGTGCGGTATTGTAATCGACCCCTTCGTAGACGGCGTTGACATTGTACTCGGCCTTGAGTCGTTCCATGGTGACATCGAACTGCAGTACCCCGACCGCGCCGAGGATGAATTCGGCCCCGGAAAGCGGCTTGAAGACCTGCACCGCACCCTCTTCGGCCAGCTGAACCAGACCTTTTTGCAGCTGTTTTGACTTGAGCGGATCCTTGAGCCGCACCCGGCGAAAATGCTCGGGGGCAAAGTTGGGGATACCGGTAAACTTCAGCTCTTCCTTCAGCGAGAAGGTGTCGCCGATCTTGATCGTGCCGTGATTGTGCAGGCCGATGATATCGCCTGGATAGGCTTCTTCGACGTGGGCACGATCCTGAGCCATGAAGATGGTCGCCTTGGAGAGATTAACCTCCTTGCCGATGCGGTGATGCCGCACCTTCATCCCGCGAGTGAATTTGCCACTGCAGATCCGCAAAAAGGCGATGCGGTCACGGTGGGCCGGATCCATGTTCGCCTGGATCTTGAAGACGAAACCGGAAAAAGCCTCCTCTTCCGGTGCAACGATCCGGCTGGCGGTCTCGCGCGGCCCCGGTGCGGGGGCCAGTTCGACAAAGGCGTCGAGCATCTCCTGAACACCGAAATTGTTGATCGCACTGCCGAAAAAAACCGGTGTCTGGCTGGCTTTCAGGTAGTCATCCATATTGAAGGGGTTAGCTGCGCCTTCGAGCAGTTCGATATCCTCCCGCAGTTCAGCGGCCTGACTGCCGAGCAGTTCATCCAGTTTGGGATCATCGAGGCTGTCGATCTTCACCGTCTCGGTACTGCGCGCGTCATCGCCGGGCGTGAACAGGTTGAGCTCCTTGCGGTAGAGGTTGTAGACCCCCTTAAAGCGCTTGCCCATGCCTATCGGCCAGGAGAGCGGCGTACATTCGATCTGCAGTTTCTCCTCGATATCGGCCAGCAGATCAAGCGGTGCAAGGCCCTCGCGATCAAGTTTGTTGATAAAGGTCAGCACCGGGGTATTGCGCATGCGGCAGACTTCCATCAACTTTTCGGTCTGCGGCTCAACCCCCTTGGCACTGTCGATCACCATCAACGCACTGTCGACGGCGGTCAGGACCCGGTAGGTATCTTCGGAGAAATCCTGGTGGCCCGGGGTATCGAGCAGATTGACCTCGAAATCACGGTAATCAAACTTCATCACCGAGGAGGAAACCGAGATACCGCGCTCCTTCTCGATACTCATCCAGTCACTGGTCGCATGGCGGTTCGACTTCCGTGCCTTGACCGTCCCGGCCATCTGAATCGCCCCGCCAAAGAGCAGTAGCTTCTCGGTCAGGGTGGTTTTACCGGCATCGGGGTGACTGATGATGCCGAAGGTGCGGCGCTTGGCAATCTCTCTGGGCAGATTGTGACTCACAGAATAGGTCCTTCTATGGTGAACAGGGCCTGAAACAGAGGTCAGGCAAAATGAAGCGGCCCGGCAGTGATGCCGGGCCGATACTATAGCGGAAGATCAGAAAAGACTGAACTTTTTTTAGATTTCGTAGCCTTTTTTCATCATGCAGAAACGGAAAACCTTTTGGCGCTGCACGCGATCCTTCATATCTTTCATCGGATAGTTGTGCACCGGACTCATATTGATAAAACCAAACCTGTCCGCCAGCTCAGTGCATTCATTCAGGTGCACAGCAAGCTGATCCTTGCCAGATTGCGGGTGGCTGTAGACCTGCTCGGGTGACTTGGCGCAACCCACAAGAACAAGCACACACACCAGTAACAGAAAAATCCTCTTCATATATTTCTCCCATTCCCTCGCGAACGGCTAAAAACGATAGCCCTTCTCCTCCATACAGAGGATAAACAAGCGATTGCGGCGCTGGCGATCCGGCTGGTTTTGCACACTGTCGCCCATCATCGGCCCCAGGTTAATCACGCCGTAACGCTCAGCATAGTCCAGACAGAAGGCCCGGTCAGCGACCTGATCATGTTTTCCGGCCGGTTCCACCCGCACCTTCTGTTCCAGCGGGGACACACAACCGACAACGAATAACACTAACAGCAGAGTAAAACGTCGCAAAAGACACCCGTCAGACAAATAGAAGATGTAGCTAGCAGATTTCATGCCTTGTTATCGCCGGTACGCTATCCACCTGGAACCACGGCAATCATAGTCGAAACAGCTGTCGAGCGTACAGGAATTTTACGCCATTTGCTCAATCAGCGCGCCATATGCCCGTTGGCAAAGGAGAAGAACAAAATCAACCTTGACCCTTACCCGCTCCTGCGCTTAAGGTGCCGTTGGATTATATCAAACTTTTATTCAGGGAGAAGCCGACGATGGCTGTTTTTGAAGTGAACCACCCGTTGGTCCGACACAAGTTGGGGCTGATGCGGCAGGCAGATATCAGCACCAAGGATTTTCGCGAACTGGCCTCGGAAGTTGCGCGCCTGCTGACGTACGAAGCAACCAAGGATCTCGAAACGGAAACCGAGACCATCCAGGGCTGGAACGGAGCCATTGATGTTGATCGGATCAAGGGTAAAAAAATTACCGTGGTGCCGATCCTGCGCGCCGGACTCGGGATGATGAACGGAGTTCTCGATCTGATTCCCGGCGCCAAGGTCAGCGTGGTAGGTCTCTATCGCAACGAAGAGACTCTGGAACCGGTGACCTATTTCGAAAAGATGACCAGCAACATGGAGAACCGCACCGCCCTGATCCTCGATCCGATGCTCGCTACCGGCGGATCATTGGAGGCCTGCATCGATATGGTCAAAAAACATGGATGCACCAGCATTCGGGGCCTCTTTCTGGTCGCGGTTCCCGAAGGGATCGAACGAGTGACCAGGGCTCACCCCGATGTCGATATCTACGTCGCTTCCATTGACGAGCGTCTGAATGAAAACGGTTACATCCTGCCCGGACTGGGCGATGCCGGCGACAAGATTTTCGGCACCAAATAAACAATCTGTGATCAACGCCAAGGGGGCGCCACAACAAAATAAGCCCCCCATCTTCCTGCCGGTATCCGTTCGCCCCCGGTTGGAAACGAGCCAGAAATAATCCCTGCCCGCGGTAATAAATCTGGGGCTGCATTGTCAGCCCCTTTTCATTGGAACTATTTCCACCTCTTGCCCCCCGTCAGACAGTTCTCAAAACAGCATAAACATGATAGATATGGGGATGTTTTGCTGACCTGCACACAAAAAAGGATCGAAATCTGATGAATTATCCTGCCATCGGCCTGCAAGTACCCCGCATTTTACTCCCCAAAGAGGGCACCGACATGCACCACTGGGCAGTTATTGCCTGTGACCAATACACTTCGGACGAAGCCTACTGGCAGCGCCTTGCGACCAAGACAGCAAAGAATCCGTCGACCCTCAAGCTGATTTTCCCCGAGGTTTATCTTGAAAGTTCCAAGGGTGATTCCAGAATTTCTGCCATCAACCAGTCGATGGAGCAGTATCTGGCCGATGGCAGCCTGACCGAGCACCCCCCAGGATTTATTCTGGTCGACCGCAAAACCGCCGAGGTCGAGTCACGCAAAGGTCTGATGGTGGCACTCGATCTCGAACAGTACGATTACAACAAGGGGGCCACATCGCTGATCCGAGCGACCGAAGGGACGATTCTCGACCGGTTGCCACCACGTATCAAGGTGCGTGAAAATGCACCGATTGAACTGCCGCATATTATGGTACTGATCGACGACCCCGAACAGAGTGTGATTGAACCGCTGTTCGACAGCAACCCGGAGCTGCTCTACGATTTCGAACTGCTGGCGAATGGCGGACACGTCAAGGGCTACCGCATCGACCGGCCGCAACAGATCGAACAACTCGTCAACGCTCTCGGTAAGCTGGCCGATCCGCAGCATTATCGCAAACGCTATCAGGTCGAGGGCGAGGTCATGCTCTACGCCATGGGCGACGGCAATCACAGCTTCGCCACCGCCAAGGCAATCTGGGAAAAACTCAAACAGGATGCCGACGACCAACAGGCGATCATGGAACACCCGGCACGTTACGCGCTGGTCGAACTGGTCAACCTGCATGACCCCGGCCTGGAATTTGAGGCGATCCATCGCGTACTGTTCAACGTCAACCCACAACAATTGCGGCAGGAGATGGAAAACTGGTTCAACGCCCGTAATGAGCAGTTCAGCTATACCCCCTGTGAAAGCCTTCACGCGGCACAGACCCTCGCCGAAAACCGAACCGAAGGCCAGGGATTCTGCACTGTTTTCGCTGGAAGCTATGGCTATTGTGAGCTAAAAAACCCGCAACTGACACTGGATGTTGCCAGTCTGCAGGCTTTTCTCGACACATATCTGAGCGCTCAACCGAAGGCACGTATCGACTATATTCACGGCGAGGAGGCTGTCGCCAGCCTCGGCTCCCAGGCTGACAATGCAGGTTTTTTCCTGCCGTCAATTTCCAAAAACAACTTTTTCCGCACCATTATTGTTGACGGCGCCCTGCCGCGTAAAACTTTTTCGATGGGCGAAGCGGACGAAAAAAGATTTTATCTGGAATGCCGCCGAATTAAATAATCTCTGCCCCGGAGCAGTAACTTCAGCACTGGTCCGGGACCAGGTTTGGAAGTAGTTTCTCTTACGCGAGAGTCGGGATGACGACCTATCTGCTTACCGGTGTTGTTCTGTTCGGCAGTTTCTTCATCAGCAGTCTGCTGTTGCAGCGGCTCGCAGACCTGATATCCCTGCGCCTGTGGCAAACGGTCCCCCAACCTGAGTTACGCAGCACCGCTGCCGAAATCGATCACGTCATTGCCGCGATCGTCACCGCGGCAGTCTTTGGACTGCAGTGGCGCGATCACCCGAAAATTGCAGTTTCCACCGCCTTGTTTCTCTATCTTCTGCTTCTTTTCAGCGGCATCGCCCGGTTACTTCTACTCACCCGGCGACAGATGTTACGGATAGAAGAACACCAGTTCTCCCTCGAAGGAGATCAGATCCGCCTGCATGAGTCCGACCATTCGCCCGAGTTGATTATCTGCCATCTTGCCGAACAGAAGTACCCGTCGCTTGACGACCCGCACCTGGCTTTTTCTTCGGCGGCAATAGAACTTTACTCACCCCAGTTGGGGCTGGTGGCGCGCAACATTTACTACGACCGTCTGCAGGCCACCCGAATGATCGAACAATTGCAGCAGGGCGGCCAGGCAAGATGTTTCGACCTGGCCCTGATCGGCCAGGAACCCAACGGGAATTTTTTGAGCCTCAGGCTTGGCAACAGCTGGGTCCCGCTGCTCTGCGGTCCACTCAGGGAGCTGCCCCCCCAGATACGCAAATGGTGGAAAGAACTCCTGATGGTCGACGGTCGTCAGGCGCGGGAACTCAAAGATACAAGCTTCGGCCTTTATCTGCGCCCGCTCTATCTGGCTGCGGTTGGAGAAAACCTGTTACGACCCGAATTTGAACATGAATTTACCGGTCTGGAACAACTGCTTAAACGAACAAAAAACCAGCTGCAACTCATCAACGGCAAACAATTACACAATCTGATTCCCACGGGATTCACCCCTGCTTCCGAAACCGAAAGCGCTCTGTTTATCTGGCGTATGCAGCACAGGGAAACTGATGCCGCAAGTTGAACACATTGTTTTCGATCTGGGTAAGGTGCTGGTCGATTTTTCTTACCGCCAGCTGTTCCCCTTGCTGAGACGGCAGGGAGCCCTGATTCGTGATGCCGAAGATTTTGCCGCGCAGGTCGGACTGATCGATTACGAACAGGGGCAGATCACAACGGCAGAGTTTCTCCAGCGTATCGACACTCTGCTCAGTGCACCGCTTGGTGAAACGACCCTGAGGAAAGTCTGGTGTGACATTTTCACCCCCATCCCCCAGATGATATCGCTCGTGCGAAGACTACGCTCCCAGGCACGAACCTACATCATCTCTAATACCGGCGAGATCCATTGGCAATACCTGACAGACCGTTTCGCCCTGCCCGAACTTTACGACGACGCTTTTGCCTCCTGTGAAGTCGGAGTAATGAAACCGGCGGCAGATATCTACGCAACCGCCGAAAAACGCTTTGGTTTCACCCCCGCGCAAGTTGTCTTTATCGACGACCGTCATGAAAACATCGCAGGAGCCAGCAGCTGTGGCTGGCACACCATCCACCATCGCAGCTATGGCCAGACCCGGGAGGCCCTGATCGAACTGGGATTCAGAATCCCGAATTGATCTGATTCTGATAGAATTACGACGATTCAGGAACTCCCCTTGCCATATTGCACCCATTTTGGTCATAATTGAACCGGGTGCAACGGCTCGGTTACGCATTTGTTTCCGGGGTTTCTCCTGCCGCCTGACATCTCCAGGGCACTGGCCCGAAAGGGAGGATCCAATGAAACAACGGACAACAAGACTGCTTCTACTGCTGCTCATCGTCGGCATGGTGGCAGCATTTTTTACTTTCGAGCTGGGTCAGTATCTGACCCTCGACTACCTCAAGCAACAGCAGACGGCCTTTGATCGTCTTTACCAGCAAAACCGCCTGACCATGCTGGCGGGCTATGCGCTTATCTATATACTGGTGACAGCGCTTTCACTGCCGGGTGCAACCATCATGACCCTGGCGGGAGGGGCTCTTTTCGGCCTGTGGACAGCCCTGCTGGTGGTCAGTTTTGCCAGCAGCATCGGTGCAACCCTGGCCTTTCTGGTCTCACGCTTTCTGCTGCGCGACTGGGTGCAGAACCGTTTCGGCGACAAACTCAAGTCGATCAACCAGGGGGTCGAAAAAGAAGGCGCTTTCTATCTTTTCTCACTGCGACTGGTGCCGATTTTCCCTTTCTTTATTATCAACCTGGCGATGGGGCTGACACCTCTTAAGACCGGGCTCTTCTACCTTGTCAGTCAACTCGGCATGCTGCCGGGAACCTTTGTTTACGTCAATGCCGGCACCCAGATCGGGCAACTTGAATCTGTCGCCGGAATTCTGTCGCCCCAGATGATTTTCAGTTTTGCCCTGCTGGGCATCTTCCCACTGCTGGCCAAAAAAATTCTCGTCGGCCTCAAGGCGCGTAAAATTTATGCAGGCTACGAACGACCGAATCACTTCGATTACAATCTGGTCGTTCTCGGTGCCGGCAGTGCCGGACTGGTCTCAGCCCTGATCGGCAGCGCAGTCAAGGCCAGAGTCGCGCTGATCGAAAAGGACAAGATGGGTGGTGACTGCCTGAATACCGGCTGCGTCCCAAGCAAGGCCCTGATCCGCAGCGCCAAGATGGTCTCCTACGCCAGAAGAGCGGCGGAATTCGGTTTCAAAAAGACCGAGGTCGAGTTCGACTTTGCCCAGGTGATGGAACGTGTCCAGCAAGTGATAGCCAAGGTTGAACCCCATGATTCCGTCGAACGGTTTGAAAGTCTCGGGGTTGACGTTATTCAGGGCACAGCGATGATCAAAGATCCCTGGACTATCGAAGTTGAGGGTCGAACCCTGACCACAGGTAACATTATTGTTTCGACCGGAGCACGCCCCTTTGTCCCGGCAATCAAGGGACTCGATCAAGTCGAGTATCTGACCTCTGACAGTTTGTGGCAACTGCGTGAACTGCCGGAAAAATTCGTCGTTCTCGGCGGCGGTCCCATAGGCAGCGAGATGGCCCAGGCCTTTGCCCGTCTCGGCAGTCAGGTCATCCAGATCGAGAGGGGCACACGGATTATCGGGCGCGAAGACCCTGAGGTCGGCGACTATATTCGCCAGCGCTTCGAAGCAGATGGAGTCAGAGTGCTGACCGAGCACACCGCAGAAGAAATCATCGTACGCGACGGAAAGAACCTGCTGCGCTGTGAGCACAAGGGCCAAGAGGTTGAAATCGAATTTGACCGGATTCTGCTGGCCGTCGGACGGCAAGCCAATATTGAGGGCTTCGGCCTGCAGGAACTGGGAGTAGAAATCAGCCCGCGCGGCACCATCACTGCCGATCCGTTTTTACGCACCAACTTCCCCAATATCCTCTGTGCGGGCGATGTGACCGGCCCCTACCAATTTACGCATACCGCCGGACATCAGGCCTGGTACGCAGTGGTCAATGCTCTGTTCGGCGCCTTTAAAAGCTTCAAGGTCGACTACCGCGTGGTTCCCTGGTGCACCTTCACCGATGCCGAAGTTGCCCGCGTCGGTCTGAACGAAACCGAGGCCAGGCAGCAGAAAGTCCCTTTCGAGGTCACCCGTTACGGACTCGACGATCTCGACCGGGCAATTGCCGACAGCGAAGACCACGGCTGGGTCAAGGTGCTGACCAAACCCGGCAAATACAAGATCCTCGGGGTGACGATTGTCGGTCCTCACGCCGGAGATATGCTGTCTGAGTTCGTCCTGGCAATGAAGTACAACCTGGGGCTGAACAAAATTCTCGGCACCATCCACACTTACCCGACCTTGTCGGAAATGAACAAAATGGCGGCCGGACAATGGAAAAAAGAGCATATCCCGGAAAAGCTTCTGTCATGGGTTGAACGCTATCTGCGTTGGCAGCGTGGCGAGAAAGGACAGGATGATGAAACTGCTGCTGAGCTTGCTGCTGATCTGGCTGACGACAACCAGCGCCCTGGCCTTTGACAATCAGCATACAGCCTTTGACAGCCTGTTGAAAAAATATGTTCACTGGGATGCTGCCGGTGTTTCCTCAAAGGTCGATTACTCCGGATTTCAGCAGGACTGGCCCCTGCTCAAACAGTATCTGGATGAGCTGTCAGCGGTGAACCAGGTAGAGTTTGAGCGCTGGAGCAAGCCGACCAGACTGGCATTTCTGATCAATGCCTACAATGCATTCACTATCCAGCTGATTCTGAGTGGTTACCCCGACCTTGTTTCGATCAAGGATCTCGGCTCACTCTTCTCATCGCCCTGGAGTAAAAAGTTCTTCACTCTGCTCGGAAAGCGACGCAATCTCGACAATATTGAACACGATATGATCAGGGTTCCCGGAGCTTACGACGACCCGCGCATCCATTTCTCTGTCGTCTGCGCATCCATCGGCTGTCCGGCTTTACGCAACGAAGCCTTTACCGGCAGCCGCCTCGATCAACAGCTGGAAGACGGTTTGCGCCGTTTCCTGACGGACAACAGCCGTAACCGCTACGATTCGCAGCGAAAAACCCTGGAAGTTTCAAAACTTTTCGACTGGTATGCCGACGACTTTGCCGGTGGTTTTCGAGGGCATGAATCGGTCATCTCTTTTCTGGGCGATTATGCCGAACTGTTCACGGCCGCAGAGACCGAACGTGAAGCAATCCGCAAAGGGAAAATTACACTCGCTTATCTCGATTACGATTGGACCCTGAACGAAACTCGGCGCTGAGCATCCCTTTAACATTAGACTTATTTACTTTTCGACCTCTCGCTGTTATTATTCCGCTGCATTTTAACACTTTGCAACGGAGGATATGACGATGGGCCAAAAACTCTCCCTTAGCGAAAGTCTGCACAAGGCACTCAAAGATCTCGACCCGGAGACACTGCTGACCAACCCGAAACGGCAGGAAGAACTGGAATCACACTGGTCTGGCCTGCAGTACCTTGGCCTGGAGCTCAAATTCACTGACGAAGCCCTGATCTGCAACCACCCTGCAAATGGCTTCAACTTCTGCATCCCCTACGATCAGGCAAATACCGAGCAGATCCATCGCGATCTGTTTGTAGAACTGCGCAGCTGTTTCGGAAACTTCAGCGATCGCCATCTTGCGATCATCTTCCAGCCCAGCCGACAGATCGACACCCTCTTCACAAGTTTCCGTACTTTTCTCCCCCTGTGCGCCAACATTGACAAGCTCCGTTCTCTCCAATAAGCCACTGCACTCTACTCCTTATCCTTCAGGTCATCTGCACCCGTTGCGCAGATGACCTTTCCGTTTCCTCTTTCATCCATGCTAGTATTTCAATTTCGGTAGCGACTGATTGCTGACTGGCAGTCAAGTCTGCATCGCTGAGAACACACCCCGGCACCGCTTAAAGGCCTGTCCATGTCCCGCGACTCGCACAACAACACCCGCCTGGTTTATTCGGACGAGATCGGCGCAAACTGTCCGGCCTGCGGCAAGGTTCTGAAAAACTGTATATGCAAACAAAAGACGTCGAAAGGTGATGGCCGAATACGGGTTGAGCGTCAAACCAAAGGCCGCAAAGGCAAGGGAGTCAGTCTGATTTCAGGTTTGCCGCTGGTCGAGAAAGAATTGAAGATAATCGCCAAAGAGCTGAAGCAACGCTGCGGTTGCGGCGGCACGGTCAAAAATGGCATCATTGAGATTCAGACCGATCAGCGCGATCTGCTGATTGCAGAATTAGAAAAAAGAGGCTACCAGGCCAGAAAGGCCGGCGGCTGAAGTTCGTACCAGATTCCGGAGCTCCTGCCATGCCCACTGAAATCAAACGCTCTGTCTGTCCCTATGACTGCCCTGACAGCTGTGGCCTGTTGGTCGAAATTGAAAACAACCGGGCCATCAAGGTCAGCGGCGATCCGGAACACCCCTTCACCCGCGGGACTCTCTGCACCAAAATGACCCATTATGAGCGGACCGTTCATTCACCGCGCCGCCTGACCGAACCGCTGCTGCGCTGCGGCAAGAAAGGCAGCGGCGAGTTCCGCCCGATCAGCTGGTCCGAGGCCATCGAACAGATTACACACCGCTGGCGTGAGATTATCGGCACTTTCGGGCCGGAAGCCATCCTCCCTTACTCCTATGCCGGAACCATGGGAATTATCAAGCGTAATGCCGGGCATCCCTTTTTTTATCGCCTGGGGGCCTCTCTGCTTGAACGCGGGATCTGTACCCCGGCCAAGGGTGCCGGCTGGGCGGCGGTCATGGGCAAGACGCCAGCACCGCACCCAGACGAGGCTCTCCACAGTGACCTGATCATCCTCTGGAGCAGCAACGCGGCCGCAACCAATCTTCACTTTCTGCAGAGTGTTAAACAGGCGAAAAAGCGCGGAGCCAAGGTCTGGATGATCGACCTCTACCGCAACCAGACCGCCACCGCCTCTGACCGCTGCTTCTACGTACGTCCCGGGAGCGATGGAGCCCTGGCTCTGGGCCTGATGCATCTGCTGGTTCGCGAGCAACTCTGTGACCGATCTTTTCTCAGCGCACAAGTGCAGGGATTCAACGAACTCGAAGAACAGATTCTCCCTGCTTACAGTCCGGCTGTCGTGAGTCACATCACCGGCCTGCCGGTTGCGACAATTGAAGAGATGGCACGGGACCTTGCTGCCGCACGGGCGCCCTTTATCAGCATCGGTGGTGGTGTTTCACGCTACACCAACGGTGCCATGTCGGTACGCAGCATCGTCGCCCTGCCAGCCCTGATCGGGGCCTGGACTAAAAAGGGCGGAGGCTGCTTTGTCGGCACCAGCACCGGGGCCGCCTTCGACATGAACCTGGTCGAACGTCAGGATCTGCTCAAAGGGAATCCCCGCACCATCAATATGAGTTGTCTTGGAACGGCACTCACCGAGCTGAATGACCCACCGCTCAAGAGCCTTTACATCTACCACTCAAATCCGGCTGCGGTGGCTCCGGATCAGAACCGGGTCCTTGAGGGCCTGGCCCGAGAAGACCTGTTTACCGTGGTTCACGAACGTTTCATGACCGACAGTGCTCGCTATGCGGATATTCTGCTGCCGGCGGCCACCTCGCTTGAAACCAGCGACATCTACCGTTCCTACGGCAACTATTGCATCCAGCGCACCAGGCCCCTGATTCCACCCGTGAGCCAGAGCAAATCGAACCGTGAGGTCTTCGCACTGCTGGCGGCGGCAATGGGTTACAACGAGCCCTGCTTTCAACAGACTGCCGAAGAGCTGATCGAAGAACTGCTGGCGGTCCAGACTCCCCTGCGCCAGGGGATCGATACCAAGGCCCTTGCGGCCGGAAAAGCGGTTGAACTTTCCCGACCGCCGCAAAACGGCAACTATGCGACCCCGTCCGGACGGATCGAAATTATCAACCCGAAACTGCAGGAGAAACTGCCACGTTTCCTGCCGCTGGAAGCAAGCGATTATCCACTGCAACTGGTCACGGCACCAGCGCTGAAAACTCTCAATTCGACTTTTTTCGAACGCAATGATCTGCGCAATGCTGTCATGTCGGTAAAGATACACCCCGACGAAGCACGCAGCAGAGACCTCAAGAACAAACAACGGGTCACCGCGTTCAACGATCTGGGTAAAGTCGAATTCTATCTGCAGATTGACGACAGAGTCCCTGCCGGTCTGGCCGTTGCCGAAGGGGTCTGGTGGATCGAATTTGCTCCCGGCACCCGCACGGTCAATACCCTGACCGCTCAGAAACTGACCGACCAGGGTGGCGGCAGCACCTTTTACGATAACCGGATCGATATCCGCCCCTGCAGCTGACATCCTGCTGACCATTGCAGAGCAGCCCCTTTTCCGCCTAGAATAATGGACAGCTGGTCCCGGGGCCCTTTTCGATCAGGGTGTTGCTTGCCACAAAGGCCGGAATTATGGAAGTTTTCAAGTGGGATCAGAATTTTGAAACCGGGCTGTTGGACGTCGACCGACAACATCGACAGATGGTTGATATCATCAATAAATTCGGCGATCAACTGACGCAGAACCGGTTAAAACCCAAGGATCTTGAGAAAATCTCCAGGGAACTCTCTGCGCATACCGAACAGCATTTTCGCGATGAAGAGAAGTTGATGGAAAGCTTTTCAATCCACCCTCTGCATCGCGATCGTCACATCAACGAGCACCGCGATTTCATGCAGGAAATTGCCTTCATGCAGAAAGATCTCAGCCAGGGCGACGACTCGGGACATTCCCTGCTGCAATTTCATAACAATTGGCTGATCTACCATCTCCTCGGTTCCGATAAAAGCCTGTCACGACAGATTGCGGCCATCAAGGCCGGCCAGAATGCCGCCAGAGCTTATGAGATCGAGGAGCAACAGGCCAACCGCTCGACAAAAACTCTGCTGACGGCCCTGGACAACCTGTTTCAGCAGGTATCGATGCGCAATCGGCAATTGATTGAGATGAACCAGACCCTGGAGGAAAAAGTTTCGGTACGCACCAGAGCCCTTTCGGAAGCCAATCGTAACCTGGAAGAACTGGCATTGACGGATGTGTTGACATCGCTGCCCAATCGTCGGCACGCCATACGCCGTCTGACCCAGTTATGGCAGGAATCTTTCGCCAAGGGGAGTCCCCTCTCCTGCCTGATGATAGACGCCGACGGTTTCAAGACAATTAACGACAGTTGTGGACATGACGCGGGAGATGCGGTCCTGCGCGAACTTGCACGGAGCTTACGCGAAGCGGTGCGCAGTGACGATATCGTCTGTCGGCTGGGTGGCGATGAGTTCCTGGTCATCTGCCCCGATACGCCTTTGCGCGGCGCAATGCATCTGGCGGAAATTACCCGCAGATCGGTCGCAGAGTTGAGGGTTCCTGTTCTGGGAGGCATCTGGCACGGCAGTATCAGCATCGGGGTGGCGGCAAGAACCCGGAGCATGACCAATCCCGACATGCTGATAAAACTGGCGGACGACGGTGTTTATGCCGCAAAAAAATCAGGGAAAAACTGCATCAGAACAGCGAAAACAGGTCGTCGAAAATCTTTATCCCTGGTCGAAAAAAAGGAACCGTGACCGCTGATTTCAGAACAGGTCAACAGCCGCAAAGCCACCACCGCCTGTACGCAGGTTGGTAACCTGCCCCTGATAAAGGCGGGCCGCAATTCCGAACTAGCGCCCTTGCCAGGCGTAGAGACGCAGGTCAACCTTGAAAGAATTCCCTGTGTCATCAGCAACCTGCGATGGCGGCACCAGTTCCTGCACCAGTGTCCGGGCCGGGTCAAGCTCGGCAAAGCGTTTGCGCGACATCGACTTGCCGAGCAGAACCCCCTTGCTACCGAAACGGGCCACCGGCTTGAAAACCTGTTTCTTGCGCTGCGACCAGGCCTGATCAGGGGCAAGGTCCTCCAGCAGACAACCGGGCGGTATCAGGCGCTGCAACAATTGAACGTCCCGTTCCGACAGGCCCAGAGCGTTCATTTCTTCGCTCTTTCGCCAAAGAATCATCCGGCGTTTGTCGGCCAGATGCCCGTAGACAAAGGGGTTAGGTGTCAGACAAACCCTGCCCTTGAGATAAGCGCTGCGGATTCCGGCCATAGCGGGTTCTTCGAGATAGAAATCACAGTGCCGATTATAGATCAGGTCAACCGGCCTGCCCGCAAAGCGGACCCCGTCTTCATCCGCCTCAAGTTCGCCCGGGTCGGCAATCTGCACCTCGATGCCAAACGCCTCAAACCAGACCACAAATTGCTGCATCTCCGGGTAAAGTGCCTGCTGCTGCGGTTTTTCATCAAGAATAACCAGTTGTTTCAGTGGCTTTTGACCACCGCTATAACCGAACCATTCGCACTCGAACATCATCTGCAAGCGGCGCTGCAACGATGGCGTCAGCGTCAAATCACCACGGCAGGCCCGTAAAGCGAGGGCCGTTCCACCGGCATTGGTATTGATCTCTATCAAACGCGGCCCATCAGCGGTCAGATGAAAATCATAGCCCATCATCACCCCGGCGTGGCCGGGATCGAAACGGGCCGCGACAGGCAACTCGGCGGCAATCAACTGACGATAAGCAGGCGTTCCCAGCAACTTCCAGCTGAGACGCAACAATGCCAGCATCTGCTGCAGGTCGGCTGTTGCCAACGGGACTCTTAGGGGGCTGATGGGTAAACTGTCCATTATTTAAAGGAGTTGATGCGTCGAATAAAGGCCTTGAGCAGACCATAACTGCGGCGATTGAATTCGAGCGTCAGGCGCGGCAGCTTACTCAGATCGGGCTGATCAGCTTCTTCCGGCAGGGCACTGGTCAATTGCAGACTGCCTCCAGGGTTGATAATTTCGCTGAACTCGTCGCGCAAAACCTTGAGATGCTCAGAATCGAGCGGGCGGTTCAGCCGGATCACCAGCTTGCCCTTGACAAAACGCATACTGTGGTAATTGCGGTAAAAGTCATCGATCAGTGCGACCGCCTCGGTCGGGTCACTGGTAATGGTGAAGAGGCTGAAATCCTCGCCGCTGATCAGACCGCGTTTGAGGAGCGGGTCACGGACAAATTCCAGAAATTTATCCCAGTAGCCGCCATTGTCATCATCAATCATAATCAACGGTATCGGGGGGTTTTTGCCGGTCTGAATCAGGGTCATGATCTCCATCCCTTCATCCAGAGTGCCGAACCCACCGGGGAAAAGCACAACGGCGTCCGCTTCTTTTAAGAACGCGACCTTGCGATTAAAAAAGTACTTGTAATTAATTACCTTGTCGCTACCCTTCATCACCGGGTTCATATCCTGCTCAAAGGGCAGATCGATATTGACCGCAAAGGAATTTTCCGCCCCGGCGCCTTCATTTCCGGCCAGCATGATCCCCGGCCCACCACCGGTGATGACCATATAGTTGCGCTCGGCCAGCATCCGGGCAAAATCAACACATTTCTGATAAATCGGTTCCTCTCGTGCAGTACGGGCACTGCCAAAAATACTGACTTTCCTACGCTCGCGATAGGGAGCAAAAACCTTATTGGTGAAACGCATTTCCTTCATGGTGGTGCGCATCAGTTTCTGATCGGCCAGGTAGTCATTTTCCTGCCCGGACTTAAGGGCGCCAAGAATCATCTGGCGAATCATTTCAGGATGATGAACCCCGACGCGCCCCATCAGTTCATCAATCAGACAATCTATTTCACCATTGCTACGGTCAAAATGCAGTTCCATCAGAACACTCCGTCCAGATCAGCAGAGATCAATTCGCTTGAGATAAGGTTGCCCCCGCAGACGTTTCGCCGTCAGCAGAAGGCCGCTCATACTGCCACCGGCATAACGATCAGCAAACATGCGATAGATCGCGCGCAGCTCTTTTTCGAGGAGGTAGAAACATTCGACATCACTCTTTTGCAACTGATCTTCAATTCTATCACAGAGAAAGCTGATGCAGTTATAGGGACGTTGTCCGGCCGCCAGCAGACAGCCGCGAGTTCCGAGCAGAGGGCAGGTGGATGAAAAATCAAGCGTGGGTAACCGCACGTCTTGCGACAGGAACAGCAACAGATTGGCAAGGGTCAGATGATTGTGTCCCAGAGCACAGCAGTCACCACGACAATCCTGACACTGCCGAAGACCATCCCCCCGCCTGAAGAGCTGATCAAGCCGTTCCTGCACGCAGCTGATCCGGTCACAGGTCTTCTGAATCCAGGTACGTTCCGAAACCTCAAGCTGATGATATTCGGCCCCAATCTGGTCCACCAGCTGCTGCCAGAGCTGTTCACGTTCAACCTGTTGCGGCATAAAAGTCACCTGAAAAAGAAGGCAGCATCACAAAACATGCGATACTGCCGTAAAAAAGTGGTCGAAGAAGTCCGTAAGCCGGGTTCTGTTCCCTGTTACAGTTACCTGTAAGAGGGCGATGATCATTCATCTAGGGTTAACGTTGCCATCAACCTCAAGCGACCAGACCCAGGAACTTCGGACGGACCGTCCTCAAACGTTCCTCTATTCGGTCTTGCTCCGGATGGGGTTTACCTGGCCTTCGACGTCACCGCCGAAGCCGGTGAGCTCTTACCTCACCCTTTCACCCTTACCTGACTTCGCCAAGGCGATGACAGGCGGTCTTCTCTCTGTGGCACTGGCCCTGGGGTTGCCCCCGGTCCCCGTTAGGGACCATCCTGTCCTGCGGAGCCCGGA
This sequence comes from Deltaproteobacteria bacterium, assembly GCA_024276905.1. Taxonomy (GTDB): domain Bacteria; phylum Desulfobacterota; class Desulfuromonadia; order Desulfuromonadales; family Geopsychrobacteraceae; genus Geopsychrobacter. The sequence continues at coordinate 20,316 of JAJRWF010000173.1, forward strand.
CTTTCCTCCCGTCTGCCCAAAGACAGACCGGCGATCATCTGTTCTTCTTCGACCACTTCCGTAGCTTCTGTTCTCTGACTTTATGCCCGTTCCATGTAGAGCAGACGATTGCAGTGTGGACAACTCTGCAATTCAGTCCCTCTGTGCAGCTGATTGTACTGCTGCGGAGGCAACTGCATATTGCAGCCGAGACAGGCACCATCAGCAACCCGGGTGACCGCCAGTCCCCCGCGACGTGCGAAGATCTGCTGATACTTGCGCAACAGGGGTTTCGGCAAGTCCTTGGCCAGACTGTCACGAGTCGATTGCCGTGCTTCAGCCTTGCCATCATTTTCCTTGAGCAATTCTGTCACCTCGGCCTGACGTGCCTCGCTCTTTTCGGAAATTGCTGCCAGTTCCGTCTGCTTTTCATCAAGATCAGCCTGCAGCTCGGCGATTTCCTTTTCCTTTTCAGCCGTTTTGGCCAGAGTTTCGATACTCGCCTTCTTGGCCATATCGATCTCCTTGAGAACCGCGACATACTCCTTCTGGGTCTGAATCTCAGGCAGTCGGGCCTCGACTTTTTCAATCTGGTCTTTTTCCCCGAGCAACTCCTGCTGCAGCTGAGCTTCTTCTTTCTGCAGCTCATCAAGCTGAGCACTCAGTTCATCAACCATTGCCTGGATCCGCTCCTTGTCAGCGGTGAGACCCTGCAGCTCACTCTCGTGCCTGGTGCGAATCGCAATAATTTCAGCCAATTCCTGATCAATTTCCTGCAGTTCTCTGAGAAGGTTCATCTTTTCGTGCACATCTTCCTCCATCGGTTGCAAACCTTACGGCTGCCGGTGTTCAGATCCAGCTAAAGGGATCTTCCTCACCGATCATTTCGATTATTTCGAGCGACCACTGCCGATCGGCGGCTACCCGTGTAAGTTTTTCGCTCAAGTGCTTCCCCATCAGGATCTCGGTCCCGAAATGACCGGCATCGATCAACGCCAGCCCTTCTGCCCGTGCCCGCTGGGCATCATGATATTTCACATCACCGGTCACCAGGCAATCTGCTCCCTGACGCAAGGCATGAGAAATAAGAGAGGCACCACTGCCGCCGCAAACAGCAACTTTCTTGACCAATCCGGCGCAACGTCCTGCCAGACGCAGATGCTCAAGTCCGAGAGCCTGCTTGACCTGATCTGCGAAATCCGGAAGCTCAAGCGCGGTGTCCAGAATGCCGATCCTCCCCAGACCGACATCCGACCGTTGATTCGCCAACGGATAAAGATCGAACGCTACCTCTTCGTAGGGATGGGCCTTCTGCATCTTCGCCACCACCTTGCCCGCCAATGCCGCAGGAAATACGGTTTCAATCCGCAGCTCCTCAGCCTCTGTTCTCTCTCCCGGCCTGCCGATGAAGGGCACTGTCCCCTCGCCACCACGAAAACTGCCGATTCCATCGGTACGAAAAGAACAGCGATCATAGGCTCCGATCACGCCAGCACCGGCAATAAAAAGCGCCTCCAGCACAGCATCCTGATGCCCGGCCGGGACAAAAACCACCAGTTTGAGCAGATCGGCAACCGATTGCTCCAGGGGGGATGTCTGCTGTAAACTGAGCCGTGTCGCCAACCAGTCGTTGAGTCCGTCTTTGGCCCGATCGAGGTTCGTATGGGCACTGATAACCGCAATCTCCTGACGCAGGGCACGAAAAACAGTGCGGCCGGCCTCATCGAGCGGCGCAATTTTCTTGAGCGGCCGATAAATCAGCGGATGATGGGAGATCACCAGTTGGGCGCCGACCTCCTCAGCCCTGGCGATCGTTTTCTCTTCGACATCAAGACAAACCAGAACCCGTTCAACAACGGCCGCAGGATCTCCCAGCTGCAACCCGACATTATCCCAATCTTCTGCCAACGCTGATGGATAGAGCTGATTGATCAACCCACCTATATCCTGAACCCGCACAGTGCTCTGCTTTGCCATCGACGGCCCCTGCCTACGCCCTGATCTCCCGGTCTTTCCTAACGTCAGAGCCAAAAAGAAAGAGTGCACCGGTTTCGCGGTGCACTCTTCAAGGTTAAATCTGGTTTTCCCCCTCAGCGGCCTGCGCCGCTTCCCCCTGGCAGCCTGCCCTCCCGTTCCGGAGTCGCTGCCATTCTCGTGTCATTTTTTTCTTCAAGCTGTCATCACCTTAAAAAACGACCTGATAGCCGCGGGGGTAGTACGTGGTGGGCCCACCAGGACTCGAACCTGGGACCAGCCGGTTATGAGCCGGCGGCTCTAACCAACTGAGCTATAGGCCCGCAAAAACGACAAGAGCAGATACTAGGCAAAGTCACCGCCAGCTGTCAAGATATTTTGCGGACATTTTCACCCTCATCCGTTGGAGTCGGTCTGAACAAACCCTTTCAAGCGCTTGGCCCGACTCGGATGACGCAATTTGCGCAACGCCTTGGCTTCAATCTGACGAATCCGTTCCCGGGTGACGTTGAAATCCTGACCGACCTCTTCAAGGGTGTGGTCTGACTTCTCACCGATCCCGAACCGCATCCGCAGGACCTTCTCCTCCCGCGGGGTCAAAGAAGCCAGCACCCGGGAGGTCTGATCGGAGAGGTTGCCCTTGAGAACGGCTTCAAGCGGCGACACCACGCCTTTATCCTCGATGAAATCACCCAGCGAAGAATCCTCCTCCTCGCCGATCGGGGTCTCAAGACTGATCGGCTCCTTGGCGATTTTCAGCACCCGCCGAACCTTCTCCAACGGCAGATCCATCCGGTCGGCAATCTCTTCCGGAGTCGGCTCACGACCCAACTCCTGAACCAGCTGCCGAGTGGTGCGGATCAGTTTGTTAATCGTTTCGATCATATGGACCGGAATCCGTATCGTTCTGGCCTGGTCGGCAATGGCGCGCGTGATCGCCTGACGGATCCACCAGGTGGCGTAAGTCGAAAATTTGTAACCACGGCGGTACTCAAACTTGTCGACCGCTTTCATCAGGCCGATATTCCCCTCCTGAATCAGGTCGAGAAACTGCAAGCCCCGATTGGTGTATTTTTTGGCAATCGAAACCACCAGCCGCAGGTTGGCCTCAACCAGCTCTGACTTGGCTTTTTTAGCCAGCCACTCCCCCTTGTGAACCTCTTTCAGGTACTCGACCAACTCGTCAGACTCAAAACCGGACTCGTCCTTGACCCGCTTGAACTTCCTCTTGGCCGCCTTCAGCCGTTTTTCAACCGTCAGCAGGGTATCGCCTGAAACCTTCAATTCCTCGGCAACGGCACAGGCGTCCTCTTCACTCTTACGCATCTTGCGCAACAGGCTGCGGATCTCTTTATAAGGACGGCCGATCTGCTGCTCACAGGCCGCCACTTCGAGCTGACCCTTCTTAACCTGCCGGCCCATTTCCTTGAGCCGATCAACGATCTTGGCAACCTGGAAATCCTTGAGACGGACCTGATGCAGATGACCGGTCATCTCCTGAATAAGCTTGCCGCGCTCTTTTTCCAGTTTGGTCCGGGTCCGAGCTGGCGGCTCTGCGGCCAATTCTTCCTGCAGCGCTCCAAAACGAGTTTTGATCGGCAACAGAACTTCAAACAGCCCGAGCAGGCGCTCGCGCTGCTTTCCTTCCGCATCGCCACCCTCTTCCTCATCATACTCACGTGTGATTTCGGATACGCCCACGGTTCCTTTTTCGAGTCGCCCGAGCAAGGTCATGACTTCGTGAAAAGCAACCGGAGTGCGCATAACTACCTTGGTGACCTGATTCTCACCATCTTCAATCCGTTTGGCAATCTCGACCTCACCTTCACGGGTTAAAAGAGCAACCTGCCCCATTTCACGCAGATACATACGCACCGGGTCACTGGTGCGACCGAGAGTTCCCGCTTCGAGCTCGACCTCTTCCTCGCCTCCGTCACCACCCGAGTCACCCTTGACCGGAGCCTTGGCCTCGGACTCAACGATTTCAATGTCCATATCGCTGAACATTCCCATAATATCTTCCAGCTGTTCGGAAGAAACCATGTCGGAAGGAAGAACATCATTGACCTCATCATAGGTCAAAAAACCCTTCTCTTTCCCCAGCTCGATAAGTTGTTGAACCTCTTCAGGATTACTTTTTTTCGCCATTTGCCTTCTCTTTTCCTCCAGAATCCGTAAATAACGGACATTTCGACCAGAACAATCCCCTGTATCCGCAGCTTCAGGAATACTATTTCTCTATTCTAACCTCTTCTTTCACGGAGTAAACTCCTGACTTAAAAATTGTCCACTGTTCAACTCAACTATATCCTTTCAACTGCTGCCGTCGCCGCCTGTCGGCAGTTTTCTGCTGATAAGATTCCAGCATCTGGCGTCCAGCACCGGCATATTCGGCCGGATCATAAAGCAGCGGCTGCGGCAAGCGTTCCAGAAGTTCCGGCCGCTGCTGCAAGCGCGTCAGCTCCTGCCCTGATGCAACGTCCTGCAACTGCCGGATCAACTCCGTGGCTAAAGCACAGGAAGCCGCATCAAAAAAGAAGGTCTCGACTTCCTGTTCAACAATCTGCTGCCGGACATCCGGTTCAAAAATTAACAATTTAAGCAGTTTTGCATCCGCCGGAGTCAACGCCCTTTGCTGTTCCGCAGCAGGCTCAGACGGCAGCGGCACGGTTTCTTCCAACCTCGGTGCGGGGACCCGTTTCTGACGGGCACTGCGCTCCAGTAGTTGACTCTTGATCTGCTCCAGTTGCTGACGCAGCAGATCGACTTCGATTTCTGTGCGCCGCGCCAGTTCCTTGAGCGACAGATCAACCTCCAGCGGATTCGGCAGCAGGACCAGCATCTCCAGCACCTGCTGGGCGGCACGTGAAACCCCGGCAGCACCGGATGGAGCAGCAGACAGCCGGTCCTCCATGAACAGTTCGATCACCGGCCGCGCCGCCTGCAGTTGCGCTGCAAAAACCTCCTTGCCATGCTTCTGCAGGAACGAATCGGGGTCTTCCCCGACCTCAAGCTCGATAACGGCCGTTTCCAGTCCGGTCGGCAGCAGCAGCTCCATCGATTTGAACGTTGCGGCACGCCCGGCCTTGTCGTCATCAAACAGCAACAGAACCCGCTTGGCGTAACGCTTCAGCAGTTGCGCGTGTTCAACGGTCAATGCAGTCCCGCAGGTTGCAACCACATTGTTCACCCCGGCCCGTGCCAGAGCCAGTTGATCAAAATACCCCTCAACCAGAACCACTTCAGCGGCCTGACGGATCGCCTGCCGAGCCGCGTAAAGTCCAAAAAGGACCTGACCCTTGTGATAGATCGGTGACTCCGGCGAATTGATATACTTCGGCTGTCCCTCACCCAGAATTCGCCCGCCAAAAGCAACAATCCGGCCACTGAGGTCGTGAATCGGAAAGATCAACCGACCACGAAACAGATCATAATCACCCTGGCTTTTTTCGCGGCGGCGAATCAGGCCGAGAGTCCGGGCCTCGGCCGGATCAACTCCCTGCTGTTGCAGGTGTTTCGTCAGCGCATCCCAACGGTCCGGAGCATAGCCGAGCTGATACTCGGTCGCGCTGGTGCGTCCGTAGCCCCGCCGATTCAAATATTGCCGACAGTCTTCAGCCTGAGGAGCATCGAGCAACTGACGGTGAAAAAACTCGGCCGCAATCGCATTGACTCGCTGCAGGCTTTCATGCTCCTGGCGCCGCCGCTCCTCTTCGGGAGAAAGCCGCCGTTCCTCAATATCGATCCCCATTTCACTGGCGATCCGCAGCGCGGCCTCAGGAAAACTCAGGCCTTCGATCCGCATCAGAAATTCAAAGGCATCGCCGCCGACGCCACAACCAAAACATTTGAAGATCTGCCGCCCGGGATTGACGCTGAACGAAGGCGTCTTCTCGGTGTGAAAGGGACAGAGTCCGACATGGTTCGCTCCCGAACGTTTCAGCTGCACATAACGCGAGACCAGTTCAAGGATATCGACGCCCTCGCGCATCAACTGAATCTTGTCGTCCGGAATGTTCCCAGTCATCAGTCCCCCAGTTCGGCGACAGTAATTTTCTCCCCCCCATGTTCGGCGGCAGCAGCGTAAAAAGCGGTAATGCAGCGTTGAGCGGCCAGATACTCGCGGACCGCCCGGCGCAGGGCGCCACTGCCGCTGCCGTGGACAATTTCAACCTGCGACAAACCGGCCAGCAGTGCGTTATCGAGAAAACGCTCCAGCTTTTGTAATGCCGCGTCAACCCGCTGTCCGACCAACACCAGTCGCATCTGCTGTGCCGGAGGTGCGGACGGCTGACTCACCGACAGTGACTTCTTTTCCCCACGGGCAGCAAAACGCCGGGGTGCAAACGCTTCAAGCTGCGACAACGCCTGACGCATCCGCTTGCCGCTGATCTGCAATTCGGCATCTGGACCCTGAATGCGTACCACTTCGGCGGTGACTCCCAATGGTAGAACCTGCACCAGTTCACCGACTTCAATCGCCTGGTCACTGCTACGCCGCGCTCTGGTCTGCGGGCGAAAAGGGTCAAGCTGCTGGCGAACTTCATCAATCTGTGCGGCCAGGGCGACCTGCCCTCTGGCCCCCGGGTCTGCCCCGGCCTCGCGACGCAACTGACGCAACTGACGCGTGGTATCGGCAATCAAGCCTTCGGCCTGCTGCACGGCCCGTTCGTTAATCTGCGCTTTCTGCTGCTGCAGTTTCTGCAGCTGCTCACGCCGCCTCTGCCAGAGCAATTGCGCGGCCTCACGATCCTGCGTGACCTGTTGCTGCAGGAGTTCAAGCTCCTGTTGCCGCCGATTCAGGCTGAGCAGCAGTTCATTGCTTTACTGCGGCTGTTCGCCGAGCAGTTGCTGCGCCCGATCGAGCAAGCGGTTCGGCAGACCGAGACGGCGTGCCGTTGCCATGGCGCTGCTGGCACCGGGGATACCGTAATTCATCCGGTACTTCGGCTGCAGCGTTTCAGGATCAATTTCTACTGCGGCATTTTCGACCCCGGCAGTCTCGGCCGCCCAGGCTTTAAGTCGCCCGAGGTGAGTCGTCAGCACCGTATGAGCACCGGCCTGCTGCAATATTTCCAGCGCTGCAATCACCAGCGCAGCACCTTCGGCAGGGTCGGTGCCGGTTCCGGCCTCATCCAGCAGCACCAGCGCCTGGTCTCCGGCCAGTTCAAGGATCTGCCGCAAGCGCTGCAGGTGCCCGGAAAAGGTCGACAACTGCTCAGCAATACTCTGCTGATCTCCAATATCAACGAACAAGGCCTCGAAAAGATGCAGCCGACTGCCCTCGGCACAGGGGATCGGCAATCCCGCCCGCACCATCAGCAGCAGCAGACCGAAATTTTTCAGGGCCACCGATTTGCCCCCGGTGTTCGGCCCGCTGATGACCAACGTCCGGGTCGGCGGCAGCAACTGCAGATCGGTCGGGATCGCACGCGACAATTCCAGCCGGTCTGTTTCCGTAACCATCAACAGTGGATGCCTGGCCGCGCGCAGATCTATCAGCGGTTCATCCACCAGTTGCGGCACATGACCATCATATTCCCGGGCAAGTCGCGCTGCGGCAAACCGCAGATCGAGTCGCGCCAGCAATTTTTCGTTCTGCTCCAGTTCACAACGGTGCTGACGAACCAGATCCGTCAACTGCAGCAGGATACGCCGTTCCTCTCGCTGCTCCTCCTGCAGTAACTGCTGCAGGCGATTATTCCCGGGTAAAACCGATTCCGGCTCAAGGTACAACGTTTGCCCGCTGGCCGATTCATCATGCACCAGACCTTTGATCTGCCCACGATAATCGGCCTTGAGCGGAACCACGTAACGCCCGTTACGCACCCGGATCAACTGTTCCTGAAAGCAGCTGGAGGTTCGTTCATCGAGCAACAGCTTTTCCAGTTGCTGCTTGATGCGGCTACGTAACTGTCGCAGTTCACGCCGAATATCACCCAGCGCAATGGATGCCGTATCGAGCAGCTCACCACGAGCCCCGATCGACTCCTGAAAACGGCACAACATGGAATCCAGCGGTGCCAGCTGCGAACACAGCGCCACCAACCGATCCTGACTCTCCAGTGCCTCGGCCCAATTACGGCAACGAGCGGCTGTCGCAACTGCGGTACCGACATCCTGCAACTGCCGAGGAGCAAGCAAACTGCCCGCAGCAGAAGAGGATTCCAGAATCGATGCCAGAGCCAGGTTGTCTGACACCGGCGGCACCTGATCAGGCAGTCGCCGAGCCTCAGCGACCTCGTCCAGAGCCAGTAGCACTGCCTCGTTGTCACCCTGAGGCATCAGTTCAGTTGCCAGCGAACGACCGGGGTCCGAAGAAGCCCGTGCTGCCAACAGCCTGCAGACAGCATCGAACTCAAGTCGTACCAGTGTGTTGGTAGCGATTTTCATCCTCAGGTCAATTCAGTGCCAGGTCCTTGCTGCTGGAAAAAATTGTCGCCCCCAGATGACTGAACGGCGGGGCCAGTTCGGCCCGATCGAGTTGTCGATTCAGATCCCCGGGCAAATCGGCGGCATTTAACGCAAAAAGGATCAAAGACAGCAGGACAACCCCCTGCGCCAGACCAAAAACGGCCCCGAGCAAGCGATTCACACCCGTCATCAGTGTCAGGGTTACAAAGCGGTTAAGCAGATAGCCAAGGGCGCCGAATATCAGTACCGTCAACAGGAAAACCAGCAGGAAACTGATCGTTACACAAAGCTGTGACGGCCAGTTGAACATTTCGAGAAACCATTGCGACAAGGGAACGTGCAGGTAAAAAGCCAACAAACCGCCGCAGAGCAGCCCCAGCAGAGTGCAAACTTCGCGCAACAATCCGCGCAAGACTCCCTTGAGCAAAAAAATGCCAAGAACAACCAGGATCAGGATATCGACCAGTCCCACCTTGTCTCTCCTAACCTGCGAGCAGCTCCCGCACCAGTTGGTTAACCAGCTTGCCGTCGGCACAACCACGGGTTTTTGCCATTACCGGGCCCATGACCTTGCCCATATCCTTCGGTGAAGTCGCCCCCATTTCGGCAATTACTGCAGAAATGATGGTCTGCAGTTCGTCTTCACTCAACTGCGTCGGCAGATAGTCCTGCAGGATGGTCTGTTCCGCCTCCTCTTTTTCGGCCAGTTCGGGTCGATCGTTATCACGGTACATCTGAGCCGCTTCACGACGCTGCTTGACCTGAGTCGTAATCACTCCGATTACGGCATCATCATCGAGGCTGCCGCCAATCTCAATTTCCTTATTCTTGATAGCACTGCGCAGTTGCCGTATGGTGGACAGGCGTGCGGCATCCTTGGCCCGCAGCGCATCTTTCATATCACTGGTCAATTGATCCTGAAGACTCATGAAACCCTTCTTCCGGCAGAGGGGAAAAAATGTCGTCGTGGGCCAAGCACACCAGCCCCCGGATTTTAACGAATTTGGCAGTATATGCACCCAACTAGCTAATTGCAAGGAGAAATTGTGTTCATACAGGCATGACTTGGATACAACTTATCCCTTCAAAATTGTATGCCTCCGAATGCTATAATGAGAACAGCACGTCTGCCAGAACAAAAGGAGTAGAATATGAAGCAGCTGGTTTGTTTTGCGGCAATAATTTTCGGTCTGCTCTCAACAACACCCACGCTGGCTGAAAACGGGATCGATGACTACAGTTTTCAACTCAGGTCCTACCGTGAGTCTGCTGTCTCCGCACCCTTTTTCAAGAATTCCTACGGCTATGCGTTCTTTCCGACCGTCGGCAAGGGCGGAGTCGGGATCGGCGGTGCCTATGGTAAGGGTCAGGTCTACCGCGACGGGAAAGTTACCGGTACCGCCTCACTTTTCAAGGTAACGATCGGCTTTCAGCTTGGCGGCCAGGCCTTCAGCGAGCTTATTTTTTTCCAGGACAAACGTGCCTATGACGAATTTATCAATGGTGCATTTGAACTCGATGCGACCGCTTCTGCAGTTGCCATCACAGCCGGTGCCCAGGCTTCAGCCGGAACTGGCGGCGCCTCTGCGGGGGTGAGTGTCGGACCACAGAGCGGCGAGCAACTGGGAGGGAACTACGTCAATGGTACCGCTGTCTTCATTCATACCAAGGGTGGGCTGATGTACGAGGCGGCCATCGGTTGGCAGAAATTCAAGTTCCGACCACTGAACAGGTAACTCTGTAATTCGGGAAGAATTGTACTTTTTTTCGTTCCCCCCCCGACGACGCATGACAACTCTTTTACAAACCTTTGACAAGGCCCTGACGACCTTTACAATGCAGCAATGATCTACTGGCAGCATCGAAGACCGGCAATCCCTGTCGGTCGCATTATCTGACTGGAGACTGATATGAAATCGATGCTGAAAATGCTGGCCCCCTTGCTGCTGCTGACCCTGGCTACGCCGGTCATGGCCAAACCACTGGTCAATCTCAACCTCAATCTCGACCGCACCGTGCTGCCTGCCGGACAAGCGGAGAAAGCCGTCATCAAAGTCCTGCTCGATGTGCCGCAGATCGCCGACAGCAGTCAACGACCGCCGGTCAACCTGACCCTGGTTCTTGATCGCTCCGGATCGATGCGTGGCAGCAAACTGCAAAAAGCCAAGGAGGCGTCAATCACTGCCCTGCGACGGCTCAGCGAACGGGATCTCTTTTCGCTGGTGACTTATGATCACAGTGTCACGACTCTGATTCCGCCGCAAAGTGCCGCCAACAGTGAATGGATTGAGTCACGCATCCGCGCCATCACGCCCGGCGGCAACACGGCACTCTTCGGCGCTGTCAGCCAAGGGGCCGCCGAAATTCGCAAGAACCTTGACCACAATTTCATCCATCGCATTATCTTGCTCTCTGATGGTCTGGCCAATGTCGGACCAAGTTCAGCAGCCGATCTTGGCCGCCTCGGTGCTGCCCTGCTCAAAGAGGGAATTTCAGTCACAACCATCGGTATCGGCGGCGGCTTCAATGAAGATCTGATGACCCTGCTCGCCAGTCGCAGTGACGGCAACCATTACTTCGTCGAATCGAGCCGTGATCTGCCGCGTATTTTCGCCGCCGAGCTGGGGGATGTTCTGAGTATCGCTGCCAGCCGCATCCGTATTGACATCGAGTGCCTTCCAGGTGTCCGCCCACTGCGCATCATTGGCCGGGAAGGGCTGATTCGTGGCAATCGCGTGCAGGTGCAGATGAATCAGCTTTACGGTGGGCAACAGAAATATGCTCTGATTGAAGTTCTCATCGAACCGGGGATTGCCGGTCAGAATCGCGAAATTGTCCGCGTTAGCGGTAACTACGAAAATACCTTGAGCGGCAAACCGGAGAAAACCCTGCGACTGGCCAGTGTCCGCTTTTCCCAACGTCAGGAAGATGTGCGTAAATCAGCCAACCGCAAGGTCCAGAAAGCTGTGGTTGAAAACGAAATGGCCGTGGCAAGGGATCGGGCACTTGATCTTTACAATGCCGGACGCAAGGACGAAGCAGTTCAGGAGCTGAAACAGAGCAGCGGCAAGCTCAAGGCCCGCAGCACCGCCCTTGGCTTCGGTGACCTGGCGGTTGAAGCCGAAGCGCTGGAGGAGAATGCTGTCGAATTCGCCGCCCCTGCCATTCCCAGCCCACGTAAAAAGGCCTTGCGCTCCGAAAGTTACAAGGTTCGCAAACAACAGAAAAAATATTGAAACCGGGAACCTCAGGAAGCGGGCAAAAAAAGGTGAAGCCCGCGTCCTGAAACCTGGCCCTGAAGCATTCATGTAATGGACATAATATGGTTCGTACCAAACTGATCATCCTTGCCTGGTTGCTGCTGCTGGTCCCGACCCTGCTGTTGGGAGTCGGGGCCTGGCGGTTGCTGCAGAATGAAAGTGATCGACTTGCCCTGCATGAGCAACAGTCCGCGGCCGCGCGCCTGGCGACCATCACCGGCAATCTGGAACTGGCGATTGCCGAAGTCAAAGATGGTCTGATGCAGCGACTTGCATTATTCTCGGCCGGGGACTTACCACTGTTGCTGGGGAACTGGCGCCAGGAGAACCCGTTGGTACGCAACGTTTTCGTCTGGCAGGCCGATACCGGTCTGACCTATCCCGACCCCGAAATGCCCGCCAGTGATGAAGAACGTATTTTTATTCGCCGTTACCTGCCGCTCTTTTCGGGTGAACTCGACTGGAAACAACCCGCCTCTGATCTTCCGTCTCCGCCAGCAACCTCAGCGTCCGCCAGCGCCGACTCCGTATTGAGTGAACGCAAGGAATTACGTCAGCTCGCCAGCCGGGCACCCTCTCCCGGTCTGATTGCAAGCCTGGAAAAAATATCCACACAACCGGAGGAAAGCGGCTGGCGCAGCTGGTATGCAGACAATCAACTGCATCTGCTCGGCTGGTACCAACCCACCGACAGCAAGCGACGCTACGGTGTCGAAATTGAAATGATGGCGCTATTGAGTCGCCTGCTCGGCTCACTCAGTCCTCCTTACGGCAGCAACGAAAGTCTGGCCCTGCTCAATGGCAGCAACCATATTTTCCACCAGAGCGGCCCCTTTGAAATTACCGCTGCCAGTCCTCCCACTGCCAGCCGGGCCATCGAGAGCCTGCCGCACTGGCGTTTGAATATCTACAGCAACCCGAGCACAAATACTGTCCAGTCCGGGTTCCTGCTGATCGGCGGCCTCTTGACCGGTAGCTTCATCATCGCAATTCTGCTTGGCGGTTCTCTGCTGCTATGGCAGGCCGTTCGTAATCAGCGCGATGCTCAGCAGAAAACCTCATTTGTCTCCAACGTCTCCCATGAACTGAAGACCCCGCTGACCACGATCCGCATGTATGCCGAACTGCTCGGTGAAGGCAAAATTGATTCGGCACAGAAACAGCGGGCCTACCTGCAGACCATCATCCGCGAGAGCCAGCGCCTGACCCGACTGGTCAATAACATCCTCGATTTCAGTCGTCTGGAGCAGGGACGTAAAGCCTTCAACTGCCATGAAGTCGACCTGGTCGAACTGGTGAGGGATATTCTCTCTCAACAGGCTCCGAGGTTGAACGACGCCGGCCTCAGACTTAAAAAACAGCTGGGGGCAGAAGCACTCCGGATTAACGTCGATCGTGATGCCATCGAACAGATCCTGCTCAACCTGCTCGACAACGCAATTAAATATGCGGCAAACAGTGGTGAACTGACCCTCTGCCTGCAAAGAGAACAAGACCATCTGCAGCTGATCCTGAGTGACCGGGGACCGGGCATTCCGGCAGAACAACAGCAGAAGATATTCGGTAAATTCTACCGCCTCGACAGCTCGCTCACCAGCACCCAACCGGGCGCCGGTCTCGGTCTGAGTATCGCACGCCAACTGGCGCGCGGACTGGGGGGCGAACTGCACTGTTTCGCAGCGGACTCAGGCGGTAGCAGCTTTTGTCTGACCCTGCCACTGCAGAAGGAGTCATCATGACCACACCACTGATTCTGATTGCCGAGGACGATACCAGCCTGCGACAGGGACTGGTTGATCTGCTCGAAGCTGAAAACTACCGGGTCTGCGCTACCGCCAATGGCCGTCAGGCACTTGAAGCCTATCAGCGGCAGAAACCCGACCTGATGCTGCTCGATGTCATGATGCCCGAGATGAGCGGTTACGATCTGTGTCGCGAGATCCGTCGTAACGATCCACACACCCTGATCCTGATGTTGACCGCCAAGGGGGAAGAGATTGACAAGGTGGTGGGCCTTGAACTGGGCGCTGATGACTATGTCACCAAACCCTTTGGTCTGCATGAACTGCGCGCGCGGATTGCGGCGGTTTTGCGCCGCCACAGACCTGCGGGATCAAAACCGGACAGGACACTGCCGCAAACTTTCGATTTCGGTCATGCCCGGATCAGCCGCAAGGCTTTCAGTGCCGAACTTGACGGAGAAATCCACAAACTGAGCAGCAGGGAACTAACCCTGCTCGAAACCTTCGCCGCCTCTGCGGGGGAGGTCCTGTCGCGTAACGACCTGCTCAACGCAGCCTGGGGTGTTGACTATTTCGGCACCACCCGGACCCTCGATCAGCATATCGCCCAACTGCGCAAAAAGATCGAACGCGACCCGGCACACCCCGAAACGATTGAAACAGTTCATGGCATTGGCTATCGTTACAAAGTCTGCCATAAAGAGCCGATTGTCTCTCGGAAGCCTGGCAACACGTGAAGCCTTCATAACAACCGGGGGCCACGGGTTCAGCTTGGATCCCGAGAGATGCCAGCCGGGTTAAAAAGAGGGTCGGCGGTATTCCCTCCCTCAATACCGGGATTTTGAATTCGCCGAAACTGTGGTAATTTGACTTGTAGATTCGGGTGATTTCATTTGAAGCGTTGCGGGGAGGGTACTTTATTGGGTACTGCAGATGTAAATCCCGAAGGAACAACACCCTGTCGCTCCCGGGATCTCCAGGCGGATTCCCTGGCGAATTTACAGATCCGCGCGGAGCAGATCCGCCTGCTCTACCGACCCTCCCTGAGTGCCTCCATTGCTTCTGCGTTTGCCGCCGGGTTCCTTGCATTCATACAGTGGCCAGTCATTGATCACAGGATTATCCTGGTTTGGCTCGTATGCATGAGCCTGGTAATTGCAGCTCGGGTCGTTACTTTTATTATTTTTTTCCACGTAGATCCTGACCTGCATGAGATCAAAGTCTGGGAAAAAACATCTGTCTCTATAGCAACCTGCGTGTCACTCTCATGGGGCGCGGCAGGAATATTCCTGTTTCCAGATGGTGATTTTGAGCGGCAAACCGGAACGATTGTCATTCTTGCCGGCATGGCGGCAGGAGCGGTTACAACCCTGTCCGCCCTGCGCAAGCCCGTGCTCATCTTTCTGCCCCTGATAATGCTGCCACTCACGGTTCATCTATTTACCGGACCAACAGAGGTGTCAGTCTCCCTGGCAATAATGTGCGTTATTTACACGGTTTTTCTGATCTACAGCGCCATCCACACCCACAACGCGCACCTGCAGAACATCACGCTCAGAATTAAAAGTCGAAACGAGGAAAAGAAGATCCGGGAATCGGAGGAAACCGTTCGTAAAATTTCAGATATTCTGAAGATGATCGCAACCGGGGAACCTGCAAGTGATATCTATAACGCTATCGCGCTCCTCTATGAATCGCGCCACCCGGGATTCGTTTGCGCCATCCTGGCATTACAGGGCAACAAACCTCTTCTCTGTGGCGCCCCCAGCCTCACGAAAACCTGTCGTACGGCGATCAATGGACGGAAACATGGACCAGTGACTGCGTCGTTCGGGATATCCGCCTGCTCCGGAAAACCTGCCTTTGTTGAAGATATGACCACCGACCCGAAATGGGCCGCGCTTAAAGATATGACTCTCCGGCATGGGTTACGCGCCTGCTGGTCTGATCCGATCAAGGACTCCACCGGCAAAGTTCTGGGCGCCTTTGAAATGTACAACCGCCACCCGGCATTGCCGGATGACGAGGAGCGTTCAGACCTGAGGTCGGCAACGCAGCTTGCGGGTATCATCATGGAGCGTGAGCAGAGAGAAGCCTTGCTGACAAAACTGTCAAATTCTCTCGCCCAATCGAGTGAAGCCGTTATCATTGCTGATGCGCTGGGGAATATTGAATATGTTAATCCCGCATTTTCCAGAATAACCGGCTACGGAGAAGATGAGGTGCTCGGACGAAGTCCCAATTTCCTCAACAGTAGCGAGAAAAGTATCGGGTTCGACAACTCCCCCTGGGAAGCCATAACCAGTGGTGTGGTTTCGGCCAATAAAATTATTGCGCGAAAAAAAGACGGCAGCTTTTACCCCGCACATCTGACCGTCTCGCCCGTCAGGAACAGCAAAGGGGAGATCATTAACTACATCGGAGTGCAGAGCGACCTGAGCGACCTGCACCGACTGGAAGAGCAGCTCCAACAGTCACAGAAGATGGAGGCGATCGGCACCCTGGTCGGTGGCATTGCTCACGATTTCAACAACACACTGGCAGGAATTACCGGCAATCTCCACCTGGCAAAAACAGAGGCGGCAGGACTGCCAAGAGTCGTCAACAAACTGCAACTGGCGGAAAAACTCGCCTTTCGATCTGCAGAAACCATTCAGCAACTGCTGTCCTTTACCCGTAAGGGGATCGTGCAAAAACACCCCCTCCCCCTTGCTCCGTTTCTGCGTGAGGCCCTCAAACTTTACCAGGTGTCCCTGCCGAAAAACATCCATCTTCTTATCGATGTGCAGGACAGCTCAATGGTTATCAACGGGGATGCCAACCAGTTGCAACAGGTGTTAATGAATCTGATCAACAACGCTCAGGATGCC
>JAJRWF010000174.1 GCA_024276905.1 Deltaproteobacteria bacterium
AATATTGTCGACGCGGCGATGATTGCCGCTCTGGATACCGCCCTGGCCGAATATCGTGATACCAGAGAGTTGCGTGCGGTGCTGCTCGATCATGAAGGTCCACATTTCAGTTTCGGTGCCAGTGTCGCCGAGCATATGCCGGACCAGTGTGCCGCGATGCTCAAGTCGCTGCATGCTCTGGTGCGCAGCATGCTCAACTTTCCTCTGCCTTTGCTGGTGGCGATCAAGGGCCAGTGTCTGGGCGGGGGACTCGAAGTCGCAGCCGCCGGCAGCATGCTGTTTGCCGCCCCGGACGCCAAACTGGGTCAGCCGGAGATTAAGCTGGCGGTTTTCGCCCCGGCGGCCAGTTGCCTGCTGCCCGAGCGCATCGGTCAGGCCAAAGCGGAAGACCTGCTCCTCTCCGGACGCAGCATGGGTGCCGACGAAGCCTTAGCCAGTGGCCTGATCGACAATCTCAGCGATGATCCGGAAGCCGCAGCCCTGGCCTGGTTTGATAAATATCTGGCCCCCAGCAGCGCCAGCACCCTGCGTTTTGCTGTGCAGGCCGCGCGCGAGGAATACCGTCAGCGGGTAATTACCAAACTGGAGCGGGTCGAGACCCTCTACCTGGCCGAGCTGATGAAAACCCATGATGCGGTCGAGGGCCTGACCGCTTTTGTCGAGAAACGTTCAGCCTCTTGGAAGGATTGCTAAAGGGACTGTCATGGAAAGAATTGGCCGTCAAGAGATTATCGACGTCCACTGCCATTGTTTTACCGGATCCGGCCAGACCGAGATTGTCACTCGCGGTCTGGCCGGATTGCGTGAAGCGGGCGTCATCCTGCTGGCGGTGATGGGCCTGGTCAATCCGGACCTTGATGCACAAGAGGTCTGGCAGCTGATTCCCGCAGGGTTTGAAAACCTGGGCGGCCCACTCTTCAACGAAGCCGCTGAGCTGTTGGAATTTACCCGCCAAAGTGACAGCATGCTCTTTCCCATGCTCGACACACGCATGCTGCACGGCCAGTCGCAGGCCGCTATCGAACAGCTGTTTCGGCTTGGCTTTCGCGGCATCAAGGGTCTCTACCTGCCCGATGACGCCAACGACCTGAGTCTTTCCAGCATCCCCGCAACCTTCGGCATCAGCCTCAAGCAGTACCTCAAACAGGAATGGGAAATCTTCGCCTTTGCCGAGGCCAACGAGTTGCCGGTTCTCTATCACATGGACGCCAACCGCTACGGCGACATGATGCGCGCCATCCTCGATGACTTTCCGCGTCTGCGCATCAACTTTCCCCATTTCGGGATCGGCCGCAAAGCCTTCAGCCAAATCCTCGATACCTATCCTAACGCCTTTACCGATATCGCCTACATGCGGCCGCATATCCAGGACAACCCTGCGAGCTATGCCGACTTCATCAGCCACTATCAAACCCGCGTCTGTTTCGGCACCGATGCACTACTCTACCAACCTGAGATCGTCCTCAACTATATAGAGCTGGTGAGGTCGCTGAAGCTACCAGCAGAGGTGGAAACTCTGCTCTTTTCAGGCAATCCGCGCCGGTTTCTGGGGTTGAGCGCTTAATCGAACGACCTCGCTTAATCCTTTCCCACTTCATCAGCAGCTTTCAGGAGAAAAAATCGACAATTCATGGTAAAGAGTTGAGCAGGCTTGATACTCCCTGATTGAGGTAAGCATATGTTTTCACCCTGCAATAACAACCAGACTCTGAAACACAACCTCGCCAGCACTTCGCCGCTCGCTTTGTACCAATGAAAAAACAGCTGGGCACACGCGTGCAGGAGTACCTTCAGAATCATCGGGTTGCCACCCTGGGCAGCAGTTGCGGTGGGGATCCCTGGGCAGCAGCGGTCTTCTACGTCAATGATGGCTACACGCTTTATTTCCTCTCTTCACCGACCAGCCGACACTCTCTGAACCTGTCGCAGAACCCGCGCGTTGCGGTGACCGTCCAGGAAGATTATTCCGACTGGCCTGAAATCAAAGGAATCCAGCTCGAAGGGATGGTCTGTGAACTCAGCGGCGCGGAGGAAGAGAAGGCCCGCAGCCTCTACGGCCAGAAGTATCCGATAATCGGCAAGCTGGGCAAACCTCCTGCCGCTATCGTCAAAGCGCTGGCCAAGGTCCGCTGGTATAAGATTGTCCCGCAACGGCTCTATTTCATCGATAACTCGGTCAGTCTGGGGTACCGTGAAGAGGTACAAATATGACAATTCCCCAGCGTGAAGGCGGCAGGATTCTGGTTGACGCCTTGAAAATTCATGGTGTAGATACGGTTTTCTGCGTCCCGGGTGAGAGCTACCTGCCGGTGCTCGATGCTTTGCACGATGTGCAGGAGCAGATGCGTCTGATCGTCTGTCGGCAGGAAGGCGGCGCGGCCTACATGGCCGAGGCCTACGGCAAGCTGACCGGCCGGCCGGGAGTCTGTTTCGTTACCCGCGGCCCCGGCGCGACCAACGCCAGCATCGGGGTACATACCGCCCGGCAGGATTCGACACCACTGGTGCTGTTCGTCGGGCAGGTCGGCAGCCGCATGGTTGAGCGTGAGGCGTTTCAGGAGATCGATTACCGGCGCATGTTCGGTCAGATGGCTAAATGGGTCGCCCAGATTGATCGGGTCGAACGCATCCCCGAAATGGTCAGTCACGCCTTTCATCTGGCGGTGTCGGGACGACCGGGACCGGTGGTGCTGGCACTGCCGGAGGATGTCCTTTCTGCCCTCGCGGCAGTGCCTGACTCTCAATGCTATCAACAGGTCCAGGCCTACCCGAGCCCGAACGCTCTCAAGGATCTGCAGGCTCACCTTGCAGCGTCAAAACGCCCCTTACTGATCCTGGGTGGCGGTGGCTGGTCGGTGGAAGCCTGTGCTGATATACGCCGCTTCATCGAAGCCAACCAGTTGCCGACAACCTGTACCTTCCGGCGACAGGATCTGCATGACAACCGACTGCCGACCTATGTCGGTGATCTGGGCCTCGGTGCCAACCCGCGCCTGACCGCTCGGGTTGGAGAATCCGACCTGCTGCTTGCCGTTGGTCCGCGCCTCGGTGAAACCGCTACCGGTGGTTATCAGCTGCTTGATATCCCGCGTCCACGTCAGACACTGGTTCATGTTCATGCCGGAGCCGAAGAACTGGGACGCGTCTACCAGGCCGACCTGTTGATCAATGCGGGGATGGCCGAATTCAGCGCTGCCGTCAGCAAGCTGCCGCCTGTCAATACCCAGAACTGGCAGAACTGGCTGACGGAGGCACGGGCGGACTATCTGGAGTATCAGCTACCACCTGCCGAACGCGGAAACCTGGACATGGCCGCAGTCATCAAATTTCTCAATCAACG
The DNA here is from genome assembly GCA_024276905.1 of Deltaproteobacteria bacterium. GTDB lineage: Bacteria > Desulfobacterota > Desulfuromonadia > Desulfuromonadales > Geopsychrobacteraceae > Geopsychrobacter. The sequence continues at coordinate 3,341 of JAJRWF010000174.1, forward strand.
CCTGCCAGCAGATGCGATTGTCACCAACGACGCCGGAAATTACTCGGTCTGGCTGCATCGCTTTTACCAGTATCGCGGTTTCCGCACCCAACTGGCGCCCACCAGTGGAGCCATGGGTTACAGTGTCCCCGCCGCAATCGCAGCCAAGCTACAACATCCGCAGCAACATGTGATCTGTCTGTCAGGTGATGGGGGTTTCCAGATGAACGGGCAGGAATTAATGACCGCCGTACAGCACCAGCTGGCGATTATCTTCCTGGTCTGCAATAACGGCATGTACGGCACCATCCGCATGCACCAGGAACGGCGCTACCCCGGCCGGGTCAGCGGCACTGACCTGCTCAACCCGGATTTTGCGGCCCTGGCCAGAGCCTGCGGTGCAGAAGGTGAAACAGTCAGCGCTCAGGATGCTTTCGTTGCTGCCTTTGAACGGGCGATAATTTTGAAGGGGCCGACAGTCATCGAGCTGCGTACGGACCCCCGGGCCATTACTCCGAACGAAAGCCTTGATCAGTTGGGCAAGAGCGGGGGGTAATACAGCAATTTTGTTTTAAAATAAGATTGTGATAGTTTCTTTGAACGTCGTGCGCAACAAGCTGAAGCCCGGACGGTCAAACACACATAGGGTAGCCCTCTGGAGAAACTCAATGGATCTGGACCTGAACAGCCTGCAGAAGGCGGTAAGCTCACTGGACGCGGTCCTCGCCGAAACAGAGTGTCAAGAGTTTATGGCTAGCCTGACGACCGTACAGAAAAATGCCATGATCGCTGGCGCGATTCAGAATTTTGAGTTTACCTACGAACTCTGCTGGAAATTTCTCAAGCGCTGGCTCGAAAACAATATATCGAGTGAAAGTGTTGAAGGTGTCACGCGTCGACAGCTCTTTCGCCTGGCCGCCGAATCTCACCTTATCGAGGATGTCGAACGCTGGATGATCTTTCACCGCGCTCGCAACCAGACCTCCCATGTCTACGACGAACAGATCGCCAAAGATGTTTATGCGAGCGCAACCGAATTTTTACCCGCAGCAAAAGCGCTGCTTGCCGCGCTGGAAGCCCGCAATGATTGATCTGCCTCCCGATCAACGGCAGGAGGTCGAACGAATCCTGCGCCAGTTCGTTCCCGGGATTGAAGTGCGTGCCTTCGGCTCACGGGTCAACGGAACCGCCAAGCCGCATTCCGACCTTGACCTGGTCGTGGTTGACAAGAACCCTTTGCCACGTGATCTCTACTACCAGTTGCAGGATGCTTTTGAAGAGTCAACCCTCCCCATCCGGGTTGACCTGCTCGACTGGCAGCGTATTACACCGGAATTTCGTCAGCATATTGAAAAAAACTATCAGGTGATTGTGGATGGGACGTATCGTGAGCCTCAGTCGTTCCTCTGAGGGATGGGATTGCCGGTGAGATGAGCCGCTAGATCAGCATTTAGCTGAAGAGTCGTATTTATGTTAATAGTATGAATTTTTGGCTTTTGTGATTTTATCCTGAATCAGTGAGCTTACGAACTTAAAACTACTCTCAATCTTTGACAATCAGCTGATTTTATTATGTTTTTCTGCCATCATTGAGCCGCATCGAAATTCACCCAAGGAGTTTTTGTTGTGACATTTCCCCGGTTCAAACTTGAGCAGTCCAGGCAGAAATTCTACACCTCACAGTCCGGTATGGCCTTGGTCGGTGTTGCCTTAAATCGATACACTTCGCTGGCTCACGGATTGACAAAGCGGCTCCGAAGCGGGGTATTGCCACCTCTGATGTGGTGCGCAGCTATCTGGGCTTACTCTGTCAGGGTAAGAGCGACTTTGCTGCGATCCGACCGTTCTTCGAGGAAGACGAATTCTTTCGCGCTGCACTGGGGCTGAAGACTGGATCAGTTTTCCGAGGTCCTGCGCATCATCGTCGATTTCTGCTCGGTCGAGTTTCTGAAAAAAGCAAAAGCGCAATTATCCCCTTTGCCCACCGGTCACATGCCGCTCGATCTGGACGTTTTTGTTCTGGACAACTCGGACACCAAAAAGGAGGGCGTCTCCTACACTTATCGCGGCTTTAACGGCTATGCACCGCTCGGATCCTGGTTGGGGCTTGAGGGTTGGTGCCTGGAAATCGAACAGCGTCCTGGTTCCCAGCACGCACAGACAGGGTTTCTTCCGTTGCTGCTGCGTACCATTCGTAAGGCCCGGGAATTGACCAGTGCGCCACTGCTGGTACGACTGGACAGCGCCCATGATGCCATCGATACGCTGGTGACCCTGAAAGAAGAAAAGGTCGATTTCATCGTCAAGTGGAACCCGCGCAAGACCGATGTACCGATCAAGGCGACGGAGATCTTCGCCCACGGCAAGATGATCAAGCAGGACAAGAATGGTCGTATCGCCATCATGACGGAAACCGTCGAGCGCCGCTACAAAGATGACAATGGCGATGATAAGACCATCAAGGTCCGCCGTGTATTGCGGGCCACAGAGCGCTACTTTGAAAAAGACGGTACCCCTTCGCTGTTTCCTCTCGCTGAAATCGAAGGATGGTGGACCAGCCTGTCCAACAACAATCA
>JAJRWF010000026.1 GCA_024276905.1 Deltaproteobacteria bacterium
GATCCCGGCATTGTTGCTGATGACCGTCAGGTTCTTTGCCCCGCTGTCCCGCAGGGCAAGAATCAGATTCTCCGGAATACCGCAAAGGCCGAAGCCGCCAGCAGCGACAGACATGTTGTCCCGGGTGAGGCCTTCGAGGGCTGCTGCGGCCTCCTGGGTGATCATCTTCATTTTTCTGTTCTCCGATTTCTGCTCGATGTCGATGTGGGTGGGTTGTTAGACCAAATGTTTTCAACTCAGACAAACATTGTTATAGCGTTATCCAGACTCTTGAGCATGGCTCGTGCCAGACTTGGAAACGTCGTGGATTTTTTGACGGTTAAAGATAATAAATCAATAAATCAAGCATGTTAGAAGTCGTGCGTGGGACCTGAATATTCTCTGGTCAGGGTGAGGGTTTCCCGCAGGAAATCTCCCGGTGTAGGTACTTGACTACACCGGGAGGGCGGTCTAAGTTGGGCTTGAATAGAATAGCGTTTAGGAAGAGAGGGTTGTCGCGGGTTAAAAGCGTGGCAGATCAACCTGTTAGGCGCTAATCGGCACGGGCCGGAAGCACGATACGGGAAAAACTGTAGCCAGATAACTACATGTAGACGGCAGGTGACAGCCAGGAGAGATCCCCATGAAATCAACCGAATCACAACCGGCTCGCGATTTTAGACCGCCGGAATTGCGACCGGAAGGAGAGCAGCAGGGCATAAAGGGCCTGAAGCTCGCCAACCTGATATTTGATCACATTGAGAATGGGGCCCTGGTCACTGATGCCGAGGGTTATATTCTTTATTTCAATCGGCCCTATGCCCGTTTTCTCGGCATCGAGGCCCGGCAGATGATCGGCAAGCATGTTACGGAGGTTCTCGAGGGCAGTCGTATGCATATTGTTGCTCGAACCGGTAAGGCCGAGGTCAATGAAATTTTCACTTCGCGCGGGCGGGACATGGTGGTTCAGCGCATTCCCATTTTTGACGATGGTAAGGTTGTCGCGGCCTTCGGTCAGATCATGTTCAAGCAGGTCAGTGATGTGGGACGGTTGGCCAACACCCTGAGTCTGCTGGAATCGAAGTTGAAACTGTACGAAAAGGAACTGACCTCTCTACGTTCCACCCGTTACACTTTCGACAGCATTCATGGTGTCAGCCCTCCGATCCTGGCCTTGAAGGAGGCGGCGCACAAGGCGGCGTTTACAGATCTGCCGATTCTGCTGACCGGAGAGTCCGGGACCGGCAAGGAGTTATTTGCCCAGGCGATTCATCAGGCCGGACCGCGGCATAAAAAAGCCTCAATCCATATAAACTGTGCAGCGATTCCCAAAGAACTGTTCGAGGCCGAACTGTTCGGCTATGCCGAGGGGGCCTTTACCGGCGCCAAGGCGGGGGGCAAGCCCGGCAAGTTTGAACTGGCCGATGGCGGCACCCTGTTTCTGGATGAGATCGGTGAGATGCCGCTTGAACTGCAACCCAAGTTGTTACGGGTTCTGGAAGACAAGCTTTTTGAACGGGTGGGAGGAACCCGAATGCTCAAGAGTGATTTTCGGATTATCGCGGCCACGAATCGCAATCTGGAGGCAATGGTCAAACAGAAACAGTTTCGGGAAGACCTCTTCTATCGCTTGAACGTCGTTTCCCTCGAAGTCCCGGCACTGCGCGAGAGGCGGGGGGATATTGTTCCCCTGGCCTGGCATCTGCTGGATAAAATTGCCAACAACTATCCGGGTTCTCGCTATCAACTGACCGAGGCTGCAGAGAAGGTGTTGGACGCGTATCATTGGCCGGGAAATATCCGTGAACTGCTCAATGTTCTGGAGCGGACTGTCTTTACCATTGAGGGCAACTGTATCGACGCCTGCGATCTACCCTTTTACCTGAATCGCCCACTGGTTTCCGCTCCGCAGGAAGGGCAGTGGAACCTCGGTGCCGTGGTGGCCGAGGCCGAACGAGAGGCATTGCGCAAGGCCCTGGAATTGACCGGTAACAATAAGGCCCGGGCCGCCAAGTTGCTTGGTATCCATCGGACCGTGCTTTACAAGAAAATGGCCAAATACCAGATCCCGTTGAGTTGAACATCAGGGCCTGGGGTTTTGTCTTGACAGGGAATGCAAAACACCTTTATGGTAAATTGGTCTTACCAATTTGGAGAAATTATGGAATCAATGACTCAATTCCGTGTTGCGGCCGAGGCGGCCGGGGCCGTTCTGGTCGAGTGCCAACATCTGGTGGAGGCGGTGACGTTTATCGCTGAGCGTGCCGCAGGTGATCTGTTGCTGCCGGGTTCCGTCAGTTGTCATCGTGTCCGGCTTGCTGAGCAGTTGCGTGGGGCTGGGCTCAATATGCTGCCGGTTACCCGTGACCAGGCCGCAGAGGCCGCTGCCGGAGTGACCAGTGCCTGCTTCGCGATTGCTGATACCGGCACCCTGGTGCTGGAAAGCACCGCCGAAGATGTGCGACTGGCGACGACTTTGCCGACCCGTCATTTTGTTCTGCTCGATCGGCGCAAGATTGTTGCGGATGGGCTGGCGGCGGTCGAACCCTTGCGCCGGATGCATCAGCAGAATCCCCGTAACTATATTGCTTATATTACTGGGCCGAGTCGCACCGCGGATATCGAACGGGTCCTGACCATCGGTGTGCATGGTCCCAAGGAGCTGTATATTCTCCTGCTGGATGACTGGTCGGAAGATCTGCTTGAGATGTGAGGCGCACGCTCGCTTGCGCCGGGCACTTGGTGTTGGGCATCGGGCTGGCGGACAGACAGGCCCCGTCTCCTGAGGTCTGATGTCCTTGCCGGAAGGGAAAAAAATGAACAAACAACGCTCAAAAGCCTATCAGGTCCGTATCGACAAGGCCCTGGCAACGCCCAGGTTGCAACAGGCGTTGCATCAATTTGGTGATGCCTATCTGATCGCACGGGAGAAGGCCTTTGCCGGGCTCGATTTTGAGGCATTGCGCCAGGAAATCGGCGCGATGAAGGATGATGTGCGCCTCAACCATGAAAAGTACCTGCAGCAGTTTATCGCGAATGCACAGGCTGCCGGGGCGACCGTTTACCAGGCCGCAACTGCCGAGGATGCTAACCGCTATATTGCGGATCTGGCGAAACAGCAGGGCGTGAAGCTATCGGTCAAGAGCAAGAGTATGGCCAGCGAAGAGACTCACCTCAATAAGGCGCTTGAGGCGGCTGGAATCACACCGCTCGAAACCGATCTCGGTGAATGGATTCTGCAGCTCAGTGGACAGCGGCCCAGTCATATGGTGATGCCGGCGATCCATATGTTCAAAGAAGAAGTGGCCGAGCTCTTCAGTCGTGAAACCGGGCGGACAGAAGTGGCAGATATCCCGCACCTGGTCGAGGTTGCCAGGCAGCAGTTGCGTCAGGGCTATCTGGATGCTGATATGGGGATTTCGGGGGCCAATATCGCGATTGCCGAAACCGGCGGCATCGCCCTGGTGACCAACGAGGGCAATGCGCGCCTGACCACCACCCTGCCAAAAACCCACGTGGCGCTGGTCGGGATCGACAAGTTGGTGCCGACCCTCGAAGATGCCGCCAAGGTCATCCGTGTGTTGCCGAAGAACGCCACCGGTCAGGCGCTGACCAGTTACGTGACCTGGATTCGTGGTGCGATCCCCGGTGGTGACGGGGAGAAGGATCTGCATATCGTCCTGCTCGATAACGGGCGTTCGCGCCTGGCGGAAGATGAGAAATGCTGTGATACCAGTCGCTGTATCCGTTGCGGAGCCTGTGCCAATGTCTGTCCGGTTTACCAGAGCGTCGGCGGCCATGTTTTCGGTCATATCTATATCGGTGCGGTCGGCATTATCCTCACCGCGTTTTTCCATGGCCTCGACAATGCCGCCGAGCTGGTCAAGGCCTGTATCGGTTGCCGCTCCTGTGTTGCGGTTTGTCCGGCCAATATCGACCTGGAGGGGATCATCCTCTCCTTGCGTGAAACCATTGCCGACAAAGAAGGTCTCGGCGTTGGGAAGTCGCTGGTTTTCAGAAAGGTGATGCGCAATCGCAAGCTGTTCCACAGTCTGCTGCGTGCGGCGAGCAAGCTGCAGAAACCGGTCACCAGAGGTCAGCGCAGTATCCGCCATCTCCCGCATTTCTTTTCATCGCTGACCGAGTGGCGGACTCTGCCGGCAATTGCCGACCGGCCACTGCGCGATATCTGGCCCGGGCAGAACCTTCAGGCGCCACAGAAGAAAGTCGCGCTCTTCGGTGGTTGCGCCAATGATTTTCTCTATCCCGAGCTGGGCAGCGACCTGGTCGAAGTGATGAACCACCTGAATGTTGTCGTCGATTATCCGCAAAAGCAGAACTGTTGCGGTGTCCCGGCGCTCTATTCAGGCGACAAGGAAACCGCGGTCGAATTGGCCAAACAGAATATCGATGCCCTGCTCGAAGGCAATCCCGACGCAGTGCTCACCACCTGCCCGACCTGCACCATGGCTTTGCAGCGCGATTTTGTCGAACACTTCAAGGATGACTCGCCCTGGCGGGCTAAGGCGGAAAAACTGGCATCCATCACGGTTGATGCTGCCGGATATATTGTTAACCAGTTGGGCGCCGCCGACCAGTTTGCCGACCTGCCCCTGGCACAAAAGGTTACCTATCATGATTCCTGTCACCTCAAGCGCGGAGCCGGGGTCTGGCGTGAACCGCGCCAGTTGATCGAAACCTCCGGCCATCAACTGGTCGAAATGGACCATGCTGATCGCTGCTGCGGTTTTGGCGGCAGTTACTCGCTGACCAGCCATCCCGATATTGCCAGAAAAATTCTGGAAGATAAGCTGCAGGATATCGAAAAAAGCGGGGCCGATTGTGTCGCGATGGATTGTCCCGGATGTATGATGCAGATGCGCGGTGGACTCGAAAAGCAGGAGTCAAGGGTTCGGGTTACCCATACCATCGAACTGCTGGCGGCCGGGCTGCGGGCGAAATGAAGTTCTGTCAGCCCGTGATCGGGCTCGCTGGCGGTGGTAGATCCCGTTGTTTGCTTTTTAGATGTTTTGGGGAGATTTGTGGATCATGAAAGCTCAATTACGATCAATTTCAGGATAATCTTTGAGAAATCGCAGCCAATCTTCGACAGTTTCATATTTTGGAGACTCTTCCCCGTTGATGACGCGAAGAAATCTCTCCTGTTCCGGAAAGAAGGGTTTGAGGGTTCCGTTGGATATGGCCATCCAGTATTTCCCCAAGGAATGGATGACGTACTGACTGATCGGTCTATAGTCGTCAGTTAACATCACCTCATAGCCGCCACGGCGAAATACCTTCAGATGAGATTCCGGGTAGAAATTTTTGACTCGGTCCATACGCACGAAGAGATGATTGATCATCTCTTCATTTTGCAGAATCCCCGTGTGGCTACTTTCGAAACCGAGTTGTCCTGTCGCCTGCTGCTGCGCCTTTAGGCGTAACTGGCTGGATAGTGGCACGACTCCATCGCTATTTTTGCTTATTTTTAGAGTCGCTGGATTGTCGTAGGCATAGAACAGCTGATGCTCGATATTTTCCGGCAGCGGCTTGCGGAAGAGTTCTTTTATGAAACGGTTTTCCGGATTTACATCGCGCCAGGAAGGCAACACGATCAATCCATTTTTCTCGCCTAAAGCCGCAGCCGGGTGCCCGCCAAAGGGGGTAGCGATGGTGACAAACAGGCTGACCCTGTTCTCCTTCTGACGGTTGTCATGCTTGTTCAGAGCTTCCCTTACTATCAGCCCGCCCATGCTGTGGGCAACGATGATCATCGGCATCTGTAAGTTCTCAAGGTTAGAAAGGTGTGAGTTTGTTTATTGTGCGAATAATTCTTGTAGTAGACTGAGCGTTTTTATTTGTGCTTTTTTGCTTATTATTCCCAGTTTTCTAACCAGTCTTTTTTTGTCAACGGTTCGTATTTGATCAAGAACGATTTGCCCACTCTTGCCTTGAAATGAACAGGGAATTATTGTCGGATAATTTCTCCCCTTGGATGTCATTGGTGCAACAATAACAGTTGATATATAGCGATTCATTTCGTTTGGCGAAATGATTAGACATGGTCTTGTTTTTTTAATTTCATGACCAACTGTTGGGTCAAGGTTGACAAGGAAAACTTCGAAACGATTTATTTCCATTCCCATTCTTCCCTATCCCATTGATTCTGTGCGAATTCAATGGGCTGGTCATCTCCATTTTGGGACATTGCCTGAAATGCCTTTCCCCAATTTTGCCGCGGACAAGTGGCGCGTTTAATAATGAGTTCACTGTTGTGAACCTCAAGTTCAACCTCTCCATTAAAACCACACTGTTCCAAGATAGGTTTTGGGATTCGGAGACCCTGCGAATTGCCAATTTGAATTATGGAAACTTTCACTTTTATAACCTCACTGTTGGGATGTAGGTATATTGTAATTACAATGCAGTGAGTTGTCAATCATGCCTTTAGTACAACGAGCCTGTAGAAAAACACCTTCAAGAACGCAGGCTACAGATCAGAAAACATTTGGTTTGTTAGCCTGCCCTTGATTCCTTTACTGCATTCAAGATGTCTTTAGTCAAAACTTTTGTTTCAATTCCATCAACGTCAA
>JAJRWF010000175.1 GCA_024276905.1 Deltaproteobacteria bacterium
GATATCCGGCTCGACAAAAAGACTGACGACGATCCCGGCCTGTTGCATCAGGGCGATTTTCTGTTTGAGGGACTGACGCATCATCGAGACATCAAGCCCGCCCTCAGTTGTCAATTCATGACGACCTTCAGGGACCAGCGTAACAGAATCGGGAAGCAGTTTCATGGCAATGGCAACCATCTCCTCGGTCAAAGCAATCTCAAGATTGAGGCGGGTCTTGATGGTCCGGCGCAACAGCTCAACATCACGATCCTGGATATGACGTCGATCCTCGCGCAAATGAACCGTGATGCCGTGCGCACCGGCCAGCTCGGCCAGCATTGCTGCTGCGACCGGATCGGGCTCATTGATGCCCCGCGCTTCGCGCAGGGTCGCAATATGGTCTACGTTGACACCCAATTTTACCAATTTACCTGACTCCTTTTTTCTCATGCTCCGATAGTTTCTTGAACCGCAGCTGCGATGTCCGCTGCCAGAGTCTCGATCTGGGTCTGGTCAGGTCCTTCAAGCATGATTCGCAGCAAGGGCTCGGTTCCGGAGTAGCGGATCAGAACCCGCCCCTCCTCTCCAAGCTGTTCCTCGACAACCGCAATCCGGCTTGCAACCTCCGGAATTTCGGCCAGTTCGGTACGTTTCCTGACCCGGACGTTAACCAGCACCTGTGGCAGCGACTCCATGACCCGGGCAAGTTCAGACAGTCGTTTGCCACTGCGTTGCACGATTTCAAGCACCTGCAGAGCCGAAAGAATACCGTCTCCGGTGGTATTGTAATCGAGAAAAATCATATGTCCGGATTGCTCACCGCCAAGGTTATAACCGCCGCGTCTCATTTCCTCGACCACATAGCGATCACCAACCGCAGTTCGCACCAGCTTGCCGCCCGCCTTTCTGAGCGCGATCTCCAGGCCCATATTGCTCATGACCGTCGTCACCAACGTCTGCTGTTTCAGGGTCCCGGCGGCCAGCATCCGCGTAGCACAGATTGCCATAACATGATCACCGTCAACTTCGTCACCATGTTCGTCAACAAAGATCACCCGATCGGCATCCCCGTCAAGAGCGATACCAAGATCGGCGCCCTGTTCCCGCACCGCCGCCGCCATCACCTCGGGATGCAGGGAACCGCAACCGGCATTGATATTTTTGCCGTCCGGATCGACACCCAGGGCAATCACCTCGGCGCCCAATTCTTCGAACACCGCCGGTGCAACTTTGTAGGCGGCGCCGTGAGCGCAATCGAGAACAATCTTGAGCCCTTGCAGATCAAGATCGCGCGGGAAGGTATTTTTGAGAAAAACGATGTAACGCCCGACAGCATCATCAACCCGAAAAGCCTTGCCGACCTCATCAGCAATCGGACGCAGAGCGTCAATCTCACCGCTGCTGATCAACTCTTCGATCCGCATCTCAACCTCATCGGGCAGCTTGAACCCATCGCGGCTGAAAAATTTGATTCCGTTATCCTGGTAGGGATTGTGCGATGCCGAGATAACCACCCCGGCATCGGCCCGCATAGAGGAAGTAATAAAAGAGATCCCAGGGGTCGGCAACGGACCGACCAGCAGCACATCAACCCCCATCGAACAGATCCCGGACACCAGTGCGGTCTCAATCATATAACCGGAAAGGCGGGTATCCTTGCCGATAACCACCCGGTGGCGACGATCCCCCGCCTTAAAAATATGGGCCGCGGCGCGGCCCAGCTGCATGGCTATCTCGGTGGTCATCGGATGAACATTGGCCACACCGCGTACGCCATCAGTTCCAAACAGGCGCTTTTTCATCGTCTATTTCATCCCCTTTACTTCCGGCCCTGTCGCCGGTGATTCTATCATTTCAACCGGCTCAGTCACTTCGATGGCAACATGAATCTCAGCGGTTTTCTCGTCAACAAAATTGGTGTAGGTCCGTTCGTAAACCAGCGGCACAATCTGGGAGAAACCTTCGGTCACCCCCTTAAGATCAATCGGCTCGGTCGTCACCTCGGAAATCGTCTTGATTTCGCTTTCAGCTCCGGTAATCGCAACCTTTTCCGGAGTCGTCTTGAGCCCCGCAACCCGGTAACCCGGGTCAGGATCGCCTGCCAGCACAACCTTGATCGGCACCTTCTTCTCCTTGCGCCGATCGAGGCGAATATCGACAAATGAGGGTGAAACTCGTGTCACCCGCAAGCCATTGGGCAGATTGAGTCGCTCTTCAAGTCGTTTAAATGTTGTCAACCCCGGCTTCAGTTCCGAAAGATCGACCGCAATGCTGATATCATTGGGGCTGACCTTCATTAACAGGGTTCGCGGGCCGCTGATACGCACATCAATCTGGCTCGGCACCTGATTGGCAATGACCAGTTCATGAGGGATTTTCTGCAACTCAAGTGGGACAATATAGCCGACCTCAAGGTGCCGTTCACCCATAATAAACATCCACAAAAACAGGGCAAACGCCAGGGAAAGCAGTTTCAGGGACCAGTTTTCGGTCAGCAGTTTCAACATCGCCTAGCCCTTCCCCTTCTTCTTCTTGCCACTCGCACGGCGTGGTTCAAGCAAACGACCCAGGACCTTGCGCAAATCAGTCGCATCAAGGTCACGGGTGATACCTCCATTGACCACGACCGAGATTTTTCCTGTTTCTTCCGAAACCACGATTGCGACTGCATCCAGCAGTTCAGTCAAACCGATTGCCGCCCGGTGACGTGTTCCGAGATATTTGCTGATATCGAGGTTCTGACTCAGGGGCAGAAAACAACCGGCCTGTTTCAACCGTCCCTGTTGAACAACCAGAGCGCCGTCATGAATCGGTGAGGCCGAGAGGAATATCGCCTGAATGATCTCGCTGGTCACCCGGGCATCGATTGCGGTTCCGGTCTCCAGCACGTCCTTGAGCCCGGTTTCACGTTCGATGACAATCAACGCGCCGATCCGCTTCTTTCCCAGAGCAACACAAGCCTGGACCAGTTCGTCGAGAACTGCCGTCTCTTCGAGATAGGTCAGTCCGGCAAAAAAAGGATTACGGCCGACATGCATCAACGCCCGTCGGATATCATTCTGGAAGATGACAACGATCACCAGGATGATCGAGGAAAGAAAATTGCTGAGGAACCAGTTGAGGGTATGCAGATCACCCACCCGTGAAGCGACATAAACCAGCAGGATCACCGCCAGGCCAAGGAGCATCTGCACCGCTCTGGTCCCTTTGATCAGCAGAATAATCCGGTAGATAATAAAGGCGACGATGCCGATATCAAGCAGATCGAGCGGGCGGATATTGGTGAATATTTCAAACATTACAAATCCTGGATCCGGAAATCCGTCACCGCCGTCAACATCGACACTGATGCGTCAGGTCCCGGTAACGGGTAGTTCCCCCTCGCGCACAGCCCAAGCAACCAGGGCCGCTTCGCGCGCCGGACGGACATCATGAACACGAAAGATCTGCGCCCCTCGCTCAACCCCCAGAGAGACACTGGCCAATGTTCCGGCCAGACGTTGAGTCGGGTCCTGCTGCTGCAAGATCCGCCCGATAAAGCTTTTGCGCGAAGGTCCGATAAGGACCGGGTAGCCGCAGGCGACCAACTGGTCTAGCCGCCGCAGAAGCTGCAGGCTGCCGCAGACATCCTTACCGAAACCGATTCCCGGATCGACCGCAATCGCCTGGCGATCAACACCCGCAGCCCGCGCAGTTTCAGCCGCCTGATGGAGAAATCCAAGCACTTCGGCAACCAGATCAACATAAGCCGTATCCTGCTGCATGACTTCCGGACGTCCCCGGGTATGCATCAGAAAAAGTCCGGCACCACTCTCTGCTGCGACCTGTGGCATCTGCTTATCAAACTGCAGGCCACTGATATCGTTAATAAAATTTGCACCGGCAGCTATTGCCGCTGCAGCAACTGCGGCCTTGGTTGTGTCGATCGATAACGGGATATCGCTCTCGGCGCGCAGGCGCTCAATCACCGGTAAGACCCGATCCAGTTCCTCCTGCGGTGAAACCGCCGGAGCACCGGGACGGGTACTTTCTCCGCCGATATCGAGCAGATCGGCACCCTCGGCAATCAATTGCCGCGCTTTTACCACCGCCGATTCCGGGTCAAAAAAGCAACCCCCGTCCGAAAAGGAATCAGGGGTGACATTGAGAACCCCCATAATCTGCGGCAAGCGCAGATCGAGTCGACAATTTCTGCCGCACAGGTAAGCGGGTCGGCTACTCACGGCTCAAGCGTCTGTATCATCAGACTCTTCGGTCGCTTTTTCTTCAGCAACCGCTGCGACAACGTCCTCGGTCTCAGTCTGTTGCGCGGGAAAAACGATTCGCTTAACCTCGTCCCCATCAAGGGTTTCGCGTTCAAGCAGAGCTTCAGCCAGATCCTGCAACTGAGTATTGTGATCGGCAAGCAGTGCACGTGCGGCCTGATAGTTCTCCTGCACGATGCGCCGAATTTCGTTGTCGATCTCGACGGCAGTTGACTCACTGTAATTTTTCATATGCCCCATATCACGACCGAGAAAAACCTCACCGCCCTCTTTTTCACCGAAGGTCAAAGGACCTATCTTTTCACTCATCCCCCACTCACAAACCATCTTGCGGGCAATGGCAGTCACCCGCTCAAGGTCGTTGCTGGCACCGCTGGTTACAGATTCGAACGTCATCTCCTCGGCAATCCGCCCCCCGAGCAGAGCACGAATTTTGACATTCAAACCACTGGCGGTTTCGTTGTATTTTTCTTCGGCGGGCAGATACATGGTGACACCCATTGCCCGGCCACGTGGAATAATCGAAATTTTATGGACCGGGTCTGAACCGGGAGTCAGCATGGACACCAGCGCGTGACCAGCTTCATGGTAAGCAGTGACCCGCTTTTCTTCCTCGGTGATCACCATCGAGCGCCGTTCGGCCCCCATCAGAACCTTGTCCTTGGCGGAATCAAAATCGTCCTTATCAACCTCGGTTTTGTTGGCACGAGCCGCCAGCAATGCCGCTTCGTTGATCAGATTGGCGAGATCCGCACCAGAGAAACCCGGGGTCCCCTTGGCGACAACATCCAGATCAACATCCTCCGCCATTGGCACTTTGCGCGAATGAACCTTGAGGATCCGACTGCGGCCCCTGACATCGGGACGCGGCACCACGACCTGACGGTCAAAGCGCCCTGGACGCAGCAACGCCGGGTCGAGAACATCGGGACGGTTGGTCGCCGCAACCAGAATGACGCCCTCGTTCGACTCGAAACCATCCATTTCGACCAGCAGTTGGTTGAGGGTCTGCTCACGCTCATCATGCCCGCCGCCAAGCCCGGCGCCCCGATGGCGACCCACGGCATCGATTTCATCAATAAAGATGATACAGGGTGCATTTTTCTTGCCCTGCACAAAAAGGTCTCGCACCCGACTGGCACCGACGCCAACAAACATCTCGACAAAATCTGAGCCTGAGATGGTGAAGAATGGCACTCCGGCTTCACCAGCGACCGAACGGGCCAGCAAGGTCTTACCGGTGCCTGGCGCACCGACCAGCAGCACTCCCTTGGGGATTTTACCTCCGAGCTTGGTGAACTTTTTCGGGTCCTTGAGGAATTCGACGATTTCTTCCAGTTCCTGCTTCGCCTCATCGACACCGGCGACATCCTTGAAGGTCACCTGGCCCTGACTGTCGGTCAGCAACTTGGCCTTGCTTTTGCCAAAACTCATCGCTTTGCCGCCACCGGACTGCATCTGGCGCATGAAGAAGATCCAGACCGCGATCAACAGCAGAATCGGTCCCCAGGAAATCAACAGCGTGAACCAGAAGCCCTGATCATCAACCGGCTTGGCCTCGATCGTAATCCCTCGTTCCTTCAGTTCCGGGATCAGTTCCATATCGGGCGGCGCAATCGTCTGAAACTTGGTTCCATCTTCCAGCACCCCGGAGATCTGCGAGCCCTGGATGACAACATTGGTAACCTGCCCAGACTCGATACTGCTTAACAGTTCAGTATAATTGATCTTTTTCTGTTCACCCCCACGTTGACTCATCATGTTGAAGAGCATGATCATCAGGAGAGAGATGACCAGCCAAAGGGCGAGATTTTTCTGAAATTGACTCACAGGACCCCCTATGGAGTTCTTAAAGTGTGACAGATCGCTCTGCGATCCGTAGATAGCGTTAAATTGTCGGAAAAACTACCATAAATGATCCGCGCTCACAAGAGCTTTGTCGTTGAACCTTCGGCCGTAATCAACCGCACAGCAAGGATTTTCCGACTCCCGGCTTTGACCGGCGCCACCGCCGAACGACGCCAGCCGGCCAACCACAGAACTTCGTCCCGATCAAACAGTATGGGCAATGATTGTCGTTGTTCTTTTTCGACCTTCTGATCGATCAGAAAATCCTTTATTTTACGCCGCCCCTGCATCCCCGAGGGACGAAAACGGTCTCCGGGTTGCACACTGCGCACCTGCAATGGAAAACGCAGGCCGTCCGCATCAAATTCAACCCGGTTCAAATCTTCACCTGCCGCTCGCTCAAGCAGTTCGGCCTGCAGAACCTGTCCATCCGGCAGTTGTACAGAGTCACCGACTCGCAATTGGAAATCGAACGGCTCAATTCGCGGGGGACACTTCCGCAGCCACAGCTGCTCATAGCGGCGAGCAACCCAGCACTCCGGCAGATCGAGTTCGGCCTGAGAGCACCCGGCTCGTACCAGCCCATGCAATGCCTCCAGATGTACCGCTTCAATCCCGTCAAGGTTCCCGCGTAAACGGCGTAAGCCCTCGCGTAACAAACGGATCTGTAATGCCGGGTGACTGCCGAGCAGCTCAGGACGGCTGAGACGCAAACCATCGCCATCCGACAGCAGCAGTTGCGGCCAGCACCGATCCACCTGCTGCTGCCAGAAATCTTCTTCCAGCTGAAACTGTCGGCTCAGAGTCGCAAGCCTCAGATTGATCTGCGGATTGTATTCACATAATTGCGGCAACAGTTGATGCCGAATCCGGTTACGCAGGTAGCGAGTATCTGTATTGCTGCCATCTTCCACCCACGCAAGCTGCCGCCGTCGAGCATGCTCAACGATCTGCTGCCGCGAAAAACCGAGTAATGGCCGCCACCAGAGTCCACTCCGGGCGCGCATTGCCTGCAGACCACTGACCCCGCTGCCCCGCAACAACCGCTGCAGAAAAGTTTCGGCCTGATCATCCTGATGGTGAGCCAGGACAATCCGGGCACAGTCCCTTTCTGCCGCCAGCCGCAACATCAGCTCACGGCGCGCCTCACGACCAGCAGTTTCAAGACTCAAGCGCCGCTTTTTTGCAAATGCGGGCACATCAACAGATTCGATTCGGCAGGAGATGTCCAGACCGAGACAGAGCCTGCGCACAAACTCGGCATCAGCATCGGATTCAGGACGGATCTGATGATTGAGGTGAAAGACCTGCAGCTGAAGACCAAATTCTCCGGCGTAACCTGCGAGCAAATCGAGCAGAACCACAGAGTCGACCCCACCGGAAACAGCCAGCAGCAGCGAACAACCCGAATCGAGCTGCGCATCCTGTAAAACTTGTCTGAATTTGCGTTCCATTGTGCCACCCGACTGCTGTCATTACATCACCGTAATGACTATAGACCAAAAAAGCCCTCCCCGGAACCGGGAAGGGCTTTTCGATTATGGTGGCGGTGCAGAGATTCGAACTCCGGACACTGCGGATATGAGCCGCATGCTCTAACCAACTGAGCTACACCGCCGCTGAACCTTATGTAAACCCGACAAGGGATTGTTGATTTGGTTGCGGGAGAGGGATTTGAACCCCCGACCTTCGGGTTATGAGCCCGACGAGCTACCAGACTGCTCCATCCCGCGTCACGAGTTGAGGAAAGTATTACTCCACCAAAGAAATGTCAAGCAAAAAACAGCGCTATCCTCAGCCCTTCATCGACGCTTGGCAAAGCCCTTGAGTCGATCCTTTTTTTCCGCGAATTTTTGCGCCTGAACGGCGGCCGCCTTGTCCGCATAGGGGCCGAAAAGAACCCGGTACCAGATGCCTTTTTTACCCAGATCCGCTTCAGCGATAAACGCCGGATAGCCTTTATTGTTCAACTTGTCGCGCAGAGTCCCGGCATCCGCTGCAGAGCGCGAGGCAAAGACCTGGACCACCCAGCCGCCCCCGATGGAAACTGTCGGCAACCTGTCAACTGCAGCCAGGTCTTGCCGAGCGGAAACGGGAACCGGAGCAGAAACCGGAGTCGGGTCAAGAACGGCAATAACGGGAGAAACCGGTTGCGCCTTGACCGCGGCAACAACCTCGGCAACAGGGGTCGGCGGTTTCACAGACGACACAGCAACTGCCTGCGGCTGATCAACAGCAAGATGTTCACTCACCGCCTTTTCCGTAGCAGGCGGCAGGTTGATACCGCTTCCGATCGGGGCCGGTTCTTCTTTCGATAAATTATCGTAAAACGTCAGCTTCTCCGCACTGGAGTTCACGCTGTCAACACTCTTTTCGTCAGGGACCACCGGAGTCTCTGCAACAATGATCCGGCGTGGTTCCTGAATCTGCTGGACAACAGAATCGCCCGTATGACGCCCGACAATCACCCCCAGGGCGAAGCTGACCAGTGCAATTACCAGCACCAGCAACACCAGCAGCGTCGCCTGTTTCTTCTCAACCCGACGTTGCACCCGTGTTTTTGTCGTCGATCTCATATCCACCCCTGTACCCATAGCAGAATTCCTCAACAAGACCTCCAGTTATTTCCGCGAGCTGTCCTCGTCGGAAAACTGATAGATCAACTCGCCCTCACGAACCAGTCCCAGTTCTTTACGTGCCAGCTTTTCCCAGTAATCCCGATCCTTGCGCAGCAGACGAATCTCCTGGCGCAACCGCTGCTGTTCCTGTTGCAGGTCGACCAACTGCTGCTCCAGTTCCTGTTTGTGATGATAAGTCTGCAGAGCCCTCAAGGCTCCGCGATCTCCCAGCAGGGCAAGGCCGAGCATCGCCAACACAATCAGAATCAGCCAGGGGGGGAATATTTTCTTAACCGGCAGGCCCGGTTCTTTGCCATCAGTCAAACACGCCTCCCTGTTCGGCTCAGAGCTTCGCACGCCGTCTCGACGTCGTCAACCTTCTTCTGTCGGAAACTCAGCTGCCACCGGAGTTTGCTCCGAGATCAGCCGTTTGCCCAATACCACCGAGCGTCAGAACGAACATGATTGATCGATCCTCCTCGCGATCACGCAGGGTCACCTTGAAGCCCCAACATTGCCGGCGAAAGTCCAGATCGATCACCTGTTCAAGAAGCTTTGATTCCAGAAGATCGTACCGCTGCTCATAGCCGAGATAAAGGGGTTTCAAGAGCGCTGTATCGATCCGGATATTCGCATTATCGATCGGAGCGAGATTCTCCGCCGCCTCGCGTTTATGATAAGAACCTTGCAAACGGTTTCCACGCATATCACGGATATTACCGCTTAGCGTGGTATCGTAAAAACGGCCCAGTTCAGGATCAAAGTATGCGTCAAGCCTCATCCTGCTGTTAGCTGTCGGGCGCAGAACCATCTCTGTGCGTAGATCAGAGAAGGGGTTTACAGCCCTGTCCTGCAGCCCCAGATTGTAGTTCTGAGTCAACCGCAGCCAGAGCAGTTCACGGCGAACCACACCCCCTTCGGCATCACGCCATTTTCCGCTGAGACGGCTGGCCAATGAATAGCCGACCGAATTTACCGCCTCACTGTGGTCGAAACGGTCAAAGTCCGGTTGGCGCGGCTCCTGGTTGTCAGCCGCATAGCTATATTTAATTTCAGGTTCGATACTGTGCAGCCAGCTTCTCTGTCCGCTGCCGTAAACGCGAAAGATCCGACTTGCCAGCCTGGCATTGAAATCGTCACTGCCGGATGACGCACTCTGATCGGCATCCGTCTGCAGATACTGTCGGAAACGGTAGCCATACTCCGCATTGAACTCAAGTCCCCGCAAAAGATAACTGTGCAATTCGACCGTCGGCCGCACCGTCAACCGCTGTCCGGCAGCACCCTTATCCCGTTCAAAATTGTCATAACTCGACTGCAGAGAAAAATAGAACGGGGTCTGCCTGAGCCGTAGGGGAGCAATAGAAAAATCTATCTTCGGTGCCGACTGCCAGGGGAGAGGGTCGGCGGTTTCCAGATCCTTGATATACTTGAACTGACCGGTCAGGCTGGCCTTACCCCAGGTCTGGTTAACAAAGATATTGCTGATAACCTTCTGCCTGTTATACTCCTGTGCAACCTCTCCGAAGTCGGTAAAATAGTCCCTAGTATTCACATACTCGGTATCCACCACCAACCGTAAATTCTCGCCAAACCGACTGACATGCTCCCAGTCGAGCGCCCAACGATTGGCCGCATCGCGCGAAAAAACTGTATAGAGCTTGAATCTGCCGCGCTGTTTGCGTCCGAAAATGTAACGATATTCGAAACCCGTACCGGTTCCGAGTTTTGAGAGATGGTCGAGGTAGAAAGTGGCGTCCATGTTGCGGCCCAGAACCTGATACCAGGCGGCTGAGAACTCGGACCCCCGGCGCTCGGAAAGTCCGATCCGCGGCATCAAAAACCCCGATTCACGCTCGCTCTTTATCGAAACCGCCAGATAAGGCAGATAGAAGACCGGCACATCCTTGATATAGATCAGCGCATGCTTTGTGGTTAAATAACGGCCGATTGTCACTTCCGCCAGACTGGAACCAATCGACCAGGCCGGACGTTTGCCTTCGCAGACAGTGAAACGACCATTGTAGACTCGAAACCGGCCAGGCCCCAGCCTCTCAAGCCGACGCGCCGACAGGCGTAAGGATTTCCCCGGCCAGTAGGCCTCGCCATCATCAACTGTTCCGGTTCCCTGCTGCAGATTATAGTTGATTTTTCTACCGCTCAGCTCTTCCCCGGGTCGCGTTAGATGGACATCACCATTCGCCTCGACGGCGCCGGTCTGCTGGTTCCACCAGAGCTGATCACTGGTCAGTTGCAGATCCCCCTGTATCAACCGCACGTTTCCAGAGGCATGATAGCGACCACTCACCTCATCAACATTGAGCTGATCGGCTTCCAGATCAACCGGCGTGTCTGACGCAGGCCTGGCCGGAGCCGCCACAGCTGACCATGGCACCAATAGTAGGCAAAGAAGAGCTATGCAGAGTGTGCGCATGATCAAGCAGTGGCTCCCGATAAAGACAGGCACCGGCCACGCAGTGCCGCCACCAGAAAAAGCGATCCCGCTACCAGAATTTTCTGCCCCGGCCGACGAACGGCCAGCGCTTTCTCCAACGCCTCCGCCGGGGAATCAAGGGACTCCCCGCCAACACCGGCCTGGGCGGCAAACTGCAGCAGCTGCCCAGGAGGCAGCGAGACCTCGGAATCGAGCGGTGCTACGAAAATCTCGTCAACCCGTGACAACAGGGGCGCAAGAATACCGGCAGCATCCTTGTCCGACTTGACCGCCACGACCCAGAGCAAACCATCCAGATCCTGTTCGCCCAGATAGCCGGCCAGTGCTTCTGCCGCCTGGGGATTATGGGCACCGTCAAGTAAAACATCCCCGCACCACTCCAAACGACCGGGCCAGCGCAATTCAGCCAGTGCGCTGCAGGTGGTTACCGGATCGAGCGGATCGTTCAGCAACTGTTCGGCCGCCGCCAGGGCCAGTGAAATATTTTCACGCTGATAAACACCGGCCAGACCGGGTTCAATCGTGGAAAGGGCAACGGTCACTCCACGATAACCGAAGGTCTCCGGCGGCATTGTCCAGTCAAAATCACGACCGGCAAGCTGAAAAGGCACTTTGTTCTCAAGAACGATACGCTGGAGAACCGCGAGAACTTCGGGGTCCTGGCGTGCGCTGATCAAAGGCACTCCGGGTTTGATAATCCCCGCTTTTTCGCCCGCGATCTGCGCCAGGCTCTCACCCAGATGTGTCGCGTGATCGTAAGCGATAGAGGTGATTACCGTCAGCTGGGGATCAACGATATTGGTCGCATCGAGTCGACCGCCGAGACCCGTTTCAAGTATCACCCAGTCGACCGCCCGCTGCGCGAAAATCTGCAGCGCCATTGCCGTCGTGAATTCAAAAAAGGTCAGGCTCAAACCGTCAGCCTGGCAGCGGATCGCGTCGGTCTGTGTCACCACCTCGGCCTCGCTGACCGGTTGGCTGTCAATACGAATCCGCTCGGTAAAGCTGTGCAAATGAGGGGAAGTGTACAAACCGGTCCGCAACCCGGCACTGCGCAAAATCTGCTCAAGCGCCGCTGACGTAGACCCTTTGCCGTTAGTGCCGGCGATATGCACGATCTTTAACTGCCGCTGTGGGTTGCCCAGGCGGCCCAACAGCCTGCGGGTATTCTCAAGCCCGAGCTTGATCCCGAAATGCTGCAAGGCGTAGAGATATTCGAGGCTGGACAAATAGTCCATGCCGACTCAACTCTTGGTAAAAATGCGCAGGATTTGTGAAAGACGTTCCTTCATCTCGTTGCGTGGGACAATCATGTCAACCATCCCATGCTCAAGGAGATACTCGGAACGCTGAAAGCCTTCTGGCAAGGTCTGACGGATCGTCTGTTCGATAACCCGCGGACCGGCAAAACCGATCAGAGCCCGAGGTTCAGCCATATTAATATCACCGAGCATGGCGAAACTGGCCGTCACGCCACCGGTGGTCGGATCAGTCAACACCGAGATAAACGGAATCCCCGCCGCCTTCAGCTTGGCCAGTGCCGCGCTGGTCTTGGCCATCTGCATCAGCGACAGGATACTCTCCTGCATGCGCGCACCACCGGAGGAGCTGAAAACCAGTACCGGGGCTTTAACCTCAAGGCCTTTTTCGATCGCGCGGGTCAGCTTTTCGCCGACCACCGAACCCATACTGCCCCCCATGAAGGAGAAATCAAAAACCCCGACAATCACCGGCAAGCCCTCAATGGTGCCACTGCCGCAGATCACCGAATCGCCGTCACCGGCCTTTTTAATCGCATCACGAATCCGGTCCTTGTATTTTTTTGAATCCTTGAATTCAAGGAAATCGACCGAACGGATCTTGGCGTCCGTTTCGACAAAACTTCCCTCATCCAGAATCAGCTCGATCCGCTCGCGGGCACTGATGCGAAAATGATAATCACATTTGGGGCAGACGTTAAAATTGCGCGCAATTTCCTTGGCGTAAATAATCTCCTGGCAATTTTTGCATTTGGTCCAGACCCCTTCGGGCATCTGAACTTTCTTCTTTTCTACTGCCGAGACCGGCGCTTTTTTCCGTTTAAACCAAGCCATGAATCAACCTCTCTTCCGTCACTCAGCCCCTGAAACTTGACAGGGGGCAAGGCGGATACATGTCAGATCTCGTAGGTTTCACCACCCTGTAAAACCGTCAGGCACGGGTGGGGCACTTGCGACAGTTCGCTGTATAACTCCGCGAGATACTGCTGTTTCATATGAAAGATGTACACCGGAACATCGTTCCGGTCCAGTTTTACCAGCTGATTTTCAAGTATCGCCGGCGTCATGTGACCACTTTTTACCGCCAGTGTTTCCAGCCGGTTTGGAAACGATGTCTCGATGAACGCACCACGTAACTTGTTGCATTCCCGACCAAGTTTCCAGATTGCTTCGGTATCACAGGTATCACCCGAATAGAGAAACGCACTCGTTTCGGTCTCAAACAGGTAGCCGACGGTATAGACCGGGTGGTTGGTCTGCGCCCAGCTGATTTTCAACCCGGCAATTTCCACCGGCCCCTGATCAGGCAGGGGACAGTACTGTAACACCGGTCGTTGAGGATCGGGTATCCGGGTAAAATCGGGCCAGACCCGATTGTTCAGCAGATGCTCCCGAATCATTTCGAGAACCGATTGCGGTCCCCAGACCCGGATCGGCTGCTGCCGCATCCCGAGCATGTTGTCGGCCAGAAATGCCAGATCAACCATATGATCCAGGTGAGCATGGGTCAACAACACATCGTCAATCCGCGCCTGTTCTTCGAGGCTTAATGCAATGCTGACTGTCCCGGCATCAAGCAGCAGATGCTGATTAATCAGCAGACTGCTGGCATGAAAACCAGGAGCCCGTGATCCGCTGCTGCCAAGAACCTTCAGTTGCATCCGGTCTCTCCTGGAGGCTTAACGACAGGTTTCGAGGCCCTGACGCAGAGCACCGACGAAATCGGCAACCTTCTGCTGCAGAGTCTCGTTACAGCCATTCTCAGCGATGATCTGCACCAGTGCACTTCCAACCACAACCGCGTCAGCATAACTGCCGACAGCAGCGGCATCTGCGGGGGTGGTAATTCCAAAACCAACCCCGACCGGGATCGAGCTCAGTTTGCGCACTTCGGTCACCGCCTGACGAATATCCTCAGGCTCAAGGCGCCGCGATCCGGTCACACCGGTCATCGACACATAATAGAGATAACCGCTCCCCTGGCTGGCCAGCCGTTTCATCCGCTCGGGCGGTGTGGTCGGCGCCAGCAAAGTAATCATATCGATTCCGGCCTGTTGCAGCGCCGGTTGTATTTCATCGGCTTCTTCGGGCGGTAGATCAACCAACAACAGACCATCGACCCCGCTGGCCGCAGCATCAACGGCAAAACGTTCCACCCCGTAGCGATAGACCGGGTTGAAATACCCCATCAAAACAATCGGGACCTGGCAGTCCCTGCGCACCTCGGCCACCATCTGCAGCACCCCAGCAAGGCTGGTTCCCGCTGCCAGGGCGCGTTCGGAAGCCGCTTGGATTGTCGGGCCGTCGGCCATCGGGTCGGAAAAGGGGAAACCCAGTTCGATGACATCAGCACCGGCAGCTGCCAGGGTGCGAACCAACTCGGCACAGGTTGCAAGATCGGGATCCCCGGCGGTAATAAATGGAATCAGTCCAGGACGTCCCTGCTGTCTGAGCTGCGCAAAAACTTGATCAATACGACTCATCAAATCTCCCGGCAGAGGTCTGCCGTCACAAAATAAATGGGCAAGGCCAATTAACAATCAGCCTCCGGCAGTCTAATCGAAGCGCAGGGCCGGTTTCAATCCTTTTCTCCTGCGGCGGCAAGCTTTGCTCGCAGATAGAGCTCCAGATTTTTCAACATTTGCTGCTGATATTCGGCAAATGCGTCTTTGCCGGTAATCCGCGCAAGAACAGCCTGTGGACCCTGAA
Organism: Deltaproteobacteria bacterium; assembly: GCA_024276905.1. Classification (GTDB taxonomy): domain Bacteria; phylum Desulfobacterota; class Desulfuromonadia; order Desulfuromonadales; family Geopsychrobacteraceae; genus Geopsychrobacter. The sequence goes on from JAJRWF010000175.1 coordinate 15,137, forward strand.
TGAAATTTTCAACCGTCAGAGAGCAGCCATCGTTGCCCTCTTCGAGCAAGAAGCGGGTTCCGGCACGACTGTTTAAAACACCGGGCCGCTCCCAGACCAGTTCCGTCGGGGGGGTCACGATAATCAGTCGGGCCGGATCCTCGCCAGGCTGACCTTTCATCCGCAGGTCGATGTCACTTCCGGAGACCAGCCCCCCCGTCAACCGGGCTCGCTCGACACCCGGCCACCACTGCGGCCATTCTTCAATCGTTACCAATATCTGCCAGACCTGTTCCTGCGAGCCCGACATCATGGCACTGCTCCGCAGCTCAAACCGGCTCTCACCGGTGGTCAGCAACAGCAGGACAAACGCCAGTCCCAGGATTGTCAGCAGAACAGCGATCTTTTTCAACATCAGATTTCTTGTCCCGTCCGACGGTAATAGAGAGGGGATCTGCGCTCAGTCTTTCTTCGACGGCGTCGGCTTGCCTCCGGGCCGACGGCGACGCGGACGACGACTGCGCTGCGCCCCTTCTTTTTTGCGCTCCGGTAACGGAGTGCGTTTCTTGCGCGCCACCCGCTTATAGTCGAAACAGAAATCCTCGTCGATCGGCATGGTACTGGGAATCTTGTGCCCGAGATAAGCCTCTATTTCTTCCAGCTGGTAGATATTTTCCTCGTCGGCAAAACTGATCGCATGACCGCTGGCACCGGCCCGTGCGGTACGGCCAATCCGATGGACGTAGTCCTCGCGGTCCTGCGGCAGATCGTAATTGATAACATGGGTGATGTTGTCAACATGGATACCGCGTGAAGCGACGTCGGTCGCTACCAGATAACGAATCTCTCCCTGCTTGAAACGTTCGAGAATCCGCATCCGCTTTTTCTGCGGCACATCTCCGGTCAGCACTCCCGCAGTAAAACCATTCCCTTCGAGTAACGCACCCAGTAGTTCGCCTTCGGCTTTGGTGTTGACGAACAACAGCATTCGCTCGATCTCTTCTTCACACTTGAGCAAGCCGTTGAGCAGGGCAAACTTTTCCTTGCGTGAGACATGATAAAGGATCTGTTCGACCTTCTCAGCCGCGACCTGTTTCGGTTCGATGGAAACCTTTTCGGCGATATTCATGAATTCGTAGGCCAGCTCCATCACCTGTGGCGACAGGGTTGCCGAAAAGAGCATGGTTTGGCGTTTTTCAAATGACGGCAACTGGCGCAGAATGTAGCGCAGATCCTTGATAAACCCCATATCAAACATGCGGTCGGCCTCATCGATCACCAGCATTTCGACCCGATGCATCGAGAAAACCCGCTGTTTGAAATAATCGATCAGCCGTCCCGGAGTAGCGACAATAATATCGACACCGTCTTTTAGCGCCTGCCGCTGCTTGTCGTAATCCATACCACCAAAGATCGCCTGCACCCGCAGACCGGTGTGGCTCCCGAGGACACCGGCGTCGTTGCAGATCTGCACCACCAGTTCACGGGTCGGTGCCATAATCAGTGCCCGCGGGTTATTGCTGGTTTCGTGTTCACTCGCGAGCAGGCGGGAGAAGATCGAGATCAGAAACGCGGCAGTCTTGCCGGTCCCGGTCTGGGCCTGAGCAGCAACATCCTTACCGCCTAATGCCAGCGGAATAGATTCTTCCTGCACCGGAGTCAGTTTTTCGAACCCGGCATTTTCGATCCCTTTAAGAACCTGATCGGGTAAAGCAAATTCGGTAAATTTCATGGTTTTCCTTTGAAAAAGGCTCAGGGCATCAGGCGTCAGGAAATACCTGCAACCTGTCATCTGCAACCTGAAACCTAAAGAACCGTTCCCATCGCGTCCGCGACAGTATGGATATCCTTGTCGCCCCGCCCCGAAAGGCAGACGACGATGATCTGATCAGGCGTCATGGTCGGCGCCAGTTTCAGGGTGTGGGCAATCGCATGGGCACTTTCAAGCGCCGGGATAATCCCTTCAATTCGGGTCAGACGCTGGAATCCGTCCAGCGCCTCCTGGTCAGTAATCGAAACATATTCGGCGCGTCCGATTTCGTGCAGATGGGCATGTTCCGGACCGACGCCCGGATAGTCGAGTCCAGCTGAAATTGAATGGGCATGGTCGATCTGACCGTCGGCGTTCTGCAGCAGATACGTCTTGTTGCCATGCAAGACCCCCTTGGCACCAGCCCCGATCGAAGCCGCATGTTGGTCGGTATCGACCCCCAGCCCGGCGGCCTCAACACCGATCAACCGGACTTCGGCATCCTCGACAAAGGGATAGAACAGTCCCATCGCATTCGACCCGCCACCGATACAAGCCAGTGCCACATCGGGCAAACGGCCAGTGGCATCAAGGATCTGCTCACGTGCCTCGGTTCCGATTACGGTCTGAAAATCTCGTACCATCTCAGGGTACGGGTGAGGACCGGCCACGGTGCCGATCACATAAAAGGTGTCGCGCACGTTGGTCACCCAGTAGCGCAGGGCATCATTCATGGCATCTTTCAAGGTTGCTGTACCGCTGGTCACTTCGTGAACCCTGGCACCCAGCAACTTCATCCGAAAGACGTTGAGCGACTGCCGGCGGATATCCTCGGCGCCCATAAAGACGTCGCACTCCATCCCGAACAGTGCCGCCACGGTTGCCGTAGCAACCCCGTGCTGACCGGCACCGGTTTCGGCGATCAGTTTTTTCTTGCCCATGCGCCGCGCCAGCAGAATCTGGCCGACGGTATTGTTGACCTTGTGGGCACCGGTATGGTTGAGATCCTCACGCTTCAGATAAATCTGGGCACCACCCAGTTCCGCGCTCAAACGTTGCGCGTAATAAAGCGGGCTGGGCCGCCCGACATACTGGCGCAGGTAATAATCGAACTCGTCTCTGAACGCATGATCCTGCCGCGCTTCGGAATAGGCCTTGTCCAGTTCAAGCAATGCCGGCATCAGGGTTTCGGCGACATAGCGCCCACCGAAATCACCAAAATGCCCACGTTCATCTGGTTGCTGGTAGCTCATAGGTTCCTCACCTGACGGACAAACTCCGCCATTTTTACCGGATCTTTTTTACCTGGAGTCTTTTCGACCCCACTGGAAACATCAACCGCCCAGGGCCGCACTTCACGAATTGCAGCAGCGACATTTTCAGGGTTCAACCCTCCGGCCAGAATAACCGGGTGCTGACGAGAAAAATCCTTCAGCAACTGCCAGTCGAAAGCTTTGCCACCACCACCGTAAACCTGATCCGACCAGGCATCAAGCAACAAACCGGAAACCGGATAGTCTGCGGCTCCGTCAAGACTTTCTGCATCCCTGACCCGCAGCGCCTTGATCACACGTCGACCGGCAAACAGACACGCCTGCGGGGCTTCATCGCCATGCAGCTGAATCAGGTCGAGACAACAGTTGTCCATGGTTGATTCGATCAGTCTGCGGTCGGCATTGACAAACAGTCCGACCGTCATCACAAACGGCGGCAGGGCCCGGATAATTTCAGCCACCAGTGCCGGAGCAACCGCTCGTGGACTAGGCGGGTAAAAAACAAACCCGAGGGCATCGGCCCCGGCATCTACTGCAGCCAGAGCATCCTCCTGCGAGGTGATGCCACAGATTTTAATCCGCGTCGCTGCCATAATTTCGCTTAAACTTCAACTTGCGGTAAATGTTTGAGCGACTCGGTAATCGCTTCGCTCGGGTATTCATAATCCTCTAACTGCCCGGCAAAATAGGCATCATAAGACGCCATATCAACATGGCCATGCCCTGAGAGGTTGAAGAGAATCGTCTTCTCCTTACCCTCTTCCTTTGCCTGCAGGGCTTCGTCGATCGCCGTACGGATCGCATGGGACGATTCGGGCGCGGGAATGATCCCCTCGGTACGCGCAAACTGCACCGCAGCCTCAAAACAGCCGATCTGGCCGACAGCTTTAGCTTCGATCACCCCTTCGTGCAGCAGCTGCGAGACCAGCGCCGAGGCACCATGATAGCGCAGCCCTCCGGCATGGATTCCCGGCTGCATGAAATCATGACCCAGGGTGTACATGCGCGTGATCGGTGCGGTTTTGGCGGTATCACCGAAATCGAATTCGTAAACACCCTTGGTCAGGGTCGGACAGGAGATCGGTTCGGCCGCCACCAGACGAACCTCCTTGCCCGCCGCCTTATCCGTAACAAAGGGAAAAGCCAGACCGGCGAAGTTGGACCCACCGCCATGGCAACCGATCACCACGTCCGGATAATCCCCGGCGATGGCCATTTGTTCCTTGGCTTCAAGCCCGATAACGGTCTGATGCAGGCAGACATGGTTAAGCACACTGCCAAGCGCATAACGGGTGTCATCGTGAGTCGCTGCATCCTCGACCGCCTCGCTGATGGCGATTCCCAACGAACCGTTGCTGGCGGGATCAAGTTCGAGGATCGCACGACCGGCATGGGTCCGGTTTGAGGGTGAGGGCGTTACATCGGCCCCCCAGAGTTGCATCATACTCTTACGGTAGGGCTTCTGCTCGTAGCTGACTTTGACCATGTAAACGGTACACTCGAGACCGAACTTCTGACAAGCCAGGGCAATTGAGGACCCCCATTGTCCGGCACCGGTCTCGCTGGCGATCCGCTTGGTTCCTTCAAGCTTGTTGTAATAGGCTTGGGGTACCGCAGTATTCGGTTTGTGGCTCCCGGCGGGTGAGACCCCTTCATACTTGTAATAAATTTTAGCGGGAGTCCCAAGCGCCTGTTCCAGTGCGTGAGCACGGTAGAGTGGCGAAGGCCGCCAGAGACGCAGAATTTCAAGCACCGGTTCGGGGATATCGATCCAGCGCTGATCCGACATTTCCTGTTCGATCAGTGCCATCGGAAAAAGCGGCAGCAGATCGTCCGGGGTCACCGGCTGGCCGGTCGCAGGGTGGACCACCGGTGCCATCTGACCCGGCATATCAGGAATAACGTTGTACCACTGCGTGGGAAGCCGGTCCTCAGGCAAAATGATTTTGGTCTGCATGTTTCTCTCCTTTTATTTCAAGATTTCAGGAACCAGGTTGCAGTCTTCAGGTTCTGGGTCAGCCCCAGGAACCTGGTCCCTGCAGCCTGTGATCAACCCAACAATTCCTGCAATTTTGCCCCGATATCAGTCTCGCGCATCAGACTTTCTCCGACCAGGAACGCACCGGCACCGGCCTGCTGCAAGGCTTCGATATCACGACGATCCGTAATTCCGCTTTCCGCCACGATCAGCCGCTCAGCCGGGACCTGTTTTGCCAGACGTTCGGTGGTACCAAGATCGGTGACAAAGGTCTGCAGATTGCGGTTGTTAATACCGATCAACTCACAATCTGTCTGCAGCGCCGCGTCAAGCTCCTCGGCATCATGAACCTCCAGCAACACGTCAAGACCCAGTTCTTTGGCCACACCGCTGAATTCGCGCAACTGTTCAAGCGAAAGCATTGCGGCAATCAGCAATACGGCATCGGCCCCATAAACCCTTGCCTCGACAATCTGGTAGGGATCACAGATAAAATCCTTGCGCAACAGCGGCAACGAAACCTGCTCGCGGATCAGCCCCAGGTAGCGCAGGTGGCCGTAGAAAAATTGCTCATCGGTCAAGACCGACAGGCAGGTCGCACCGTTGTTTTGATATATTTCAGCAATATCGAGGGGATCAAAATCCTCACGAATAATCCCCTTCGAGGGGGAACCCTTCTTGACCTCGGCAATCAGAGCCGTCCAGCCCGATTCACTGGCGGTGCGCAATGCCCGCACAAAACCACGCGGGACATCCTCGACATCACCAACCCGCGCCTGCAATTCGATTAGCGACATTGCCGCTTTTGCCGCCGCGACTTCTTCTTTTTTTACCGCGATAATCTTATCCAGAACCATATCTTTCAACCCTAAAAACACCCTCGCATCGTTGCACAAAATGCTGTTGCCTTTTCCAGCGTCTAACGCCTGGCACCCCCATCTCAAGCATTCGTCATCCGGACCAGAGACTCAAGCTTGGCCAGGGCCAGACCAGCATCAAGCACCGTCGCAATCTGCTCCATGCCATCAGGGATCGATTCTGCCAGTCCTGCAGCCACCAAGGCATAGGCACCATTCAACACCACAATATCGCGTTTCGGGCCCTTTTCGCCACCCAGGATCGCACGTACAATCGCGGCGTTGGTCTCGGCATCACCACCCTGCAGATCTTTGAGTTTGCAACGGCTCAAGCCGAACTGTTCCGGTTCGATCATTTCCAGTTCGACCATACCACCGGAGATCGCCGCCACAGTTGTCGGACCGGTCAGGGTAATCTCATCCATCCCGTCATCGCCATGAACCACAAAACCACGCTTACAGCCGAGCTCGGCCAGCACCCGGGCCAACGGCTCAACCAGTTCGCCGCTGAAAACACCCAGAACCTGACGATCCGCTCCGGCCGGGTTGGTCAAAGGTCCCAGAACATTGAAAATAGTGCGGATACCCACTTCACGGCGGGGACCGATCGCATATTTCATGGCACTGTGAAGTGCCGGGGCAAAGAGGAAACCGACCCCAATTTCGTCAATACATTTAGCCACTTGCTCGGGGTTGACATCCAGGTTCACTCCGAGTTTTTCGAGCACATCGGCGCTGCCGCAGGTCGATGAGATACTGCGGTTGCCATGCTTGGCGACCTTGCCGCCACAGGCCGCTACGGCAAGAGCCACGGTGGTCGAAACATTGAAGGTCTTGGTCCCGCTGCCGCCGGTGCCGCAGGTATCGATAATCGTCTCGCGATCAACATTGATCTCTTCGCGGTCGATACCGATCACTCCACCAACCCGGATCGGCGTCGCCCGCTCGCGCATGACTCGCGCAGCACCGGTGATCTCGGCAACCGTTTCGCCCTTCATGCGCAAAGCGGTAATAAAAGCGCCGATCTGGGCCGGAGTCGCCTCGCCGCCCATAATCTGGTTCATCACCTCAATCATCTCCCCTTCAGAGAGATCCTGGCGTTCAACGATTTTGCCGATTGCCTGTTTAATCATGCTGTCACCTCAGAGCTCATCGTCAGAAAATTACGCAGCAGCTGCATCCCGGCGGAAGTAAGAATCGACTCGGGATGAAACTGCAGTCCCCAGACCGGCAGTTCACGGTGTTCAATGCCCATGATCAGGTCGCCGTCGGTCCAGGCGGTCACCTTGAGGCAGTCGGGCAGACTGGAACGTTCGGCGATCAATGAATGATAACGGGTCGCCTCAAACGGGTTATCAATCCCGGCGTAGAGTCCGCTGCCGTCATGCGCAATCATGCTGGTTTTACCATGCATCAACTTGTCGGCTCGCACCACTTTACCGCCGAAAGCCGCAGTAATCGACTGGTGCCCCAAGCAGATGCCCAACAAGGGAATCTTGCCAGCAAAATGCTTAATTGCTTCGACCGAAATACCCGCTTCGTTCGGGGTACAGGGCCCGGGAGATATCACCAGGTGATCAGGTGCCATGCGCTCAATATCTGCGATATCCAGCTTATCATTGCGCACCACATCAACCTCCGCCCCGATTTCGAGGAAATATTGCACCAGGTTGTAGGTGAAACTGTCGTAATTATCGATCATCAGCAACATAAAAGCACATAACCTATTGATTTATGGATACTTCACAAAACAAACTCTTTTTAGAACCCGTTCCTTCGCCCTTCTGAGCACCTCTAATTTAAGCTGCTGAGAATAGCAATCTTACGCTCAAAAATCATCCTAAATCACAACCTTGCCAAAGTGTCAGGTATATATTTTGATTTCAGCGCCCATCACAGATCACCAGCAGGGGGCACATGCGGACACAAAAACAGCCACTTCACATTTCTGAAGTGGCTGTTTTTATGTCACATGGAAAGATGAAGGCTAGATGCTTTCTTGTTCATTCTTCCGATATCCAGTTCGGTCGATTATCAATCTACCCAGCAGACTGGAATCAAGAGATGCTGTCCCCTTTCCGGGGCCAACATCATGAGTCCATGCTTCAGAAAGGTCCAAAGAGGGGGGACCCTGCGTCCCATTAACAGAATACTGCGTTGATAAAATACTCGGCAATACACTGCTCAGAATACCACCCTGAATACTAGCATCCACCAGAATGCTCAGGACACCATCGTTGAATACAAGAGTGTAATTACCCGCAGTAAGCCCTGACACTGAGATGTCATAAACCCCTGGACTGATCGCCCCCTGAGAGGTTCCACTATAAACCAGTGTTCCCGACAGGACACTGGTGTCCTCAGCATTCACAAACCCGCTATAAGTTACGTCATTGCCTCCCGAATAAGCAGAGCCATCGTAGGTCTTGCTATCATTGTTGGCAGTAACACTCAAGGCTGCCGGGGTGATATCAGCCGTAGCACTTGCTTGATCCGTTATGTTGTAATTACCAACATCGCCGCCACTATAACTACTGGAAAGGGTTACAGTTTTACTGCTACCAACACTATCATTGGCGAACAAGCCGGTCGCAGCAACATTTAAGATATCACCACTGACCAGACCAGTATAGACGGCCTCGCTGACATTCGTTGTCGCTGTGGTATTTCCATCATAAACCTTATTGGCTGCGGTCAAGCCACTGACTGTCAGGTTTTTTGCTGTGATGTTCGCCGTAGAAGCGGCACTGCCAGATATCAGGCTATAATTCCCGACATCAGCACCAGCAATGGTGAAACCAGTGAACTGAACAGCTTTATTTGCGGCAACATTTTTGTCAACAAAGCCGGTCACAC
>JAJRWF010000176.1 GCA_024276905.1 Deltaproteobacteria bacterium
CCATCCCGCCAAACATCACCAGCAGACCAGTGACAACCGGCAGGATCGCCAACATGACATGACCAGCCCGACGAAACAGCAGCAATACCAGTAACAAAACCGCCCCTGCTGCCAGCAGGATAAAGCGGCTGAAATCAGCCTCAATTTCAGCGCTGAGTTGTTTGCCGAAACGGGCTTGTGAAACCAGTACCACACCTGGAATTTCAGCCAGCTTCTGTTCCAGCTCCCGAATTAATTCGGGACGGTCAGGAAGCAGACTGATGAACCGATAACCGCTTTTATCAACCAGCACCAGATTTTCGAGGAGATCTCCCAACCCCATTTTCTGCAGTTCGGCAAGGCCAAAACTTATTGGCGGCTGCTCGACCTGTGCCCAGAAGGGCGCAAAAGCCGTGGGTGAAAAACCGTAAACGCTCCCCTTGGTCGTTAATAAATCCTGCACTCTCGCCTGACGTTGCGACCAGAAATTACGCCAACGTACAAGTCGCTCTTCCTGCGTCACCAGCGAAGGCAAGAGTGGGGCCAGACTGACCAGGCCCGGCAGTTTTTCCTCCTTAAGCAACTGCCACACCTGCTCATTGCGCTGCAGAGCCGTTTGCAGGTTTTCTCCACTGGCAAATACCAGCGCCCGCCCACGCATATTGCCCCAGGCTCGACTTAAGTCTGCTTCGTTCTGCCGCAATTGAGCAGATTGATAACTAAGCTGGCGCAAATCACCGTTGATCGACAGTTGCGGAATCTGTGCTGCCGCCAGAACCAGGATCAGTACCCAGCACAGCAAAACGGCTTTGCGCAACAGAGGCGTACGATCATAGATATGACGTCTGAACTGCTGCCGGACAGGGTGACGACACTGCTCTGACCTGCCGATAAAATGCGGAAGGAAAATCAGTGCCAGCAAAACCGCCGTGCTGATTCCCGCAATCGCAAACAAAGCCAGCTGACGCTGTCCCGGTAATTCCGAGCTCAAAAGCACTGCAAATGCGGACAGGCTGGTTAATGCACCAAATAATACCGGTCGCGCAACCGCGCGCAGTAATGACTCACGTGAGGCCGTTCCCCTGCGCAAGGCAAAATAAACATGCAGACCAAAATCGATCGTGATTCCAAGCAAAACGGCTCCGAAACCAATCGTGATTCCCGAAACCTTTTTGTCCCCCAGGGAAACTGCGAGCAAGGCCGCCGCAAAACTGAAAAGAGGCAACATATAAACAAACAACGCGCGCCACGAACGCAGAAAAACTGCAAACAACAGCAGAATTCCAAGCCCGGAGGCTGTCAGCAATCGGGCAATATCCTGCTGGATAATTGTTGCGTTGGCCAGGGTATAGGGATGTCCACTCACCAGTTCGGCGCCGATCCCGGGCGAAAGTTGCTGCCGGGCCTGTGCAAAAGCCTCCAGTAGCTGCTTGCTCCCCTGGCTATCCGTCATCGCAATCGGAGTATCGGCCAGAATCAAACTGTGGCGCTGATCTCGGCTGAGAAAATGCCCCTGTTTGAGCCGAACTTCAGGTACCGGGTTCAGATAACGCAGCTTCTGCAGTACCAGTGATTCCAGATTGAGGGGATCACGGCGAATCTTGTTTTTCAGGGCAACACCCTGCGGCTGCATCAATTGTGTCAGATCAATCTGCAGTTGCCGCTCAATCTCCTGCGGTGTCAACTTTTGATCAATCTGTTTCAGATCATCAGGATCAGCCAGCAACGGCAGGTTCTTCCCCAACTGATCGAGCAATCCCACGCCCAGTTTCTCACCGGGTCCGCTGAGTGCATTGACAAACAGATCGGGCGGCAGCGCATCACGCAATCGATCTGTGTCAATCAGCAACTGTTCGGTGGAGATCCCATCCGCAGCACTGATGTTGATTGCCAGTTTCCGCGCAAAAGGGGCCTGTTGCAGTAATTGAAAATCCTGAGCGACCCGTGAATGTCCGTCCGGCAACATGACCGAAATATTTTCTTCGAGTCGCAAGCGGCTCAACTGCCAACCACTGAGCAGTACCAGTGCCAGTAGCGCCAGGATCAACCAGCCAGGTCGCGGCACAAAAAAACGATAGCAGCTGGCAAACAGCCTCATCTGAACTCCGGAGCCTTGAAGATGTCCTCGGCAAGCAGCTGGTTGATCTGCACCTGCTCAAAACGCAGCCGCGTTTTGTCGCCGCCCTTCTCAAACATTTCAACCTGAGTCACATGACTGCTATCAATAGCGAACAGAATCTGCATCTGTTCGATAAAACCGGCCTCTCCCTGATTCCGGGGGAACAGCTGCAGACGCACTGGCTGTTCGGCAAGCAGCGTGATCCGATAACGGCTTTTCAACCAGTCGATATCGACCCTGGCCCAGGCCAGCAGTTGCTGTGCGACAATCCCCATCATGGGATCGCTGTCAACGCGGAAAGAACTGACCTCACGACTTAAACTGTTCCAGCGTTGCCCTTTTCGGCCATTCAATACAAAGCCGGAAGCGATCGGTGTCACAAGCTCCCAACGCAGTTGATCCGGCTGCCGATAAAAAAACCGCCCCTGGGAAATTAACGGTTCATCAAAAATCGCCAACTGTTTTTCCTGGACAAAATCACTTGTCAGGCTGCGTGTACTTTGGGCCGCGGCCTGAAGGCGTTCAAAAACCTGTGTCAGTGCAGGCTGCTGACCAGCATCACTGGAGAAGGGTAAACTGGTCAGCAGAACCAGCAGCAGGCCAGCAAAAAACCGGGTTTTTCTCATCCGCGCACCCATACCTTGATCTCACCCCGGGCAAGCAATTCTTCGCCGCGCCAGACCTCTCCTTCGGCAACGGCAAAATCATCCAGTTCCACCAGGGTCTTAATGCTGATCTTCAGATAGTCGCCCAGGTTCACGGAACCCAACTTGACAAGTTTCTTGATCCCCACCAGAAACCCCTGTTTAATCGGTTTATTATCGCGCAAGTCAGCATAGCCCTTGATCGCAGCCTGCGCCTGCGCCATCAGCTCTATCAGCGCAACATCCTCCAATTGTCCTGCGGGAGAAACCAATGGACAATCTGCCGGAATCTGCGCATCAACAACACCATTTTTGCCCTCGACTTCGAGCAACCGCTCAATCAGCCGCATCGGCAAACGGTGGGGGATAAGTGCTTCAGCTTCTAACGGTGGATTCAGTTTCATTCGCACCTCCGTCGGCAAGGGTCTTCTCTCCACGCATCTCCCTGAGAGCTTCCGCCATGCGACTCTTGGTCAACTTACGCAACCGAAGATGACCATCCTCCTCACTGAAGGCACCGGTATCGATCGGTTCCAGAACCCGCAGACGCACCTGACAGGGTCGCAACGACTTGCGCCCCGGTGGCAACAGCCGATCAGTCCCGTCAATACAGAGCGGGACCAGCGGCACCCCGGTCCTGATTGCGGCCTTGAAACCACCCGAATAAAAACGTTGTAGCTGACCATCCCGACTGCGGTGGCCCTCGGGGAAAAACAGCACTGTCCCACCGGCCGCAAAAATACCCTGGCAGTTGCTCAAGGTTTTTTCCCAGCCGCCCCCCTCAACATCAAGGTAACGGGCGACCCGCATGAATCCGCTGTACCAGAACATGCGAAACGGCCAGGAACGCACAGCAAAACTGATATCGTAGATCGGCAGCAGGGCCATGCAATACGTGTCAAAAAAGGAAAGGTGGTTGACCACAAACAGATAGGGTTTACCAACCTCCAGGAGTCCCATCTGTTCGCGGCGAAAACGAACAAAGGGGCTCATCAGCACCAACCAGCCTCGTCCATAAAGCCAGATAAACCAACGCATCAACTTGTCTGTCGGCCAGCGTAAAACCAGAAGACAAAGGCTGAACATCACGGGGAAAACCAGAATTCCGAACAGAGTCCAGAGCAGCAGCATGCCGTAGCACCAGAGATTCATCAGGACCAGCAGCAATTTATTTTCACTGTCTTTTTCTGCGGTTTCGTAACAATCGGTCACATTTGGCATATCCGGGGATTCTCAGTTGTGCTCTGCAACTTTTTCAAGCACAAAACGGTGGATATCGGCCAGGGTGCGGATTGCGCGGATCGCTTCCTCTTCACGAATCTTGAAATCGAACGCCCCTTCCAGAACGATAACCATATCGACCGTATCCAGACTGTCGAG
>JAJRWF010000177.1 GCA_024276905.1 Deltaproteobacteria bacterium
ATCGTGAGCAACTCCCTTCCTCCTTTTAGAATGCAGGTCTACATCGGAGCCTGATTCTAATCGGAGAAGCTATGCTCAGGGTGGTCAATTTTCGGTTAGCACAACCTCTGTTTGCTGGTCAATTTTAGGTTAGCATTACCATGGAAGGAACTTCACGCTGAGGGGGAATACTCCGAAGAGGGATTTGTCGTTTTTGCCGGTGCAAAATGCCGCCTGGAAGAAACCAAGGCGATTAACCGTGCGGCCAAGAAAGTCAGGAAGACCCTGCAAAAAAAAGAAATTCTGACCCAGCAGAAAGATACTGATGACTTTCTTACTCTGGGGACAGATCACATCTTCAAAACTCCCAGCGCAGCTGCCTGTGTTGTTCTTGGTCGCAGTGCCAACGGCTGGACCGAATGGAAGTATAAAGACGGTCGCACCCTTGATGAGGTCAAACGTAATATTCGTGAGTGAATTGTAAAGCTGGTGAAATACATAGCAAGAAAGGACAGCGGGTCATGTTCCTGATGCTGAGCGTAGAAGCCCTGCTCGGTGAGGTTCTGGGTTTGTCATTTAATACTCAGATGTATGGAGAATTTGCGAAGATAACTGGCCGCTCGACTCGACAGGTATCAGAATACTTCCGTAAGAAAAAATTCCCTCTTGGGTCTGAGATGAAAATCAATCGCTGGCTTGATGAGCAGGGTATAGATTCTCTTGATGACCTACCGATGGGAGCCGATATTGCTATTAGCTGGAGAGGTTTTGTCGCTGGGACGCAGAATAGTTCTAAGGACTTTCTTCCACAAACGTTTACCCTGATTCGTGGGTTGGCAGAAAAAGACCTTTCCATAGTAAATGCCTATAAAGAAATATCACCCGATAAACGCTTTGATCTCTGTAAAACTCACATTGTCAAAAATGTCCTTCCCTTTTTCATCGAAGGGCCAAAGGAGAGCATCGAAAAAATTCAGAGTGGTGGTCGATGACAAGGTGCAATATACCGACTGGAGTCAGCGAGATGACATAAAAGCCGAGCTGAAGGTGGGGTTGATTCTGGTGCTGGCTGAGCATGGCTATCCGCCGGTTGATCGGGACGAGGTTTATAAGGAGATTTTTGAACAGGCAGAGAATTTTAAGAATTATCGGGTGGGGGTTGAGGGATGAAAAGAGATTGGGATTTAATTCGAGAAATATTGGTGGCTCTTGAAGATAAAAAAGAATCCAAGGGCATATTACGTTTGAAGGACTTTCCTTCTGGGAGAGAGCAAGAGATCTCATATCATGTAGCGTTGTTACTAGATGCTGGTCTGGTTGAGGGAAGTATGCCTAGTGAATTTGGGCCTCCTGTGAAACGATTTAATCTTTCGAGATTAACTTGGGAAGGTCATGATTTTTTAGATGCGATCCGTAATGATGACGTGTGGAGTAAAATTAAGACAAAACTGGCTCGTCAGCAGAATCTGTGGAGATAATCAGGTTCCGGTAACTTGCCAAGTTCGTGATATAAGGCAATTTGTAAGCATTTGAGGGTTCTGAATCCGTAGGCTTTTCTCATAGTGAGTTTTGCCTTGAGGTTCATCCCCTCAATCGCACCGCTGGAAAGCTCGCCTTTGGCCTTGAACCAGTTCAAAATCAGCGGTTTGTGTTTGCATAACATCTTGGCGACTTTTTTCATCGGTTCCAGATCTGTTTGCAATGTTCTGGTGACCCAGTTTTCGAGAAACTTGTCGGCAAAGTCGTAGCGTTGATAGCACCAGAATCTCTGGAAGTCCTCACGCAACAGATAGCCCTTAATCGACGCCAGATTGAGTTTGAGCAGTTCTCCCATGCTGACAGTCTGTTTCTCGGACAGATTCTCGGGCCGCTTCAGCAGTAGCCAACGACCGACCGATTAGTCTGTTCATCGCTTAATTTTTAACTCGCGGTAAAGCTCAAAAAACGCGTAAATGTGTTTTTTTTGCAAGGATATTTTATGTGAATCATAATTGTGGAATTTGTAAGTTGTTAAAATTACTGACTTAATAGTTCTTTGATGTTAATGGCACACTCTTGGCACTGGTGTTTTGTGTATTGATAACCGAATTGGTTGTTGATTGGAGTGGAGGAGGATATGAAAAAAATCCGCTATCATTTGTTGGTCGACATATTGCCGCTCACCCTGTTCCTCAGCATTATGGTTGCAGGGATGGTCGTGATCAATCTTCTGCTGGCCTGAAAAATGAGATACTGATTTCAGTGCGGTCAGAATGGCAAAATGTCAAAACTGCGGACATTCAGATCTTTGACGTCCGGTACAGGTTTTGCGGATTGTTGGGTGCCGTCATTACACAACGAAAAAATGCAAGGCCCGCTCATGCTGCTGCGGGCCTTCTTTTGTTTGGTTGGTAATGATGCCCTTGTCACGGGCCTGGCCGGTGATCGGGGATCACCCGCTGATGGTACAAACTGCACAACGAATCGATTTCTGTTTCGATAGGCGACCTCCTTTGCTCGGGTGAACACCGGGGTCTTACATGCTTCAACTTCATCATACTCCATCGTCATCAGGATTACACCCTGTTGGTGATGAAACCTGTCATGAGATCTTCATTCTGTTCTGCGTGTCTTGCCCCCTTACTTGCCGCCAGCACCTGGAACCGGGTACTCTTTTAGTAATGCAGGTTTGTACAACAAGGCAATAAAGGGGAAAAGCATGGGGCTCCTCGTTGATGGTCAATGGCACGATCAGTGGTATGACACGAAAAAAGACAAGGGCGAATTTGTCCGTAAGGATTCGAGCTTTCGCAACTGGGTGACGGTTGACGGCAGCCCCGGGCCGAGCGGAGATGGGGACTTCGCTGCGGCGTCCGGACGTTATCACCTCTATGTCTCGCTGGCCTGTCCCTGGGCACATCGGGCCTTGATATTTCGTGTGCTTAAAGGGTTGCAGGGGATGATCGGTCTTTCCGTGGTTGAACCCTTAATGCTCGAAAATGGCTGGGAATTGAGCGCGCAGACAGCTGCCGCCAGCCCGACGCCGGGGATTCAATATCTTTATCAGGCCTATCAGCAGGCCGATCCGCACTACAGCGGTCGAGTGACGGTTCCGGTCTTGTGGGACAAAGAGCGGCAGACCATTGTCAGTAACGAATCTTCTGAAATTATCCGGATGCTGAACACGGCCTTCAATGCTTTGACCGGCGACCACAGGGATTATTATCCTGTGCAGTTGCGTGCGGAGATCGATGCGGTCAACCAGCGGGTTTATTCCGAGGTGAATAACGGGGTCTACCGCGCCGGTTTCGCCACTACGCAAGAGGCTTATGAGCGTGCCTGCATCGCGTTGTTTGAATCTCTCGACTGGCTTGAGGAGCATCTTGGTCAGCAGCGCTACCTGGCTGGTGCACAGATCACCGAAGCCGATTGGCGACTCTTTACCACTCTGATCCGTTTTGACGTGGTCTATGTCGGACATTTCAAGTGCAATCTGCGTCGCATTGAGGATTATCCTCAGCTGTCCAACTATCTGCGCGAACTCTATCAGCAAGCAGGAGTGGCTGAAACAGTCAATTTTGAACAGATCAAGCGCCATTACTACGGCAGTCATCCGGCGATTAATCCGACCACGATTATCCCCTGCGGTCCGCAACTCGATTATATGCGTCCGCATGATCGCAGCCGGTTTATACCGCAGGATTGAAATGCGGAAGAGAGTGATTGAAACAAGCTGAGAGCCGTTGTTGACAGGCATTTACCTTTTCTGTTAGTCTCTACTTTAGCTGTACCCCGGAACAAAGACACGACATCATCTTAAGCCCCGGTATTCGACCGGGGCTTTTTATTGTTTGATGCGAAGAAAGAACAAGAAGGTTATATGGAGTTCGACAGTTTCAAGTTTCATCCCAAGATCGCTGCCGGTATCAAGGCGGCGGGCTATACCACCCCGACCCCGATTCAGGCTCAGGCGATCCCGCCGGTCATGCAGGCGCGTGACGTAATGGGCCTGGCGCAGACCGGCACCGGCAAGACGGCGGCGTTTGTGCTGCCGATTCTGCAGCGTTTGATGCTGGGTGAACGCGGCAAGGTTCGCGCCCTGATTGTTGCCCCGACCCGTGAGTTGGCCGAACAGATCAACGAGACGATCCTGACCCTGGGGCAGCAGACCCGCACGCGCAGCCTTACGGTTTACGGCGGTGTCAGCATTAAACCGCAGATCCAGAAGCTCAGGCGTGGGGTCGAGATTGTGGTTGCCTGTCCGGGTCGTTTGCTCGACCACATCGGTCAGGGCACTATCGACCTGGGTCAGGTTGATATGCTGGTTCTCGACGAAGCCGACCGCATGTTCGACATGGGTTTTCTGCCCGATATTCGGCGGATCATCAAGCAGTTGCCGCAAAAACGGCAGACCCTGCTTTTTTCGGCCACCATGCCCAAGGAAATTCGTCGCCTGGCTCACGAGGTTCTGGAGAATCCGGAGACTGTTCAGGTCGACAGCCTCGCCCCGGCCACCACGGTCAGTCATGCGCTCTACCCGGTGGCTCAACATCTCAAGACCGAGTTGCTGCTGCAACTGATGAAGCAGACCAGTACCGAATCGGTGCTGGTTTTCACCCGGACCAAGCACCGCGCCAAGCGTCTCGGTGAAAAATTGTCCAAAGTTGGTTACAAGGCGGCATCCCTGCAGGGTAATCTGTCACAAAATCGGCGCCAGGCGGCGCTCAAGGGTTTTCGTGACGGGAGTGTGCAGATCCTGGTCGCAACCGATATTGCTGCCCGCGGTATCGATGTCAGTCAGATTTCCCACGTGGTCAATTTTGATATTCCCGACACCCCGGAAGCCTACATCCATCGTATCGGCCGTACCGGTCGTGCTGCACGCAGCGGCGATGCCTTTACCATGGTCACCTCTGAGGACAAGTAGATGGTGCGGGCAATAGAAAAGGCTCTTGATCAGCAGATCGAGCGCCGGACACTGGATGGTTTCGACTACAAGGTTCCCGCCCCCAAGCGCAGTGCTCAGCCTGCCAGACCTGCGAAAGCGGTCACGGCCGGTAAATCTACAGGAAAATTGACCGTAACCCGTAAGGGTTCAGAAGCCGGCAGTGGCAAATCGACGCAACGACGCCGGCCGTCCAGGCTACGTCGGCCGCAAGCAAATCGATCGACTGTTGCGGCAACCGCAAGTCATTAACCATCAGGCGGGAAATTGTGAGTAAAAAGAGGGGGGCAGGGCGCATCAACGAAAAAAGGGACACTCCACCGGGGTGTCCCTTATTGCTGGTGACAATCGCTGAGTCGTTCCATTATTCCGGAGGCATTCCTTCTTTAATCATGCCGCGCATCTGATTACGAAACGCTGCGGTGTTGGAATGACCATGGACATTGATCCCGTGTCTGCCGGCCGCTTCGAGAAGGTCCCTCTCGTTATCGGCGGTGAAAACGGCATTACATCTGGGCCCATCCGGGTACTCCTGCTCGTTACATTTGACGTACTTACTTCCCATGAGGTGACTCCTTTCCCTCAACGTGCTTCTCGATAGCCGGAAGGAACAGGACTGGTCCTTGAGTCGTTTCCCGTTATCGAGAAAGCGGGTTTGTGACCAGATAGCTCATTATACCTCTGCTGGATTTGAGAAAGAAGAGGGCGGCTCCAGAAAGAGGCAATAACATATTCGCAGGTATTCCAGTCATTCGTGCTAACGTGCTTCGGGATATTTTGCGGGCCAAATAATTACGTTTCGTTGATGAGGATAAAGATGGCTCTCCCCTGGAAAACACTTGAAACGATCACCACCGATGAAGGGGCGCTTGAATTGCGTCAGCGCGGGCAGAAGGATTTTCTGATTACCGTTGCTGGTCTGGTGCTGATGAACAGCATGAACAATCGCTCCGAGATTGTTCTGGGCCAACTCGGTTGCCGCCATCTTCAGGATCACCCCGCGCCAAAGGTGCTGGTCGGTGGTCTGGGGATGGGCTGTACCCTGCGTGCGGTCCTGGATTGTCTGCCGGCAACAGCGCAGGTAACAGTCGCTGAATTGAACCCGGTTGTCGTCGACTGGTGTCATGGACCACTGGCAATTCTCACCGATGCGGTGGTCAAGGATCCCCGGGTTCAGGTTGAAATCGCGGATGTTGCCGAGTTAGTCCGCCGCAAGGCAAAAAGCGAAAAATTTGACGCGGTGGTCTTCGATCTTTACAAAGGGCCACATCCACGGACTGACAAGATTAAAGATCCGCTTTATGGTAGCCGGGCGATAAGAAATGTCGCGGCGCTTCTCAAACCGCAAGGTTTGTTCACGATCTGGGGTGAAAATTATGACGCAGGATTCGAGAATCGTTTGAATAACGGTGGTTTTACCGCCCGCAGTCAACGTTCAGGCAAGGGCGGTTATCGACACGTGATTTTCATCGCGCAAAAGAACTGATAACTACACAGAAATGCGAAAAAAAGCCGCTTCCCGATACCGGGAAGCGGCTTTTTTGATCGGCCGAGTCAAACGGGACGGATCGTTCAGTCAGCGAGGACGAACTTACCGTTTTTGACCTGCACCATGACCATCGAATCGACATCCAGCCCGTTATGGTCTTTGGGGGTGATGTTATAGGTGCCGGAGATGCCGACATACCCTCTGGTGTTTTCAATTGCGGCGCGCAGCTTGACGGGATCGGTGCCGACCTTCTTCATCGCGTTGGCAACGATGGTGATCGCATCCCAGGCATAACCGGAGTGAGTGTTGATCGGGAACTGCTTGTCGTAACCCTTCTCCTTGTAGAGACGGATAAATTCCTCGATCACCGGTTTCTGCGGATCGTTGTCGGGCAGTTCATCGACCACCATCAGCTTGGTTGCCGGCATCCGGTCGCCCTCGCTGGCCTTGCCGGCCAGTTCAATATATTTGGGATCAGGCAGGCCGTGACATTGGAAAAGCGGCAGGTCGATACCGAGTTGCACCTTGTTTTTGGCAATGATCGAGCCAGCCGGTCCGATGGTCCAGGCAATCAGGGCCTGGGGTTTGGCATTACGGGCATTGGTCAGCTGGGCGGTCATGTCAGTATCGCGGGTGCCGAAAGACTCGTTAATGACGATCTCAATCCCGTATTCAGGGGCCAGTTTTTTCATCCAGCGCGCACCGTCTTTACCGAAGCCATCCGCAGCATTCAGCAGTGCCACACGGGTCAGCCCCTTTTGTTTGAGGTAGATGAACAGTCGCTTGACCGCGATGCTGGAACGATGGGGCGATTTAAAGACCCAGTCAAAGGGTCCGAAGCGATCACCACCCATGATCACCGGATCACCGCCGACCGTCATGAAGGTCGGAATCTGGCCTTTATGAATCACTTTCTTGACGCTCATCCCGGTGTCGGTCAGAGTGGGTCCGATGATCGCCTTGACCTGCTCCTTGTAAATAAATTTCTTGGCAATCGATGTTGCCTTGGCCGGATTGGCTTCAGTATCGGCAACCACCAGTTCAAGCATCTTGCCGTTGATCCCGCCCTCGGCATTGATCTTGTCAACGACCAATTCAGCAACCAGTTTGGTCGGGGTGCCGATGAAGGCCGCGCGACCTGATTGATCGAAGAAGGCTCCCAGTTTGATGCTGTCAGCGGCCAGCAGCGGCGCGGCCAGCAGCAGCAGGGTGATCAGAAGTCCCAACATTTTTTTCATGACAACTCTCCTTTGCAGATTAAAGTAAATGTTCAATTCAATAGGCTCGGGTTGTCCACGGAAAGGGTGTCTGTCGCCCGGATGGCAACAGTCAAGCCCCAGGGATGGGTTTATGCGTCCCTTGGAGTGGATGACCCGAGTCTCTGTGGACAGGGTGCTGATTTCCTGAAAAAACTACAGGGCACGCAGTAGTCTACTGCGGACCGCAGAGTTAAACAATCTCATCCTGAATGCGGCTGTCGAATACACGCTGACTTTTTCGTTCCGAGCGCGGCAGCTCACCGTAACCGACCAGCTCGATTTCGACCGAAACCATCAGCTGTTTCTTGATCTGGTGGCCTGCTTCGTGGATCAGTTCCGCGCCCCGCTTTTCTGCGACGCCTTCAGCGCGTTCAACAACCAGTCGCAGGTTGTCACGCCCTGAACTTTCCTTGCGGGTCAGATGAATCTGGTATTCCGAGCCCAGTCCGGGAACCGCCGAGAGGATGGTGTCGATGCTCGAGGGATAGATATTGACGCCGCGGAACTTGATCGTATCATCGGAGCGGCCCTTGATGCGTGAATGTAGGGGCAGCAGTGACCCACAGGCG
The DNA here is from genome assembly GCA_024276905.1 of Deltaproteobacteria bacterium. GTDB lineage: Bacteria > Desulfobacterota > Desulfuromonadia > Desulfuromonadales > Geopsychrobacteraceae > Geopsychrobacter. The sequence goes on from JAJRWF010000177.1 coordinate 8,221, forward strand.
CAGCGGCCGGGGATAATCCGCGTAATGTCGCGGGTGCGGTAACGGATCAGCGGTGCGCCCTCCTTGGCGAGGCTGGTAACAACCATCTCGCCCCATTCGCCCTCGGGGACCGGTTTCAGGGTCTTAGGATCGAGGATTTCGAGGATGTAATAATCGCCCCAGTAATGGATGCAGTCATGCTCGCGGCATTCGATTCCAGTTCCCGGGCCGTAGAGTTCGGTCAGCCCGGTGATATCAAAGAGCTCGGCACCGCCGAAGAGGTCAGAAATTTTCTGGCGCATCGAGCGGCTGGAACGCTCCGAGCCATAGATGATTTTGTTAATCGCGATCTTGTCGGCAACCCCGCGCCGATGTATTTCTTCGGCCATCAACAGGGCCATCGAGGCGGTGGAGCAGAAGACTGTCGACTGGAAATCGAGCAGAAACTGGATCTGCATGTCGATATTGCCAGGCCCGACCGGCACCGCCAGGGCGCCGATCTTTTCACAGCCGAGCTGAAATCCCATCCCCGCCGTCCAGACTCCGTAACCGACCGCAATCTGTACCCGGTCGAGGGGCGTGACTCCGGCCATCTGGTAACTGCGGGCGAAGAAGTCGGTCCAGTCGTCCAGATCTTTCTGGGTGTAGCAGAGGACCTTGCGCTTGCCGGTGGTGCCGGAACTGGCGTGGACCCTGACGATCTGTTCGAAAGGGACAGCGCGCAGGGGGAAGGGATAGCCTTCGCGCAGATCCTCCGCCGTTGTGAAGGGGAGACGCTGCAGATCGTCGAGGGATTGGATGCTGTCAGGAGTGATGCCGTCTTTGTCGAGTCTGGTTCGATAGAAACTTGATCCCTCAAAAACATGGCGAAGGGTCCACTGCAGACCCTGGAGCTGATGATTGCGGAGTTCTTCTTCTGACTGGAACTCCGGCATGAAATTCTTCTGGTGCATATCGGGTTTCTCCAGACGGATATTGGTCAGGCCGGCGGCACCCAGACGACTGGCAGCCGGATTGTCATTACTGGCGGAACCGAGAAAGGCCGAGCGCAGAACCGGGTCGCCCAGGAGGTCACAGCTTGCACCCTTTTCGACCACGCGACCATTGGCCAGCAGATAGGCATTGTCTGCTGCTGACAGGGCACGGGCGGCGTTCTGTTCGACCAGCAGGATGCTGGTGCCTGCCCGGGACAGCTGGTGGATAATCGCAAAAATTTCATCGGTAATCAATGGTGCCAGGCCGAGACTCGGTTCATCAAGCAGCAATAATTTGGGGCGGGCCATCAACGCCCGGCCCATCGCCAGCATTTGTTGTTCGCCGCCGGACAGGGTTCCGGCCAACTGTTCCCGCCGTTCGCCCAGCTTGGGGAGCCGCTGGTAAATTTCATCGCTGCGGATTGCCAACTCTTTTCTGCCCAGCTTCTGCACCAGGGAACCCAGTTCAAGGTTTTCGGCAACACTCAGTCCGGGAAAGACCTCGCGGCCTTCCGGTGACAGGGCTAATCCGCTGCGGACCATCCGAGCCGGGCTGTCGGCAGTCACATCCTTGCCCTCCAGCAGAATCTGTCCGGCGCTCGGCTTGACCAGGCCCATGATGCACTTGAGCAGGGTACTTTTACCCGCTCCGTTGGCTCCGACCAGCGCCAGGGTTTCTCCGGCCGCAATCTCAAGGTCGACGTCGAACAGCGCTTGAGCTGCGCCGTAATGCGCACTGAGATTTTCGATTTTCAACATTTCAGGCCGTGGCCTCCATCTGTCCCAGGTAGGCTTCCAGCACCAGCGGGTTGTTGCGCACCTCGTTTGGCGTTCCACGCGCAATGCAGCGGCCGCTGTCGAGGACCACAACCTGGTCGGCGATTTCCATCACCAGCTCCATATCGTGTTCGACCAGCAGCAGGGTTTGACCTGCGGTACGCAACCGCTTGAGTTGTTCCCCGACGGCGGCGGTTTCTTCGCTATTGAGACCGGCGACCGGCTCATCGAGCAGAACCAGCAGCGGTTCGGCGACACAGGCGCGTGCCAGCTCGACCCGTTTCTTGTCGCCGTAGGCCAGCACCTCAACCGGTACCCGCGATTTGTCGGCCAGGCCGAAGCGGTCCAGTGCCTCAAGCGCGCGCAGTTTCAGCCGACGTTCGCGGTGGCGCAGATAGGGCAGGCGCAGCATCGCCAGGGTCATGGATGCTCCGGCTTCACAGTTCAGACCGGTCAGAACATTGTCGAGGACCGAAAGACGTGGAAACAGTTTCAGATTCTGGAAGGTGCGGGCGATCCCGAGTCGGGCGATGGTGTGCGCCGCTTGACCGACCAGTTGTTGATCAATAAAACGGATTGAGCCCGAAGTTGGCTCAAGGACCCCGGTCATGCAATTGATCAGGGTGCTTTTACCCGCACCGTTCGGCCCGATTAGAGCCGTAACCTGCCCGCGCGGCACAGAAAAGCTGACCTGGTCGAGTGCGGGTAATCCGCCGAAGTGTTTGCTGACTTTGTCAAGATGCAGCATTTTTTTGTCTCTTCAGGGTGACTTTATCTCTGATCTTCTCATAAAGCCCGGTCATCAGGCCCTGAGGCAGAAACATCAGGATCAGGACCAGGATCAAACCGTGAATCAGATCCTTGTAGTTTTCAAAAACATCGATCCATTCTGGTAGCAGGGTCAGCAACCCGGCACCGATCACTGAACCCCAGATCGAGCCCATGCCGCCGACGACCACCATGATCGCCATGTCGGTTGACGCAAAAATATCGAAGGAGTCGGGGCTGACAAATCCATAACAATGGGCGAACAGGCTGCCGGCCACCGAGGCAAAGACCGCCGAGAGGACGAACACCTTGATCTTGGCCCGTCTCGTGTCGACGCCCAGGGCGGCGGCAGCGGTTTCATCTCCGGCCAGTGCTGCGAGGCCGCGACCGACACCGCTACGCACCAGGTTGAGCGCCAGCAGCAGGGCCAGCAGGGCAAAGCTCCAGAGCAGATAGTGCAGGCGGACTTCATCGTCAAAAACAAAACCGCCGATACTTAAGGAGGGGATGCCGGGGAAGCCGCTCGGCCCGCCGGTGACCTGATCCCATTGCAGCATGATGGTGTGGACGACGATGTTGCAGCCCAGGGTGGCCATTGCCAGGTAATGACCGCTGAGACGCAGGGTTGGTACGCCGACCACCAGCGCCACCAGGGCGACCAGCGCCGCCACCCCGGCCATTGCTGGCCAGGCGGGCAGGCCGAAAGTCACGGTTGCGATTGCCGAGCCGTAAGCACCGAGCCCGAAAAAAGCCGCATGGCCCAGGGAAATCTGCCCGGCGTAACCGATGAACAGGTTCAGGCCGACGACGATAATCACATAGATCGCGATCAGGTTGGTCAGGCCGAGGGTGTAGGGGTTATCCTCAAACAGCGGGTAGAGCACCAGCACCAGACTTAAGGTGCTGACGGTCAGCCCGGTGTGGTGCAGGGTGATGAAGTAGAGGATTTTCTGTTTACGGGTCATAGATTCTGACTCATTCCTGCTGTTTTCAGATGCTCGGTTTGGGAAAAGATGAATTCGCCGTTTCGATCGCAACCGATTCCTCGCTCAACCGCCTCAAGGCCCTTTCTCTCCGGCGGCGTTACAGGGGGGAATTATTTTTTCAGGCCCTTATGAAAGGCCTCAAGGTTTTGTTCAACGAATTTCTGCGGTGCCAGCTGCCTGATCGCGGTTTCGCATTCTTCGGCAGTGCAGAACAGGACCTGTTGTCTGACCGCCAATCCGAGCAGCACCAGGTTGGCCAGTACCGCATTGCCGAGGCTGCGGGCAATTCCCGAGGCGTTGATCCGCTCTTCTGCCCCCTCTGTTGCTGTGTTGAGGTAAAGTTTGCCATCCTCTTTAAGCAACGGCTGGTGCACTGCCAGGTTTTCTTCCCAGAGCAGCAGGCCCAGATCGGCTTGTCCGGCGCGGATCAACGGGCCGGCAAAATCACCGACCTTGATCGTCGAAAGGACTGTGCCGCCGCGCTGGGCCATGCCGTGGGTCTCGGAGGTTAAGACTGCCATTCCCCGGTTGACTGCGACCTGGGCGATGACCCGGGTCAAAAACAGCACACCCTGGCCGCCGATGCCGCTGACGATGACCTGCTGTTTCATCACTTTTCCTCCTTGATGATCGCATTGACCGGACAGACCGGGATGCAGGTACCGCAACCGATGCAGCGGTCCTGGTTGACCAGGGCGATGTTCTTTTTGTTGTCCATCGACAGCGCCGGGCATTCGAAGGCCTCGACACACTTGCGGCAGCCGACACAGCTGTCGTTGATTGTTACCCGAAAGCTGTCCTGTGCCTTGCGCACCGCGGGATCCATGGTGCAGCCATGCCGCGAGATCAACACTGCCACGCCGCCCTGCTCACTGCGAATATAGGTATCGGCCTCGTGGAGCAGTCGTTCGAAGCGTTCCTTGTCGTAAGGATCACAGGTTTCAAGGAAATCGACGCCGCTGGCTCTGACCAGCGGTTCAATCGCAATCGCTTTTGTGGATTTTTCGGCGGCAGCAACTCCCATGTGGGGTACCGGCTGGCCGCCGGTCATGGCGGTGGTCGCATTATCGAGGACCACCACGATGATCCGTGCCTGCTGGATGACCGCGTTGATTAGTGCTGGAATTCCGGCATGGAAGAAGGTTGAGTCACCGATGGTGACAACAATTGTCGTGAACGCGCCGTCCTGGGCATAGGCCTGATAAAATCCGGCCCCCTTACTGATACAGGCGCCCATACAGTGGACAGTATTAACCGCACCCAGGTTCAGCCCCAGGGTGTAGCAACCGATATCCGAAGGGAAAATCCCTTTGGGGAAGCATTGCTTGATGCTGTAAAAAGCGGCGCGATGCGGGCAGCCGGGACAGAGTGAGGGGCGCTGGCCGCGCTGTGGTGGCGGCAGTTGCTGTGGACTCGGAAGGTTCAGGAAGTCGGCCAGCACCTGATGAATGATATCCGGGGTCAGTTCGCCTTCACGCGGGATCGCGCCATTCTGTTTGCCGACCGCACCGGGGTGCGCCAGCTGCAGTTCGATCAGCGGGTAGGTCTCTTCCAGGATCAGCACCCGATTGTAATTCTGCTGCAACTGTTTACTGAACTCCGGATTGAGCGGGTAGGGCATCAGCACCTGAAACAGGTCGATTCGGCCGCGTAGACCCAGTTCTTCGAGCAGATCGACCAGGTGAGCATAGACGATCCCCGAAGCGACCAGCGCGGTGCGCGGGTGACTGCTGTCTCCTTTGCTCAGGCGCGGCTGCAGAGCTGGTTCAGCGGCGATTTTTTCCAGATTGGTGTTGAGCTTGCGGTGCAATTGCGGCAGAAAGGCCGGGGTCGCCGCCCAACGGGTCGGATCTTTCTCGAAATTTGCGCTGCGCTCCAGTTTAAGCGGTTCTTTGAAGGCGACGTTCTGGCGTGAATGGCAGATGCGGGTGGTTGGGCGCAGCACCAGGTTCATCTCGTATTTTTCCGACAGTTCAAAGGCCAGAGGGACCAGCTCCTTGGCTTCCGCCGGACTGGCAGGATCAAACACTGGAACCCTGGCCTGCAGGCAGAACAGCCGGGTATCCTGCTCATTCTGGGAACTGTGGGGGCCGGGATCATCAGCGACGATGGTCAGCATCCCACCTTTAACCCCGAGATAGGCGGTGCGCATAAAGGGATCGGCGGCGACATTCAGACCGACCTGTTTCATGACCGCGACCGAGCGCTTGCCGGTATAGCTGGCGGCCAGTGCAACCTCGAAGGCAATCTTCTCGTTGACCGACCATTCGATATGCAGCGGCTCCGCGGCCTGCACACGGCGATCGATGACCGCCTGCAGAATTTCGGTCGAGGGGGTGCCGGGATAGGCGGCGGCGATTTGACAGCCGGCCTCGATCAGGCCCTGGCCGATGGCTTCGTTGCCCATCAAGAGTTCGATTTTTTGTTTCATTGTGGATCTGGCCTTTTGTTCTTTGTGTTTTAGAGGTTAAAAGCAAGGTCGTCGGGACGCGGCCCGACAGCCGCCTTACTTTTTGACCAAGCCCTCAAAAAGTAGGCAAAAAATGGCTTTTATCTTTCTGTTGCAAGGTTTCGGTAGCCAGTGCAATTTTGTTGGTAAATAAAAACTTATCGTTTTCAGCCCAGCTGAAAGCTTAAGGGCCCCGGCTCGCAGGCTAACACGGGTTAAACGGGAGCAGCGGTTGGTCTATTCATTCCGTAGTACCGGGATCGAGCGTTTTGTGCAGTACTAAAATCTGAGAAACCCGGATGTCTTATTTGCCCAGCAACCCCTTGGGACGCACAAACAGTACCAGCAGCAGCACGACAAAGGCCACCACATCTTTATAGGCACTCGACAGATAACCGGCCGACAAGGATTCGAGCAGGCCGAGGCTGATTCCGCCCAGGATCGCGCCCGGCAAGGAGCCGAAGCCGCCGAGGATCGCGGCGGCGAAACCCTTGAGACCAAGCAGCACGCCGACATCGTAACTGAGGGTGGTGATCGGGGTGACCAGCACTCCAGCCAGACCGCCCAATGCCCCGGCGACTGCATAGCTGGTCATTCTCACCCGTCCGGGCGGGATACCGACGACCGCCGCCGCCGTCGGGTTACTGGCGACGGCACGCATCGCCAGACCCAGTGAAGTGCGATAAAAGAACCAGGTCAGCAGGCCGATGGCAACACCGGTCAGTAACAGCAGCCACAGAGCCTGAGGCAGCAGGGACGCACCCAGAATGTGGACCGGATCATCTGGGGTCAAAGGGGGCAGGGCCATGCGGTTTTTGCCCCAGATCAGTTTCATGATGCCGCGCAGGATAATCGACAAACCGACGGTCAGAAAGATCAGGACCAGGTGATGGTCCGAGCGCGAGGGACGCAGGCCGATCCGTTCGACCAGCATCGCCAGCAGGGCCACCCCGGCCACCGCCAGCAGCAGCCCCGGGATCATCGGCATGCCGACCGCAAACAGGGCCGAAAACATCAGCATTCCGCCCAGCGAGACAAAGTCGACCTGAACGAAATTGACGATCCCCATGGTGTTGTTGACAACACAGAATCCGAGCGCAATCAGGGCGTAGACAGCCCCACTGGTGAGGCCGGAAAAGATGAATTGCAGCAGATCCTGAGTGGTGTGCACGGGTTGTCTCCTGGATGATGCGTCGATCAAGAATGCACAGGGTAGGGCACGGGGATTATAAGGTCAAGAAAACAGCCTGTAATCAGGTGCTCAACAAAGGTTTGCGAGTCTGCACGATCAGGCGTATAACAGGTCATGATAATTACCAGGGAGCGTAAAAAATGAAAATATGTCCCTTCTGTGCTGAAGAAATTCAGGATGCGGCGATCAAGTGTAAACACTGTGGTGAGTTTCTTAACGGCCCGGTTCCCCCACAATCCACCGAGCAACAACTGCCCTGGTACCTGCGTAAAACCTTTATTGTTATTACAATCGGTTTTGTCGGTCCGCTGGCCCTGCCGCTGATCTGGTTGCGTCCGCAGACCTCGCTGGCCTGGAAAATCGGTCTGACCGTCGCGACGCTGGTGCTGAGCTGGCTGTTGTACGAGAGTACCCTCGAATCGATCCGCATGATTGAGGAGTATTATGAGCTGCTGAACGGACTCTGATCAGATTAAGCATTTTGTACGACAAGGGCCCCGCAGAAATACGGGGCCTTTGTCGTACAGCTTTTACACGCAGTTGTCGTAGCGCCGGAGGCTAGAATCTGTAGCCGATGCTGGCTGCTGCCAGGTGAATATCGGTGGCGTATTCTCCGTTGGCGCTGGCTCCCGTTGACAGACCGATCTGATTATTTTTCTGTCGATCTTCGTGATGCTCAAAACCATAAGCCAGGTCCAGTGTCCAGCTGCCGAAATTGAGGCTGGTTCCAAGTGTAAAAAGATGAGTATTCGAATCGGGGATCGATGGATCAAGGGTGTTCGCGGGCACCGGATTGTCACTATAGAGGTAACCGGCGAGCAGGGTCAGGGTGTCATTCAGCTGGTATTCGCCGCCGAGATTAATCGCCCAGGTGTCGTCCCAGTTCCGTGGGGTCAGATCGCTGGTCTGCCCGAGCACGGCCTGGTCGAGGTTGATTCGCAG
>JAJRWF010000178.1 GCA_024276905.1 Deltaproteobacteria bacterium
TCACGTCAGGATTTGTTCAACTTGCTTTTTACGCCTGGTTTTTCAACCCGTGATGAGGTGAGTGAGTACTCGGGCCGCGGTGTCGGAATGGATGTTGTCAAGAGTAACATTTCTGCCCTGTCAGGTATGATCGACATCGAAAGTGAACCGGGGCAGGGTACCCGAATCAGCCTGACCCTGCCGATCACCCTGGCAATCATCAAGGCGCTGGTTGTCCATATTCAGGGCCGGGATTACGCGATCCCTCTGACTTCTGTCCTTGAAACGCTGCTGCTTGAACCGGGAATGATTCAGACCATTGAAGGGCAGGAAGTCATAGAGCTTCGTCGCCAGACCCTGCCTCTGTTACGCCTGAACCGCTTGTTTGAGCTGGACGAAAGAACATCGTTCAGCGGCGAATTTGTTGTTGTTGTCGGTTTCTCTGACCGCCGGATCGGTCTGGTTGTTGATGAGCTGCGCGGGCAACAGGATGTGGTGATCAAGTCATTGGGGCAGGCGCTTTCATTCGTCAAGGGAATTGCCGGTGCCGCGGATCTCGGCAATCAGAAGACGGTTCTGGTGCTTGATGTCGGCAGCCTGATTAATGATTCGTTACGAGGAGATGGCAGTATGAATGTATAGAGATTTTTTCAAACTTAAAGAGCGTCCTTTCAGCAAGACGCCTGATCCGCATTATCTCTATCCCTCGCGAAGTCACCGGGAGGCTCTTGCACGTTTGCTGCATGCTGTTGAAGAGCGGGAAATGATTTTGCTGACAGGGGATATCGGCTGTGGCAAGACGACTCTGTCCCGGGCTCTGATGGATGAACTGGGAGAGACCGCACGCATCGCATTACTCACCAACCCGCGACTTTCTCCATTGGAATTTCTTCACAGCCTGGCGGTGCGCATCGGTGTTGCTCCTCCAGCGAAGAACCGCATCGGCCTGCTTGAGCAAATTGAGCAGAGTCTCTACGAGTTGTTTCGTCAGGGGATTCTGCCGGTTCTGATTATTGATGAAGCTCATCTGATACCGCATCGTGACACGTTTGAAGAGATCCGTCTGCTGACCAACTTTCAACTCGATGACGGCAATATGCTGTCGGTGGTCTTTCTCGGCCAACCGGAGCTTCGGCAACGTCTGGCTCATCCCGTCTATGAGCCGTTGCGTCAACGGATTGGCCTGCAATTTAATGTCGGGCCACTCAACCTTGATGAAACGGCGGCGTATCTGCGACACCGAATCCGCTGCGCTGGCGGGACGGAGGTTATTTTCCTGGACGATGCAGTCCGTGAATTATTCAAGTTTTCAGCGGGTGTTCCGCGGCGCATAAATCAGGCGGCATCCCTGGCATTGCTGGAAGCTTTCGGGCGTGAGCAGCACCAGATTGATTCAGATATTGTTGCTGATGTGGCAATGGAATTGTCCGGGATTTGAGGGTTTTTTGTCTCCGCAGATGATTTCTTCTGCTATACTGAGGCACGTTGTGCCAGAAGATTCTTGGTTGAAATAATGGACCTGGCTGATATTCGAAATAAGGCGCGTACCAGAAGAGCGGATGTCTCCACGGAGGCGTCATCGGTTGATGCGCTTTCATCCATGACGGTGGGCACTGAGGACATCCCCCTTGCCCGTTTGGATGAGGGTCAGTTCTGGGAGCAGATCGGTGTCGGTCAGTTCGCTACCGAAGAGGAGTATGCGCAAGGGCTGGTCGCTTCGGTGGAGGAGGATGTCTCTGAGCAGGTCCAGTGGCTGGGGTTTCATCTGGGAACCGAAGAATATGCCTTGGAGCTTGAGGTTGTTTCCGAACTGATAAAACCCAGAGCACTGACCGCGTTGCCGCAGGTGCCTGATTATGTTTTCGGGATTATTTCCCTGCGGGGAGAGGTGATCCAGGTGATTGATCTGAACCGTCGTCTCGGTCTGACGACTGAAAATGTATGTGATGCCGAGTTGCAGCGTATCGTCGTGTGCGAGGGTGCAGAACAGAGGTTCGGTCTGCTGGTTGATCGGGTTTCACAGGTTGTGCGAATGCCGATCAGCGAAATTGAAACTCCGCAACTGGTCGGAGACAGCCCTGCGGCGGCATTTATTCAGGGCGTCGGGCGCAAACAGGGCAAGATGTTGATTCTGCTGCGGCCTGAAAAAATTATGGAAATTGATATCGCATTGGGTGAGTAGCCCTGTTAACGGTAAGAGCAATCGAATTCGTCAGGTGCAGGTACTGACGGCAGCGCGTGGAGGGTGGTAATTGAGATGCAGAAAAAGGTATTGATCGTCGAGGATGAAGAAAGCTTGCTGAAGCTTGAAAGTATCCTGTTGACCACCAAGGGTTACCTCGTCCAGGGGGTGACCAACGGTCTGGCCGCACTTGAGGCGGTTAACGAGGAGAACCCGGATCTGGTTCTGCTTGATGTCATGTTGCCGAAAATGGATGGCTTTGAGGTGTGTAAACGGCTGAAGGGTGACCCTGTGACCCGGGATATTCCGGTTATTCTCCTGACCGCCAAGAAAACACCTGAAGATCTGGCACGTGGAGAAGAAGTCGGCGCCGATCATTACATTACCAAACCGTTCAAATCCGCAATGGTTATCGACATCATCGAACAGCTTGTCGGTAAGAACCGTTGACCATGCAGCATTTGCCACCGCTTCCCGGGGGGGCCGTTGTCGATGAGATAAAGCTGGCCTGCCTGCGCGTGGGGTCAGCTTTTTATGCTCTGGACATTATGGGAATTCGCGAAATTATTCGTCCTCTGCCTATTGTCGAGGTTCCTCGCGCCCCGGTTTATGTCGATGGCGTTATTACCTTACGCAAGGCGGTGATCCCGATAGTTGATCTGCGTCGACGTTTCGGGGTCGAGTCCAGGGCTGAACCGCGGGAACGAATTATTATCTGTGCTGTTGATGGCCGGATCATTGGTCTGTTTGTTGACGAGATCAGTGAAATTGCTGTTTTTTCCCGTGATGATATACAGCCTGCGCCATATTATATGTCTGGCCCGGATACTGAATTTTTCCCCGGTGTCTGCCGCTACAAGGGAAAACTGCTATTGTTGATCAACCTGAAGAAAATCCTCTCCAGCGATCAGAATATCGACGCCGACCAGATTCAGAAACAGGCGCTCGAAGAACAAATCCAATGAATTGAGTGGCGATGATTATTGTCTGTTCCCGGTGTCGGGTAAAATTACGTATCGATGCTGCAAGGTATGCCGGTAAAAATCTCTCCCTGGTTTGCCGTCGTTGCGGGTCCAAATTCTCTTATTCTGTCCCCCCGTCAGCCAAGATCCTTCTCGCTCATGGGGAGCCGGAAGTTTGCCGGACCATCCTTGAGGTTTGTCGGCAGGATGTCGGCGAAATTCTGACTTGCAGCGATGCCGAGATGACCAGGAAACTGCTGGCGCGCCACAGTTTTTCCGCGCTATTGCTGGATGTCGCCCTGCCCGGCGTTTTCCCTTTTCAGTTGATTGAAGAAGTTCGTAGTGCCGGAGATCCGCTGAAAATTGTTTTGCTGCCATCAGTTTACAATCGTACGGCTTACAAGCGTAAACCCTCGTCACTGTATGGTGCTGACGCCTATCTGGAACTTCATCACCTGAGCGATCAACTGATTCCATTGTTGCATGATCTGCTGCCGCATCTGGCACTCAAAAGTTCACCCCGTTGTCCTATGAACGGCCAGGGTGAGGAGCGGCCGTTGGCAGTCAATGCCGAGCTTGCTCAGCAGGCAGAAGAGCTTGCTCGATTGCTGATTGCGGATATCGCTCTTTATCATCAGGAGCAGATCGACCTTGGAATTGCCAGCCAGGATCTTGAAACGCGGTTGTCTGAACAGCTGACAGAGGGGCGACGCTTACTGGCTGGACGCATTCCACAGATCGAGCTCGATAAGCAGGACTATCTGTTGACGGCACTGATGCGTTTTTCTGCCGCACGCGCGGAAGAACTCCGGAATGAGAGAAAGGATTCTCATGGATGAGAAGGCCGGATTGATTCGACAGCTGCTGGAAGCGTCCGATGGTGAAACCCGGATTGCCGCAGCCCGTCAGCTTGCCGACCTTACCCGAGTGTCCATGTCGCTCTTTTCCCTTGGTCTGGGAGATGACGACTGGAGGGTCAGAAAAGCCGCGGTTGAAGCTTTCTCACGGCTCAAAAGTCCTGAAGTCCTGATCGCGGATTTGATTAAACTGCTCCACCATCACGACAA
>JAJRWF010000179.1 GCA_024276905.1 Deltaproteobacteria bacterium
CCTGCTTGCGCGGGCCGCAATCAGAAAACAGCAGTTTGTACAGGCGACACAATTACTTGCCCAGGTCAGGCGTCTGAGCCCGGAATCGGGTATTCCGGCGGTTATTGGTGCTGAGTTGAAGGCTGCACGATCTCGCGCCCTGACGGAGCAACTTGCGCTGGCCCGGCAGGAAGTCGCTGCCGGAAATGTAGATGCCGGGCTGAAAGCCTACCGCCGTGCACTTGATATCGAGCCCGGGAACACTGAAGCGCTTGCAGGGCTGAAACAGGGCCGCGATGCACTTGCGGCGACAATTTCCCGGCTTCTGGCCGAAGGTTCTGCTGCTCACAAAACGGGCAGGCTGGATCAGGCACAACAGGCGTATCGCAATATCTTGAGTCTCGATCCACATCATGCTGATGCCTTGACAGCCCTGCGTCAGATCGAACGGGCCGGACGGGCCGGTTTGACCTCAGCCGATAGTAAACGCCTTTACCTGCAAGGAATAGAACTTTACACCGAGGGTGATTATAAACAGGCGATTGCTGTCTGGTATCAGGTTCTGGACCTTGCTCCCGACCATGCGAAAGCCAGGATGAACATCGACAAAGCAACGCGTAAACTCAGACAGATCCGGGAGCGACAAGGTGGCTGATTCGGTTGGATTTTTTTCCAGTCTACGGTTTAAATTTGCCTTGTTGATGGTTCTGGTCATCGGTCTTTTTATTCTTGGCGGGCTTTTTTTGTTTGAGCAGAACCTGCGAAGTTCGCTGGTGCGAGAAAGTGTCGAAAAGGGTGTGGGTGTTGCGCGCAGCGTTGCGTTTAATGTTGAAGATCCGTTGTTGACCGGTGACGATCTTTCCCTTTTCTCTGCGGTCAAGATCGCCAGCCGTTCTCAGGGTGTGGTCTATGTTGTGATTGTTGATGAGCAGGGCCAGGTCAAGGCGGCCAGTGATATTGACAGAGTGGGGGAGGTCTGGCATTGGCCGGGAGCGGTTGACCCGGTCAAAACAGGTGAAGGGTACCTGTTACGCAGTGGTGCCGGAGGCGATTTGTTCGATGTCGAGGTGCCGATACTGCTGGTCGGGGATAAGCCGTTGCCGCTCGGTTCGATTCATCTGGGGCTCTCTCAGGCCCAGGTGAATCTGGCGATTACAGAAATGCGACGTCAGTTGGTGCTCTTTTCTGTTCTCGGTCTGGCCTTTGCCAGTGCTGTGGCGTACCTGCTGGCATCATTTTTTGTCCGCCCGGTTGATGCTCTGGTTGCTGGGGTCAGGGCCATCGGTGACGGTCGCCTTGAACAGGAAATCCGCTTGCAGCGCAAAGACGAACTCGGTGTCCTGACCAGCGCTTTTAACAGTATGGCAGCCAAATTGCGTGAAAAAGATTTTGTTGAGAAGACCTTTGAACGCTATGTCAGTAAACCCCTGGCCCGTGAGATCCTCAGTCATCGACACGAATTGAAGTTGGGTGGGGAGGAGAAAGAAGTCACCATTCTCTTCTCTGATATCCGTGGTTTTACCACCCTGGCGGAAGAGTTGTCGCCGACGGCAGTAGTTGAATTGCTTAATGAATATTTTTCGCGGATGGTCAAGGTTGTCGGTCATTTTGAGGGGATGGTTGACAAGTTCATGGGCGATGCAGTTCTGGCACTTTTCGGAGCGCCGATGTCGGTTGGCAATGAGGCTCTGCGAGCCGTATGCTGTGCCCTGGCGATGCAGAAATCAATAGCGCAATTTAATCGCGCAGGCGTCGAGCAGGGTCGTCAACCGATTGCGATCGGTATTGGCATCAACACCGGCCCGGTTGTGGCCGGGAATGTCGGTTCGGCGTTGCGCATGGAATATACGGTTATCGGTGACAGCGTTAATATCGCATCTCGCCTGCAGTCTCTGGCAAAACCGGGAGAAATACTTATCTCGGAAGAAACCTTCACCCAGGTCCAGGGTCAGGTTCTGGTGACCGCCTGTGAGCCGATTCAGTTGAAAGGCAAGACGACATCCTGTAGTGTCTATCGGCTTGACGGTTTGCAGCAGGAGGGGGTCGATGTGGCCCGCGGTCTGGTTCGTAAGGATGATGACGAGCAGGAGGCTGGTCAGCCTCCTGTCGTTTCGGTATGAAAGGAAGAAGTCTTTGGCAATCAATGCAATCAAGGGGATGAATGATATCCTGCCGGGAGATGTTGAAACCTGGCAGTTTCTGGAGGCGAAGGCGCGTCAGGTTTTCAGTGCTTACGGTTTTGCCGAGATTCGGACCCCGGTGGTGGAAAAAACAGAACTCTTCTGTCGCTCAATCGGTGAAACAACAGATATCGTCGAAAAGGAGATGTATACCTTCAGTGACAAGAGTGACAACAGTCTGACCTTGCGTCCCGAAGGGACTGCGCCGGTAATGCGGGCATTTATTCAGAACCGCCTGCACAACCTTGATCCGGTCAACAAGCTCTACTATATGGGGCCGATGTTTCGCTACGAGCGTCCGCAGAAAGGTCGCTACCGGCAGTTCCACCAGATAGGTGCCGAGATAATCGGGGTGGAAAGCCCGTTGATCGATGCGCAGCTACTGGCGATGCTGCATCACTATTTTTGTGAAATCGGTATTGACGCGGTGCAGTTACAGATCAATTCACTTGGTTGTCCCGAGTGCCGTCCGGATTATAGACAGGCTCTGATCGATTTTCTAGAGCTCCGCCTCGGGAGTTTGTGTGCAGACTGCCAGCGACGCTATCAGAGCAACCCGTTGCGGGTTCTCGATTGCAAGGCGACGGGGTGTCAAGAATCCACTGTGGATGCTCCCTCGGTTCTTGACCATCTGTGCGGCAGTTGTGAGGACCATTTCGCCAGAGTGAAGAAGCACCTGGCGGCACTCGATATCCCGTTTTCTGTCAATGCACGGATGGTGCGCGGACTCGATTACTACGTACGGACCACCTTTGAACTGGTAACGAATCAGCTCGGTTCTCAGAATGCCGTTGCTGCCGGTGGACGTTATGATGGTCTGGTTGAAAGTCTGGACGGCCCCGCTTTGTCGGGGATCGGTTTTGCCATCGGCGTTGAACGATTGGTGTTGATGAAGGGGGAGGAAAAGGTTCCGGCCCCTCGACCTGATATTTTTCTCGCGTCGATGGGCTCTGAAGCAGCTGAAAAGGCTTTTGTTCTGATGTCACAATTGCAGCGGGCGGGAATCAGGGCCGAGATGGATTATCTGGGCAAGAGCCTTAAGGCCCAGATGCGCCGGGCAAACAAACTGTCGGCACGCTATGCCCTGATTCTGGGAGAGCAGGAACTGGAAACCGGTGTTGCCGAACTGAAAGATATGGACCAGAGTTCTCAGCAACAGATTGAACTTGGGGAGCTGGTTATGCTGATGCGCGGATTGTGTTCTTCTTCTTGACCTGGTAAGGGTGCTGTCCTTATAATCGCCGATTTGATTTCTCAGCGGATGACCGTACAGCTCTGCTGCCGGTTGTAAAACGGATTTACGGAGGTTCACCTTGAACGATACACTTGGAAACTGGAAACGGACTCAACTTTGCGGCACAGTGACCGCCGAGCAGATGGGGCAGGAGATCTGTGTCATGGGTTGGGTGCAGCGCCGCCGCGATCATGGTGGTTTGATCTTTATTGATCTGCGTGACCGGGAAGGTGTCCTGCAACTGGCGCTTGATCCCGACCGTGACCCGGAAGCGCATAAAAAAGCCGAGCAGGTACGCAACGAATTTGTTGTTGCGGTTAAGGGGAAGGTTTCACCGCGTCCTGAGGGGACCGTCAACCCGAAGATGAAAACCGGCGAAGTTGAGATTGAGGTCAGCGAACTCAAAATTCTCAATCGTGCCGAAACACCGCCCTTTATGCTCGACGATTATAGCGAGGTGGCTGAAAATATCCGGCTGAAGTATCGCTATCTCGACCTGCGCCGTCCTTCGGTGCAGAAAAGCTTGATGCTGCGTCACCGGGTTTCACGAACCGTGCGCAGATACCTCGATGATCAGGGGTTCCTCGATATTGAAACTCCGGTTCTGACCAAAAGTACCCCTGAGGGTGCACGTTACTATCTGGTGCCGAGCCGGGTCAGCAGTGGCCAGTTCTATGCCCTGCCCCAGTCTCCACAGTTGTTCAAGCAGCTGCTGATGGTTGCCGGGTTTGACCGTTACGCCCAGATCGTCAAATGCTTCCGTGATGAGGATTTACGCGCTGATCGTCAGCCCGAGTTTACCCAGATCGACTGCGAAATGAGTTTTGTTGATCGTGAAGACGTAATGACGATCATGGAGGGGATGATTGCCCGGGTCTTCAGTGAAGGGATCGGGGTTGAAATTTCATGCCCCTTGCCGCGTATCACTTACGCTGAGGCTCTCGCCAAGTACGGAGTCGATAACCCCGACCTGCGCTTCGGGCTGGAGCTGGTAGAATTGACCAGTATCGTCAAGGGATGCGGATTCAAGGTTTTTGCCAGCGTGGCCGATAAGGGTGGCATGGTCAAGGCGATTAACGTAAAGGGTGCCGCAACGTTCTCGCGCAAGGAGCTTGATGATCTGACCTCCTTTGCGGCGATCTACGGGGCCAAAGGCCTGGCCTGGGTCAAGATGACTGCCGATGGCTGACAGTCACCGATCGCCAAATTTTTTACTCCAGAAGAGCTGGGGGCGATCGAACAGGCACTGGGAGCCGAAGAGGGTGATCTGCTGCTGTTCGTGGCCGATTCGGCCAAGGTTGCCAATGAATCTCTCGGGCGTTTGCGTCAGCACCTCGGACAAAAACTCGGACTGGCCAAGAAGGACAACTTCAGTTTTGTCTGGGTGACGGATTTCCCGTTGCTGGACTGGGATGAAGAGGAACAGCGGCATGTTGCAGTCCATCACCCCTTTACCGCCCCACTTGACGAAGATGTTGCACTGCTGGAGACAGACCCGGGCAAGGCTCGGGCCAAGGCCTATGACCTGGTGCTGAACGGGTCCGAAATCGGTGGTGGTTCAATCCGTATTCATGACCAGGCCATTCAGCAGAAAATGTTCGGGCTGCTGGGGATTGACGATGAAGAGGCACAGGAGAAATTCGGTTTTCTGCTTGATGCTCTCAGCTATGGTGCGCCACCACATGGTGGCATTGCGTTCGGACTTGATCGTCTGACAATGATTCTGGCCGGGACTGATTCGATTCGCGACGTTATCGCGTTTCCGAAAACCCAGAAAGCAACCTGCCTGCTCTCCGAGGCTCCGGGTGAGGTCGGTGAGAAACAGTTGCAGGAGTTGGGGATCCGCTTGCGCAAATCGGCTAAATAGTTTCCCGTTGGAAACTGTGGGTAGATTCCGAACACTAAAAACGAATATTGGCAGAACGAATTACGGGATTTAATGTATCAACGAATTATCCTACTGATGCTCGGAGTTTTTCTTGTGGCGGGCTGTGCTCGGTTGCCGCAGGTGGAACTGGAGATTACGCGCAGCGAGGTTGCCAAGGCCTATGCCAGGGGGGCAAAAGTTCTTGCGCCAGCCGAGTATGAAGCAGCCTCCGTTGCCTTGCGTGAGGCCGAGATTCTCATTCATCGTGAAAAATACCGTCAAGCCCGTGCTGGGTTAAACTTGGCGCTGTTACATATTGCCAAGGCATCTGAGTTGACACGTGAAAAGGCCGCTGAGCTTGAGTCTCAGCGGCAGGCTGAAATCGAAGCCAAAAAGTTTAAAAAGAAGAAAATCAAGAAAACTGTGGCTAGAAAAGTGCGGCCAAAGCCGAAAGCGAAACCGAAAGCCAGGCCACCAAAGCCGAAAGTCACTTTGCTGGATGAGGTAACAATTGTCGAAGGCGAGACTCTCTACAGTCTCGCCGGGCGCAAGGATGTCTATGCGGACGGGTTGCTCTGGCCGCTGATTTACAAAGCCAACCGCGATCAGATCAAGGATCCGCAACAGATATTTAAAGGCCAGGTTTTCTCGATTCCCCGCGACAAGAGCAAGCAGGAGCAGGAGGCGGCGCGTAAGGAAGCGCGCGATTCCGGCCTGTTTCATCCTTAGAATCCGCGTCTTTTATTGGTTTTCCGGACATTTTCCGTTCAGTTTCTGTTTCTGCCGAGAGTAAATTTTTAAAACGATCAGCGCATTTGTCTGAGGCCTGCTCAGACTGACTCCCCGGTGAATTATCTTGCAATATGGTCCTCCGGACCCGGCACCAGTTGGGGCCTTGTTTTCACTTGACAGCCCCTGTTGATTTGCATACTGTATACAGAATTCGCGGTTCATATATGTCGGTTGTTTGTTTGTAAGTACCTTGAATGAAAGACTTATTTTTGATCCGTTTATCCCGCCTCTGGCGATATCAGCACCAATATAAAGGAGAGAAACATGGCATCAAGAATTATCTGGTCAGAAATTGACGAAGCACCGGCGTTGGCAACCTATTCTCTTTTGCCGATTGTGCAGGCCTTCTGCAAGGGGACCGGCGTTGAGGTTGAGACTCTGGACATTTCCCTGTCCGGCCGCATTCTCGCCAACTTCCCTGAGAATCTGACAGAAGAGCAGAAGGTGGTCGATAATCTGGCGCTTCTGGGAGATTTGGTCAAGACTCCGGAAGCCAACGTGATCAAGTTGCCGAACATCAGTGCTTCGATTCCGCAGTTGCAAGACGCGATTAATGAATTGCAGGAAAAGGGCTACGATATTCCCAGCTATCCTGAGGAGGCAACAACTGACGCCGAAAAGGAATTGCAGGCCCGTTTCGCCAAATGTCTCGGTTCTGCAGTCAACCCGGTTCTGCGCGAAGGAAACTCCGACCGTCGTGCCGCCGCATCGGTCAAGAGATTTGCGCAGAAAAACCCGCATCGCATGATGCAGGATTGGCCGGAAGTTTCCCAGTGTCGCGTCGCTCATATGGATGCCGGCGATTTCTATGAGACCGAAAAATCTGTCACCATGGACAAGGCCGACACCGTCAAGATTCAGTTTGTCGATGCGGATGGCAATGCGACTGTCATGAAGGACAGCTTGGCTTTGCTTGAGGGGGAAGTTCTCGACAGTTCGGTGATGAAGGTTGCCGCACTGCGCAAATTCTACGCTGAAACCGCTGCCGAGGCTAAAGAGAAGGGCGTACTGCTCTCCCTGCACCTCAAGGCAACGATGATGAAAATTTCTGATCCGATCATGTTCGGCCATGCTGTTTCGGTCTATTTCAAGGCTGCACTGGACAAGCACGCCGAGAGCCTGAAGTCGATCGGTGCCGACCCGAATCTCGGCCTTGGGGATATTCTGGCCAAACTCGACAAGCTTCCGGCGGACAAAAAAGCTGAAATCGAAGCTGATATTGATGCCTGTTACCAGAATGGTCCGGCCCTGGCTATGGTCGATTCGCGCAAAAATATCACCAACCTGCATGTGCCGAATGATGTCATTGTTGATGCTTCGATGCCGAACGTTGTGCGTGATGGTGGCCGGATGTGGAACCTGCAAGATGAGTTGCAGGATACCATCGCCATGGTTCCTGATCGCTGCTATGCGACAATTTATCGTGAGATTGTCGAAGACGCCAAGCGTAACGGTCAATTTGACCCGGCAACCATGGGCAGTGTCGCCAACGTTGGTTTGATGGCGCAAAAAGCCGAAGAATATGGTTCGCACGACAAAACCTTCGAAGCGCCGACGGCGGGTAAATTTCAGATTGTCAATGCTGCCGGTGAAGTTTTGCTTGAGCAACCGGTGTCGACCGGTGATATCTTCCGCTCCAGTCAGGCCAAAGATATTCCGATCAAGGACTGGGTCAAGCTGGCCGTCAGTCGCGCCAAGGCTTCGGGAGAACCAACCATCTTCTGGCTTGACGAGAATCGCGGTCACGATGCGGAAATCATCAAGAAGGTGAACAAGTATCTGCCTGAATTTGATACCGCAGGTCTGGATATCCGTATTATGGATCCGGTTGACGCCATGAACTTCTCCCTTGAGCGCGTGCGCAAAGGGTTGAACACCATTTCGGTCACCGGCAATGTCTTGCGTGATTATCTGACCGATCTTTTCCCGATTCTCGAACTCGGCACCAGTGCCCGCATGTTGTCGATTGTGCCGTTGCTGGCTGGTGGCGGTTTGTTTGAGACCGGTGCCGGTGGTTCTGCCCCCAAGCATGTTCAGCAGTTCCTCAAGGAAGGTCACCTGCGCTGGGATTCTCTCGGGGAGTATTGTGCCCTGGTCCCGTCTCTTGAGCAGTGTGCCGCCAGTGACAACAACGCCAAGGCTGCTGTCCTGGCCGAAACTCTGGATGCCGGGATCGGCAAATATCTGGAAAATCAAAAGTTGCCCTCACGGAAGGTCAATGAAATTGACAACCGTGGAAGCAGTTTCTATCTGGGCTTGTACTGGGCTCAGGCGCTGGCAGCTCAGGACAAGGATGCTGCACTGAAAGCTCGTTTCGCCGAGGTTGCCGCCGAGCTTGAGAAAAATGCCGACAAGATCGATGCCGAGCTGATCGCAGCTCAGGGCGAGTCGGTAGATATCGGCGGTTACTTTCGCCCCGACCCGGCCAAGGCGGCCAAGGCCTTGCGTCCGAGCGCAACTCTGAATGCCATCATCGATGGCATGAGTTGAGTGGGAAGTTAGCTGAAAACATCAAGGCGAAGCCGGTTTAACGGCTTCGCCTTTTTTCTGTCAGAATACAGTAAAAAGATGGCGGGTTTAAGTTCTTGAATCTCCCATATGTAGACTATCGGGATAAAATTACTTCAAAGCGCAAAGCATCTTGACAGTAAAATATCGTTTGTATACTGTATACAGCACTGCAGGCTGTGCCTGCTTTTCGTGTTGGTAAAGGATCTATTTCG
Source organism: Deltaproteobacteria bacterium (assembly GCA_024276905.1). Taxonomy (GTDB): domain Bacteria; phylum Desulfobacterota; class Desulfuromonadia; order Desulfuromonadales; family Geopsychrobacteraceae; genus Geopsychrobacter. Next base: position 8,776 of record JAJRWF010000179.1, read on the forward strand.
TTGTCTGTCGGGTGGTGACAGGCCAAATTGTCAGTACAAAGGAGAGAGAAAGATGGCAAGACCAAAAATTGCTCTGATCGGTGGTGGACAGATTGGTGGTGTTCTGGCTCAGCTCTGCGCTCTGCGCGAACTGGGTGATGTCGTTCTGTTTGACATTGTAGAAAACATGCCTCAGGGAAAAACCCTTGATATTGCTGAAGCTTCACCGGTTGACGGCTTTGACGTCAACGTAACCGGCACGAACGACTACAGAGACATTGCAGGGGCAAACGTTGTTATTGTCACCGCAGGTCTGCCACGTAAGCCCGGGATGAGCCGCGACGATCTGATCGGCGTCAATTCCAAAATCATGACCAGCGTTGCAGAAGGCATCCGCGACAACGCTCCTGATGCTTTTGTTATCGTGATCTCCAATCCTCTCGACGCCATGGTAACTCTCTGCCGCAAGGTCACCGGCTTTCCGTCCGCCCGCGTTATGGGACAGGCTGGAGTCCTCGACTCGGCCCGTTTTCAGTCCTTCATTGCCTGGGAACTGGGCGTGTCGATTCGTGACGTCAATGCCATGACTCTGGGTGGCCATGGCGATACCATGGTGCCGCTGGTGCGTTATGCCAGTGTTAACGGTATCCCGGTCATGGAACTTCTGGAGCAGAAGTACGGCAGCGCTGAAAAAGCCAACGAAGTGATGACGGCCATGGTTGAGCGGACCAAGGCTGCCGGTGGTGAAGTTGTCAAGCTGCTGGGGAATGGCAGTGCGTTCTATAGCCCGGCTTCTTCGGCTGTTGCCATGGCTGAGTCGATTCTGAAAGATCAGAAACGCGTCCTGCCGACTTGCGCCCTGCTCAACGGAGAGTTTGGCGTTGATGGCTTCTATGTCGGCGTGCCCTGTGTTCTGGGTGCAGCCGGTGTTGAGAAAATTATTGAATTCAAGCTGGACGAGACCGAGCAGGCACTGATGGATAATTCTGTTGCCGCTGTTAAGGAACTGGTCGGGAGTATGAACCTCTAGTCCACGCCGGTTTAATCTGTCTTACAAGAGGGGTAGCCGTCAGGCTACCCCTCTTGTACGGGCTCAATATTATAATATTTGAATTATGCGGTCTGCATTATTTTGTTCGGGAGCATACTGGAGAGAGAAGCGGGACAACGGGGAAATTCGGGTGCAAGTTTTTTTATTGGCCTGGGTTCGCCGCTTGTGGTAGGATTCCGCCGCTTTACCTCATCTGTTGAAAAACAGGCCAAAACGTACAAAGGAGAAGGATAAGAATGAGCGGTGCGAAAGCGGAAATAGAGATCATCGAGCGGTACTGTAAAGGGTGCAG
>JAJRWF010000003.1 GCA_024276905.1 Deltaproteobacteria bacterium
CAGACTCGAAATCTGTTGACCCGCAAGGGTCCGGGAGTTCGAATCTCCCCCTCTCCGCCATACCGAAGCCCGGCATTTTTGCCGGGCTTTTTTTCTTTCCCGTGAGCGTCAATTTTTTGCCGGATTATATCAAGAGCAATATTCTGCACCCTGAATTACATGTTCTGAAAAAATGAAAAGCTCGGGAAGAAGAGTACCTTGGGCGAGTCAATAGTTCGTCGCCGCAAAACTCAAGTAATCGCAGTGACTTAACGGAAAATACCGCGAATGTGGAAATTTAGAAAAAACTTATAAAAACTGTGTCTAAATATTGACACATTACATATCTTATATTATGTTTGTCTAACCAACCGTTACCACCTCTTTTCAGGAGCTCAATTTTGCAATCATCTCCCTTGGCAGTCGTGACTGACGCGAGCCCTCAATCAACAATTGGAAGTAGAAGGTTGACAGTAATGAAATCGTTTTCAGGCATGATCGGACGATCACCACAGATGTGCGAGTTGTTTGACCTGATTGAGTGTGTTGCTGAGGAAGGAGACAGCACAATTCTGATTCAGGGCGAAAGTGGCACCGGCAAAGAGCTTATCGCTCGTGCGATTCATAACAACAGTCCGCGTAAAAGTGGGCATTTTGTGCCGGTCAACTGTGCGGCCATTCCTGATGAACTGCTGGAAAGTGAGCTGTTCGGCTACGTGAAAGGGGCTTTTACCGGAGCACAGCAGGCAAAGATCGGACGGGTCCAGTACGCTGATGGCGGTACTTTGTTTCTGGATGAGATCGGTGATATGAAGCCGAACCTGCAGGCCAAGCTGCTGCGTGTTTTACAGGAGCGCGAGGTCGAGCAGGTCGGCGGAATCAGGCCAACCAAGGTTGATGTGCGGGTTGTCGCGGCAACGCACCAGAATCTGGAGCGGCTTGTCGCTGAGGGACGGTTCCGTGAGGACCTCTACTACCGATTGGCGGTTATCCCCCTCGATGCTCCACCGTTACGTGAACGTCGTGATGATATCCCTTTGCTGATCGATCGTTTTGTTCAAATATTCTGTCGACGTAAGGGGGATACCCCTCCTCGTTTTGAAGAGGCCAGCTTACGCAGTTTGATGGCTTACGATTGGCCGGGGAATGTCCGTGAGCTTGAAAATCTGATCCAGCGCCTTGTTATCCTGAATCGTGGTAAAACCATCGGGCTGTCCGCGCTTCCGGCAAAGTACCGTTGCGAATCGGTTGTAGAAGCAATTGCCCCGGCGGAGTCCGGCGCGACTGTTTCGTTATCTGCGGCGACTGCACCGGCTCCACCTGCTGCTGAGTGGAGTGAGGATGGTCTTGACTTCAATATCCTGATTTCCGACTTTGAGGATCAGTTGATCATGCATGCTCTGAGGCGCAGTGGGGGGAATAAAAAAGAGGCGGCAAAGTTGCTCAACCTCAAACGCACCACCCTGATCGAGAAAATCAAGAAAAAGTGCCTTGAAACCTGAAAAGGACATGCCGCGCATTTCGCTCGCTGAACCCTAAGGGGAATTCCGTTATTGCTTCAGGGACAGCCTAGAGCACTGTTTCCTCAGCTTATCAGCCTCTGATTCAATTGTTTTGCGTGATCTGGGATTTATGCCGGAACGGCAATATGCTGGCTGGCTTTTTCGCGGATCTCATCATCTGACGCCGGGGTGACCAGAATATCACGCGCGCCGTATTTGATCGCCTTGAGTACTGCTGACCTGGTCCATTCCGGCCCGGCGGCAATCACCGGCGGCAGCGGATAACCGCTCGACTGTAGCTTTATCGCGACGGAAAAACCCTTCTCTCCAACTTCCGACATCAATAGGAAAATACCCAGAACCGGGTGTGAGCCGAAAACCGATCTGATGTCATCCTTATACCCGAGGACCTTGACTTCGTAATGATCGCTGGCCAGGTTTTTGCTGATTATTTCCGTATCTTGCTGGGAGTCAGCGATAATCAGCACAACCGGTGTTGCATCAATGGGTGGCTGGGGAGCCTGACGCGCTGTGGAGACGGAGGTTCGTGGATCAACTGTCGGGCTGTCGGGTTCTGCTGTTGTTTCGCCGGTTGCGGATGTTGCCGCGGCGCTTCCTTCTTCCTCGTATTCTTCCAGACCGAGAATTTGAGCAGGAAAGAGCAGGTGCATTCGCTCAAGTGGTTTACCCTGCAGATTGATTGCACAGCTGGCCATATAGTAAAGCCCGTCCGCAAAGGGTTTTTCGTCAGCCGGGGTTACCTTGGTCGGGACCACGATTTCTGCTGTTGTTTTGACAAACCTGAGGGCTTGCGGATAGCGGTCCTGAAAGGTCTGGGTCAGTCCGCCAGAAATAATATTGACCACCTCACCGTAGGCATCGGCAACTTCACCAGCGAACTCCCCTTTGCTGACTTGGGCCTCAATCTCTTCTTCAGGCAGCATGATCAAGGTTCCGCCCATCAGGATGGCGTCTTTGATCTGGTTCAGCAGATAGATATTGCCGCTAGAATCGCCACTTACCTCCATGTAGGTCAGGGTTGATTTTTCCAGACAGTGTTGACTGAAAAAATCGTTTTTCGAGACGATCTCCAGTTTGAGATCGGTACAGTCAAAGGTCTGTCCTAAAAGTGCTCCAACTTCTTCTGTAACTTGCCCGATAGTGGCTTTAAGGACGACGTCGGCAACCTTTTTAGCATCAGCGAAGGGCTGACGGGCAGGTGTTGCAGGGGGTTTATTCTCTTGCGGTGAGGCTGTGCTGACCGGTTCTTCTGTGGTGGCGGGTCCGGTTTTTTCCACTTCGGTGTCGGGTTGAGATTCCTCTTCAAGGTCGAAAATCGCGGCAGGAGTGATCACTTCAAGGTGGCCGAGATCCTGGTCTCCAATGTTCAATTGAGTGCTGAGGTGAAAATAGCTGCCAGGGGGGAAGGGGTTGTCGGAGGAAATATCGACTTCGGAGTCGTTCAGTTCTTCGACATCGGTGCGGACAAAACGCAGGTTCTTGGTGTATTTGTCCAGAAAAACCTGAGTCAGAACCCCGGCGAGGATGTTTGCAACCTCTCCATAGGCATCAGCGATTTCGCCCTCAAAGGTTTCGGTGCGTGTGTTTTCTGTAATCTGGTCGGCGGGTAACATGATCAGAGTTCCGCCAAGGGTGATCGCAGTTTTAACCGGAAGAATCAGAAAAGCTGCGCCTTCGTGATCTCCGGTCACTTTCAGGTGTGAGAGCGTTGATTTAGGGCGAGGTTCTGCAGTGAAGAGAGTTTCTTTTGAAACAAGGCGGCAGTCGGGCGCACTGCAGCTGAGCTCTTGACCGAGCAGGGCGCCAAGTTCGGTCGGCAGCGCATCGACCACAGCCTTGAAAACGGTTTTTACAATTGCCAGATGATCCACGGTACTCCCCTGATGTCAGCGGAATGACACAATTCTACAGCCATAGCCCTGTTTTGCGGGAACCGTGCCACAATCGGAAAGCCGTCAGGAGAGAGAATACTTCAGGTCAATATAAAAGCGTCCGACCTCAAGGTCAAAAGGGATGATGATGCGATTGCTTCCTGAAGGCGCGGAAATTTTGTAGGAACTGCCGGAGATTGTGGTCGGAATGGCCAGCAGGAGATTGGTGCCTTCTGCGGCAAAGGCTTCTTTGAGGCCACCAGCCAGCATGTTGGTAATCTCTCCCAGTGCATCCTTGGTGTCATCGTCAATCTCGTCAAGGTCCATTCCGAGCATGGCGCCACCGATCGCCAGTCCGACTTCAGCTGGACAGTGGATGCCGAGCAGGGCATTAAAGTCACCGGACAGGCCGATCATTGCCGAGATGTGACAGCCCAGATCTTCCTTGCCCTGGGTGAGCGGTTCTGCAACCGCGAGGTCGAGAAAGATCATGGTGGCAAAGATCTCCTCGGTGGTGGCGCTGATTTTTTGTGCAAATTCCACGAGGTAAACTCCTGCTGGTTGTCAGTTTTCAGCCAGCTGCAGTTCGACGCTGAACTCGGTACCGTCAAGATCGAAAGGAACCTGTACACTGATACCGCAGTCGAGGCAGTCAAGGCTGTATGTGTCGCCATAAACAGTTGAAGGCATCGACAGTTTGATATCGCTGCCGCTCGGGTCGATGGCGGTTTTTACAGCCCCGGCCAGCATATTGGCCAGCTCACCGATAGCATCACAGACATCATCGTCGATACTTTCGACTTCCATGCCGAGAAAAGCGGTAGTGACTGCCGTTGCCACTGTGGCCGGCAGGTGGATCGAGAGGTTGCCCCTGACCGTTCCTGCCAATCCGACCATGCCGCTGATACTGTTGGAGAAGGCCGGATCGGTACGTTTTGTTGCCTCTTTGGCCGTGACTTCGAGCATGATCATGCTCGAAAATATTTCACGGGTTGCCTCTGCTATTTGTTCGGCGTGGTTCACGATAAACCTCGTTGTCAGAGTAATTTTTTACATCGGCCGTACAGGGATTAGAGGGACGTCCCGACGGTGGACGGTATCGGGATTAGAGTAATGGTCCCAGAGTGTCGTTGATCAGATCCGGAGTAAAGGGTTTCTTGACCGCTCCTTTGGCCCCAAGTGCCTTGGCCTGATCAATAATGTCGGCGCCGGTTTCGGTTGAAATCATAACCACCGGAATGTCTTTAATGGCGTCATCTTCCGATTTTGCCTTAAGAAATTCCAGCCCGGTCATATTCGGCATGTTAATATCGCTGAGCACGACGTCGACCGAATTGGCACCAAGGACATCGAGGGCTTCCTGCCCGTCTCCCGCTTCGAGAATTTCGTCAAAATCGATGCCAGCCTGACGCAAGGCTCGTGAAACAATTTTTCGCATGGTGTTGGAATCATCTACAATCAGTACTGTTTTACCCATGGTGTTTCTCCTTTGATGCAGGGTTTAAATTAATGATTTTCAGTTGTCAGTCCAATACCGCTGGCAACCAGCAACAGGGGCGTTCCCTCTATCTGCAGGTTCCAGATGACAGAGCCCTCTTCGTTTGCGGGAATCGGTCCCTCGCCATGCTCGGGGAGTCCGAGCTGGTATGTCTGGTCATCCGGCAGCAGGTTGGTCATGAAAAGCCCTGCAAGGGTGTTGAGGATCTCTGCAATGATATCCTGTCGCTGATTTTCAGTGACTTCATCATTGCCGATGCCGAACATATCGGCCGTCATTTCCTGCAGCAGGAGTTGCGGCATTGCCAGGCGGACTTCACCCTGAACCGGGTCGTGGATCAGAATACTGACCCAGGCCGCTTCGGTCGGGATCTGCAGATCAATTTCTTCGGGTTGTTCAGTTACCTCGACAAATGCCATGTTTTCGAACGTCTGGCGAACAGCATCGAGCATTGCTTTATAGAGTGCGGTATCCTGATGCGGCATAGTTATCTCCGTAAGTGGCGAGTCAATCGTCGATGAAGGATTCAAGGGCTTCCATCAGCATCGGTGGGGCGACCGGTTTGTTCAACACCTTCAGGGCGCCAAGTTCCAGCAGCTCCTGCTCTTTGGCCGGATTGCCGGCGCTGGTAATGATAACCACCGGCATTTCACAGAGTTTGGGGCTGGCCTTAACCCATTTGAGCAGAGTTTCACCATCCATGACCGGCATGTTCAGATCGGTCAAGAGCAGATCGGTTGGTTCCGCCTTGGCCGCGGCAAGGGCCTCCTTGCCATGCTCGGCTTCTACAATCTCGGCATCACCCAGCCCGATAATATCGAGACAGCGCTTGATGAACATGCGCGCAGTAGAGGAGTCATCCGCAATTACAATACGTTTCATCGGTTCGAGTCTCCAGCTTCCGCAAAGGAGCGTTCCAGTTTGACGAATTCTTCGTTGACCGTCAGCATTATGCTGGCCAGGGCGTTAGGTTGCAGAGTGATATAGCGACTGTAGTCGGCATCCAGCTTGTAGCGCATGCTGTCTGCCCCAGTGCCGCAGCCACCCATCATGGCGATGTTATCTCCCAGGTGGACGGCATAGACCAGTTCCTGAAATTCTTCGCGGGCTTCGGCCGGAGTATGATGAAAGCGGATCACTTCGGCAATTGCTTCCGGCAACTTCCAGGTCAGGGCCAGTTCATAGCCTGCACGTGGATGGTCAAAGCCGATCAATTCTTCTTCGGCACTCAGATAATCTGAAATCTCGTCGTTCTCAATTTTCTCCAGAACCTCGCCGGCGGTTCCTTGAAGGTAATCCGAGATCAACGCTTTGCCGATGTCATGCAGCAGCCCGGCGGTAAAGGCCAGATCGGGACTGATGTCCAGGTCGCTCTGTGCCACGACTTCTCGCGAGGCAATGGCTGTCCGCAGATCATGCCGCCAGAGATCCCCGTGTTCCCCTTCGTAACCCTTGAGTTCCTTGTCGAACAGTTGGGAGGCACAGTCACCGATGGCAATGCCGACAATCAGGCGCTCACCCAGGTACGATATGGCACGATCCAGAGAAGTGATCTCGTTGATCAGTCCGAACGCTGCCGAATTGACAACTTTAAGCACCCGGGCGGTCAAGGTTGCATCGGTCTTGACGATATGGACGATTTCACGCAGGTCATGATCAGGGTCGGTGGTGGTCTGCAGCAGCTGATTGGCGCTGGCTGAAAGCATGGGCACCGACTTGATGACCTTCTGAATCACTGCGCGGTCAATTTTTTCAGTCATGGTGTGCCTCCTCAGAGCTTCCAGTTGGGACGACCGGGCGAGTTGAGGATAATCTCGCCGGTGTCCACAGAAACAGAAACGGTGCGGCTGAAGTTGCCACCCAGGTCTTCGGCCACGGCTCCCATGCCGTATTTCCACAGGACTTTTTTGATCGACAGGGCGTTGCGCTTGCCAATCTGGAAAGTATCATTGGTGTCCATGACGTTGGCCCCGCCGCAAAGTTTCACCACCATTCCCTTCCCTTTGGGATTGCAGCCGAATTTGGCCATTGCGGCCAAAAGGGCCGGAATCCCGGTGTCGGCAAAATAGCCCGGCTTTTCGACGGACTTGGCTTTGTTGATCGCCGATTCCGGCAGGGCGACATGTACCATCCCCACGGTTCTGGTTTTGGGGTCGAGCAGCACCACCGAAACACAAGATCCCAGGGCGAAGGTTTTGACTTCTTCGCCTGGTCGGTTCGAGGCGCCGTAATCGCCTACTCCTAAAATGATCTGCCCCATTATTCTATTTCTCCGCCAGCAGATTAAGTAAGGTCTGTGCTATTTTGTCGAGGGGGACCAGCCGTTCGGCTCCGCCCTTTTCATAGGCGACTTTCGGCATCCCGAAAACCACCGAACTCGCTTCATCCTGGGCGATGCAGTGTGCCCCGGCATTTTTCATCTCCAGCATCCCGTTTGAGCCATCGCCGCCCATGCCGGTCAGCATTCCGCCGACCGCATTGGAGCCGACGTGTTCGGCAACTGAATGCATCATTACATCGACTGAGGGGCAATGGCCGCTGACCTTGTCGCTACCGCCGCACTTGACCTGATAAAAGCCGCCCGAGCGAATGACCTTCATCTGCATCCCGCCAGGAGCGATAAGGATCAGGCCGTTGCGGATGCGGTCACCATCCTGTGCTTCCTTGACTTCCATGGCACAGAGGGTATTCAGGCGGTCGGAGAACATCTTGGTGAAACCGCCCGGCATATGCTGAACGATCACCACACCGGGAGTGGTGGCGGGGAACAGGGTTATTACCTTGCGGATCGCTTCGGTGCCGCCGGTTGAAGCACCGATGGCGATCACCTTGTCGGTTGATTCCGCCAGTGCTTTACTCCCGGCCAGAGCCTGCGGACGGGTTTCGACCCGCTTGCCTTTCCAGTGGGAAACATTGGCAGTCGAAGCGATCTTTACCTTGACCTGAAGTTCGCCGATCATTGCATTGAGGCCGGTGGCAACATTACTGGTCGGTTTGGCAACAAAGTCCACGGCACCCGCTTCAAGAGCATCGATGGTGATCTGTTTGCCGCGTTGGGTCAGGGAGCTGACCATGACCACCGGCATCGGATGCTGAGGCATCAGCTTGCGCAGAAAAGCCACTCCGTCCATGCGCGGCATTTCAACATCCAGAGTCAGGACATCGGGTCGTAGTTGAACAATTTTGTCGCGGGCCTGATAGGGATCTGATGCTGTACCAACCACCTCGATACCCAGATCGAGATTTAACCCCTGACTGAGAATGTTGCGTACCAGCGCCGAATCATCGACAACCAGAACACGAATTGGACGAGCCATCAGGCATCTCCTTTCTGGTAGAGAGCAGGTTGTAGATACCTGTAGAGGGTCTGGGTGCGCCCCAGGGTCTCCGAGTGACCGATGAAGAGGTAGCCGCCCGGTTCGGTGTGCCTGTGAAAGCGTGCAACCAGAGCATCACGGGTTGGCTGATCAAAATAGATCATCACGTTGCGGCAGAAGATGATCTGGAATGGTTTTTTGAATGGAAAACTGGCGTTCATCAGGTTTAGCCGCCGGTAGGTCGCTTCGCCCTTGATGTCATCATGAACTGCAAGCTGGCCATTGCCTGCCGGGGTGAAATATTTGTTGCGCAGATTGGCAGGCAGTTGTTCGACCCGGTCTTGCGGGTAGACTGCTGTGCGGGCCGTTGTGAGCGCCCGGTCCGAAATATCGGTCGCGAGGATGCCTGCATCCCAGTTTTTATAGTCCGATCCCAGATACTCCTTCATCAGCATCACTAGGGTATAGGGTTCTTCGCCGGTCGAACTGCCCGCACACCAGATGCGCAGATCGCGACGGTTCTGTTGCTTGAGCCGTTCGACCACCTGAGGCAGAGCGGTTTCGTAAAAGTAATCAAAATGATCTTTTTCGCGGTTGAAATAGGTGTGGTTGGTAGAAATAAGATCGACCAGTTCACTCAAACCCTGCTCGGACTTGTCGCCCTTGAGGAAATCGACATATTGCTGAAAAGTAGCAAAACCACGGGTGCGCATCAGTTTCTGCAGGCGGCCAACCAGTAGCGAGCGTTTTTGCTCGGTCAGATTGATGCCGAAACGTTTGTGGATGAGATCGCGCAACGCGGAAAACTCGTTGTCGCTGATTGCCATCATCCCGGTACTGATATTCAGCGATTGTTCTATGGCCATTCCTGTCACCCGCCCAGTATTCGTCGAATTCATGATCGTTGAGGTTGATCCCCTCAGAGCATCTCTTGAGTCAAGTGGATAACCGACGAGGTCTATTCTTGCGCTTCGTCAACGGTTCCCAGCAGTTGTTGCATCTCTTCATCAAAGAGCAGTTTCTGCACATCGAGCAGGATTTTGACCTCTTCGCCGATCTTTCCCATGCCCTGGATGTAGCGACTGCCGGTACTCCTGCCGGTGCGGGGGGGGGGCTCGACATTTTTTTCCGGGATGTCGGCGACTTCACTGACCTCGTCCACCACCAGGCCGACTTCAGTTCCTTCGATATTGACGACAATGATGCAGGTCCGGTCATCGTAGCCACGATCTTCAATGCTGAAGCGGGCGCGGACGTCCATAACAGGGATTACCTTGCCGCGCAGATTGATGACTCCGCGAATGAATGGCGGCATGTCGGGGACTTCGGTAATTTTCTGTATACCGATGATCTCGATGACATAACGGATCTCGATGCCATAATCCTCACCGGCAAGATGAAAAGTCAGATACTTATCCTTCTGAGTGTCTTCATTTTCGTCGGTGCCGAGGAGTGTTTCGACGGCGGCGGTACTGTTTTCGCTCATGGTTTCCTCCATGGTTCTCTTTATGCTTCAGACGCTGGTTCCTGTTCGCTGATTTTGCCTTCGATAGATTCGCGCAGACTGCCGATGTCGAGGATCAGGCTGACACCGCCGTCACCAAGAATAGTGCAGCCCGAGACTCCGGCGACATTGCCGATAAATTCGGAAAGCCCCTTGATGACGGTTTGCTGTTGGCCGACAATTTCGTCAACAAACAGACAGAATCGATCTTCCTGGTGCTCAAGAACAATCAGAATTCCGTCAACAAGTTCGCGCGAGTCCGGTTCTTTTTCGAGGATTTTGTGGAGGCGGATGATCTGGAAGAAGTTCTCACGCACCCGTGCCAGTTCGTCGCCATCCGGGGTCTGGGTAATCTGATCGGTATTGGGGCGAAATGCCTCCAGAATCGACAAAGTCGGAAGAATTGCCGTTGTGTCACCCACCCTGACCATCATGCCGTCAATGATTGCGAGAGTCAGGGGGATCCGCAGATCGATGCGTGAACCCTGACCCGGTGTGCTGCTGACGTTTATTTTACCTTTGATCTTTTCAAGGTTCTTTTTGACCACGTCCATGCCGACGCCGCGACCGGAGATGTCGGTCACCTGTGCTGCGGTAGAAAATCCCGGCATGAAAATCATATTGTAGATTTCCTTGTCACTCAGGTCGGAGCCGTCGCCTTCAATCAAGCCTTTACTGATCGCTTTTTCCAGAATTTTTTCGCGATTCAGACCGCGCCCGTCGTCCTTGACCGTGACCCAGACCTCTCCTTCTTCATGGCGGGCCGAGAGGGTAACGGTTCCTTTTTCGCCCTTACCGGCGGCAACACGTTCGTCTGGTGGTTCCAGACCGTGATCGAGGCTGTTGCGCAACAAGTGAACCAGCGGATCGGTGATTGTTTCAATAACCGTCTTGTCGATTTCGGTCTCTTCACCACTGAGAACCAGATCAACCTTTTTCCCGGCTTTGGCTGAAATGTCGTGAACCAATCGGATCATCCGACGGAACAGGCCCGCAACCGGAATCATGCGGATGGTCATCGCCATTTCCTGAAGTTCGCGTACCAGCTTTGACATGTGCTGACCGGCTTTGGTGAAATTTTCAAGTTCCAGCCCCTTGAGGTCGGGGTTGTTGATCAGCATGTTTTCGGCGATAACCATTTCGCCGATCAGGTTGATAAGATTGTCAAGTTTTCCAAGGTCAACGCGAATGTCCTGTTTCCTGGCCGCAGTTGAAGCCCGCGATGCCGGTGATTTGACGAGTTTTTTCTGGGAGTTTTTGGCGGACTGTTGTTTCTTCAGCGCGGTGTTGATCTGCTCGGGCGATGCTTTGCCCTGATCGATGAGTATCTCCCCGACCGGCTTTTTCTGGGTTTCTACTGCCGCGCTTACATGGTCGGCATCGACTCCTTCTTCAACCAGAATTTCACCAATCATCGGTGGCAACAATTTCTGCAACTCGGTCAGGTGTTCGTCCAGGTCCGGGATATTGCCATCACGTCCCTCACTGATATCGGTCACGGCATTTTGCAGCAGATCGAGAGCGGCAAGCAGGGAATCTGCTGGATTATCTACCGCCAGCGGACTGCCGGATTTGGCACGGTCAAGGACTGTCTCCATCTGATGCGCCAGTTTTTCCATTTCGGCGAAACCGAAGAAGCCGCAGTTGCCTTTAAAGCTGTGAATGTTGCGAAACAGGTCGGCCATCGGCTCGGGGTCGTCAGATTTCTCACCCCAGGCGAGCATTCCCTGCTCTGCGTTTTGCAGCAGTTCGACCCCCTCGGTAACAAAGCTCTGGCGCATCTCGTCATTTATTTCGAGTTGCGGAAGTTCAGCTGTGACTCCAACTTCGACAGTCTGGTCAATTTCAGGAGTTTCTTCAACCGGGGGGGTGTTGCCTTTGGCTGTTTCGATGGCCTGGTGCAGTTGCTCGGCCATCACATCGGCATCACCAACCATTTCATCGTCTGCATAGTTGCTTTCAACCATCTCAAGAGCTTCTTTGGCGAAATCACATGCGGCACAGAGCAGGTTGACATGATCCGGGACCAGTGTGATTTCGCCATTGCGGATCAGATCGAGCAGGTTTTCGGCCGCGTGCGCGACCCGGGTCATGTGATCAAATTCGAGAAACCCGGCACTGCCTTTCATCGAGTGAAAGAGGCGGAAAATTGCATTCATCGTTTCCGGGTCACTGTCCTGCCCCAGTTCAATGATCTGCGGTTCCAGTTGCTCGATCATGTCCCGACTCTCGGTGACAAACTCCTGGATAATTTCTATCTGATCGTCGTCGATGTTCATGGTCATGGCTTACCGTCCCGAAAAAGGCTGTAAAGCTCAATATTCAATTTTTTTGAATAGCAACCGCTCATGAGCTGGCTGTTAATTATAGCGAGGATCGTTCTGTGATCAAGTAAAATTTAATAAAAATTAATCATTGTCTGGCCCATCCCCTGTCGTTTGTGACTCTTGTGCCGGAGCGAGAAAGCTAACTGAGAAGGACCACTGCAGAAAATCAATTTTTGTTCATTTTCTAATCATCGGTGCGTAACCGTCACGATCCTGTTTTTCGATGTGACTGAGCAGCCAATCTTTCAAAAAACTGAAGACTTCAGTCGCTGACAGGTGTGTGTCCCCTTTGATTTTTTCAGCATATTTGGCCACCGTTGCAACAAATGTTTGATGGATACGCTGGTGTTCGCTGAGTCCCGGATAGCCGTGCCGCCGCATCAGATCTTCCTCGTCACGGAAATGCGTTTGCGTGTAATCGACCAGCTCATCGACCACCTTGGAGACTTCGGTTTTGTTACTGCCGTGCTGCATCGCTTTGAAGAGTTGGTTGATCAGGTCGACCAGGCGGCGGTGCTGGTCATCGACTTCCGGAATACCGGTATTCAAGCGTTCACTCCAGCGGATCAGATTGCCGCCTGTATCGCTGCCCGCAAGAGCAAAGCGATTGAGCATTGCAGCCAGTTGCCCCGCCTGGCTGGCCAATTCCTCGCTGGTGGCGGCACTCTCTTCGGCACTGGCGGTGTTTTGCTGGATGACCTGGTCGATCTGGGACAGGCCGGTATTGACCTGGCTGATTCCTTCAGCCTGTTCGTTGCTGGCGGCAGCAATTTCACTGACCAGGTCTGAAACCTTGGTGATACCGTTGACAACCCCTTCAAGGGCTTCAGCAGTCTTTTCGGCGACCTGGGTGCCGGTGGTTGCCTTTTCGACCGATCCTTCGATAAGTTCGGCCGTTTCCTCAGCCGCTTTGGCACTGCGTGCGGCCAGGTTGCGTACTTCCTCGGCGACCACGGCAAAACCCTTGCCGTGCTGCCCGGCACGCGCGGCTTCAACCGCGGCGTTGAGTGCCAGCAAGTTGGTCTGAAAGGCGATCTCGTCGATCACCTTGATGATTTTGCCGATGTTTTGACCGGCCTCGTTGATCTCGCCCATCGCAATAACCATCTCTTCCATCCGCTTACTGCCATCTTCCGCAGCTTTACGTGATTCGGCGGCCAGGCTGCTGGCCTGATTGGCATTCTCGGCGCTGGAACTGGTCTGGCTTGAAATTTCGGACATGGAAGCACTGATTTCTTCGAGGGATGCCGCTGATTCGGTCGCGCCCTGTGACAACGAGGTGCTCGAATCGGCTACCTGACAGGCACCGGAATTAATCTGGGCACCCGCCACCTGGATCGATTTCATGGTGTTGTTCAAATCCCCGCAGAGTTCACGCAAGGCACCGCGCAACAGGTCATGTTCGTCACGTGGTTTGGCTTCAAAGGTCAGGTCCCCCTGCGAGAGTTGTTGCAGGGTAGTTATGACTTCCATTTCGAGACTGTCGGCGAAACGGTTCATCGCCGTGGCGATAGTTCCGATTTCATCCTTACGCTGCAGGTTGATGCGTTTGCCGAGGTGGCCGTTTTCCATGTCATGGATCATCTCCACTAGCTTTCTGGTCGGAGAGGCGATGTTGCGGGCCATGAAAAAGCCGCCGATATTCATGATCAGCAAGGCGAGCAGGCCGCTCAAACCCATGAACCACTGCTTCCGATTGATATAATCCGTGAGGACTGACGGAACATTTTCGAGGGCCTGATTTGCTTCTTCCGAGATCCTGAACGCTGTCCCAATCAGGTTGCGAATTGCGCCCTTGTACTCTTTTATTGCCTGGTTGCCCGCGACCGGGGTGCTGATTGTGCCCGCACCGATCTGCCTCCAGACGTTCTTTAGCCCGTTTCGATAGTTGGCGGCGGCCTGTTTCATCTTGGTGATCGACTGAGCTTGCGAGGTGCCTTGTAGAAGGGAGCTCAAATCGTCAAGACGTTCCGCCAGCTTGCTGTAGGTTTTGTCCCATTTTGCTTGGTATGAAGCGACTTTTTCCGCTTTGGCAATATTCAGGAAAGAATCTTTTTCGTAGCGGCGCAACTCCAGAGAGTAGATTGTGACATCGGCCGCACTTTTGGAGATCATGCCTTCAGTCGTGATCGCCCTGTAGCTTTTGTTTCCCAGTTCAGAAATCCCAAAATAACCGATGCCCGCTGTTGTTACGAGGAGCAGACTGAAGAAGGTGGTCATGATTAAAAACTGTTTGCCGATTCTAAGGTTTTTGAGATTGAACATTGGCCTGCTCCCGTTGGTGCGGATTAATATTTCCCAAATTCATTGTGATTGCCCGTTTATAGCGGATAGACATGGGCGCTCCGGCCCATAATTAACATCTACACATGGAAATTTAACAATAACAGGTTAGAGAAAGACTGCAACTCGGCGTCGAAGGTGTTTTTATCGTCAGTGGATATCCTGAAGCAGGGCACGAAAATTTCTATTTTTTCGGCTGCGATTAAAATGAGTAAAGTTTGGGAAAACCGGGTATTTTTTGCTATAGTCCGCAGCAGTTCATCCTCACACAAGCTGCAACCTGAATAACTTGAGTTCATCGGTTCAGGTTGAATTCTCGGAAAGATCGCGAACGTGGCAGATTCACTTCAAACGTCTCCGGTTGTTCTGCAACGGGCCGAACATGGTATTTCGCGCAAGCAAATTGATGAAAATGCGCTGAAGGTTCTCTATCGCCTCAACCGCAACGGGCATCGGGCCTACCTGGTCGGCGGCAGTGTTCGTGACCTGCTTCTGGGGCGTGCGCCGAAGGATTTTGACGTTGGTACCGATGCTTCTCCGGCACAGGTCAAGGCGTTGTTCCGCAACTGTTTTCTGGTCGGTCGGCGTTTTCGATTGGCACACATTCGCTTTCGCGGCAACCAGCTGATCGAAGTTGCAACCTTCCGCCGTAATCCGGCCGCGGATGAACTTCCCGACAATAGTGACGATCACTTCCACTTTGTGCAGAATGTGTTCGGTAGCCCCTGTGAAGATGCTTTTCGGCGTGATTTCACGATCAACGCGCTTTTTTACGATATCAACGGTTTTCGGTCATCGATCATGTCGGCGGTTTAAAGGATCTGGAGGAACGGCGCTTGCGGATGATCGGTGACCCGCTGGTCCGTTTCGAGGAAGATCCGGTGCGGATGCTGCGGGCGCTGGAGTTTTCGGCGCGGCTTGATTTTGTTATTGATGATGAAATTATTGCTGCGATCGATCAGCGTCGCCAGCTGCTTTCGACGGCGTCAAGTGCGCGCTTGCGCGAAGAGCTCATGGAGCTTTTCCGCCACCGGGTGGCGGGCCGGGTTTGCGAACTGGCCGAGCGTTACGGCTTGCTCGATCAGCTTTTCCCTGAGGTGCTTTTTACCCCGCAGACCTTTGAATTGCTGAAGTTGATTGACGACCGGACCGCGTCGGGCAATCCGATCCGCGAAAGTCTGGCGCTGGCGGCTCTGACTTTGCCGACTTTTTTAGACCGTTGTCCGGTTGATCGCAGCCGGCATATCAACGATGCCCTTGCTGTCGCCGATCAGCTGTTGCGGCCTCATTGCCGAACCTACAGTATTGCCCAGGGCATTCGCTGCGAAGCGCGCGATCTGCTGATCGGTGTTTTTCGTCTGGCGCGTGGTCGTGGAATGAAGGGCGAAACGCGCTTCTTGCGTCATCCCTTTACTGCCCAGGTTGTCGAGTTTTTTGCGCTCTGGTGTCAGATTGATCCAAGTCTGAATGATCAGCTCTCCGCCTGGCAGGAGGCAATCGAAGTGGGAGCCGGTGTGCACACGGGTGAACGCAGCAGCCCACGGCGTCGCCGCCGGCGGCCACGGCGCAAAGCGGCGATGCAGAAATAGGAAGAGAGACGTGAGGCTCTGAGATGACAGAGGCCGGTTCCAGATATGATCTGCTGGTAATTCTCGGCGCGACTGCCGGAGGAAAAACTTCATTGGCGGTGCAGGCGGCGCGTCAGCTCGGCGGCGAGATCATCTCCGCTGATTCACGCCAGGTTTATTGCGGCATGGATCTGGGGACCGGTAAAGATCTGGCCGAGTATGGTGATATCCCCTATCACCTGATCGATATTGCCGAACCCGGCAGTGAGTACAATGTTTTCACTTTTCAGCGCGATTGTTTTGCCGCCATTGAAGAGATTCGACAGCGCGGCAGCCTGCCGATTATCTGCGGTGGCACCGGCATGTATCTCGATGCCGTGTTGCGGGGGTATCGTTTGGTAGAGGTGCCGAAAAATCCAAAATTGCGGCAGGAGTTTGCCCTGCTGACTGATGTTCAACTCCGTGAAAGATTAACCCTTCTCAAACCGCAGCAGCACAATCGTACCGACCTTGACGACCGACAGCGCCTGATTCGGGCGCTTGAAATTGCGGTTGGTGAAGAGGCCCCTGGCGACCAGCTTCCCCTGCCGCAAATCAACCCGCTGGTCTTCGGGTTACGCTGGCCCCGTGAAATTCTGCGTCAGCGCATTGCCCTGCGTCTGCAGCAGCGTTTTGATGAAGGGATGATCGCTGAAGTCCAAGGGTTGTACGATAGGGGTGTGCCCTGGGAGAAGCTGGAGTTTTATGGACTGGAATACCGCCTGATCGCTCAACACCTGCAGGGTCAGCTTAATTACAACGATATGGTGCAGAAGTTACGCAGTGCGATCTGCCAATTTGCCAAGCGTCAGGAGACTTTTTTTCGGCGTATGGAGAAGAAGGGCGTGAAAATTCACTGGCTGGAGGGACAGGGGGATGCCATTGGGGAGATGTGCCAGTTTTTGGTCTGAGTTGGAGGTCAACCCCGAATGAGTGTAAAAAAGCGCGAAAAATACTTGCGCACCCGCGCCGCCATCACCCCCTGGCACCTTGAAGGCTGCACAGGCACAAATTTCAGTGCCGCAATCGTTATCCCCGCTCTTGCCGAGTTCGAAAGTCTCCCCCGAACCCTTGAGTCTCTGCTGCTGAATCCTGCCGAGCTGCTGGCCGGAATGCTGGTGGTCGTGGTTGTCAACAATCGTGTTTCAGCATCAATTGCAGAGAAATCCGAAAACCACAAAACCCTTGACTGGTTGAGTTCAAACCCCTGTCCGGGACTGAATCTCGCCTGGGTTGATGCGACGCACTCCGGGTTGGAACTGCCTGAGAAAGATGGTGTCGGGCTGGCGCGCAAGATTGGTTTCGACCTTGCACTTTCCCGGCTTGACTGGGCGATTGATCCGGTACTGATTTCACTCGACGCCGATTGTTTGACTGACCGGAACTACCTGTCAGCGATCTTGACCCATTTCCATACCGATTCGGCGCTTGGAGCGTATTTGCCTTTTCGTCATCAGCGGGCTGCAATGGCAAGTCACGAGCAGGCGATCCGGCGTTATGAGCTCTATCTGCGGAGCACCTTGTTCGGTTTGCAATGGGCAGGATCTCGCTATGCTTTTACCGGTATCGGCAGCGCTCTGGCTTGTCGCGCCGCAGCATATGTTGCTGCCGGTGGTATGAAACGCAGACTGGCCGGTGAAGATTTCTATTTTCTGCAGCAGCTGGTAAAAACCGGCAAGGTCAGTTCTCTTTCCGGTACGCTCGTGCGCCCCTCGCCGCGGCTTTCGATGCGGGTGCCATTCGGCACCGGCCGTACAGTGCAGGCTGGAGTATGTGAGGGCGGCGATCTGTACCGCTTCACGTCCTTGGCCTCTTTCCATGTTCTCAAAGACTGGTTGCAACTGGTTGCTCAGCATCAGGATGCTGGAGCTGCGGAACTGTTGGCTCTGGCCCGAACGCGGTCACCGGTCCTTGCAGACTTTCTGCTTGAACTCAATTTCACCGAGACCTGGTATAAATTACAGCGGAATTGTTCCCCGGCGAATTTTCTTTGGGCGTGGAATAATTGGTTTGATGGTTTACGGACCCGGCAGTTGCTGGCACGGCTCGAAGAACTGCAGAAGGAGATTGATTCGGTAACGTTGGTGGCCGAACTTCTTACTGCTGCTGATTTTTCAACCTGTTGCGATCTGGGCGACCAGCTGCGATTGCTTGAGTCTCTTCAAGGTGTGCCTATGACGGTGAAAGGAGAGGTTACTCTATGACGCGCCCTCTGCATGCAGTCGTTGTTAGTGTGCTGGTTCAGGATGATGAACAGCGGGTTTTACTGATCAAGCATCCGCAGCGGGGCTGGGAACTGCCACAGGGGCATGTCGAGCAGGGTGAGGATCTGGTTACTGCGGCTTGCCGTGAAGTGCTTGAAGAGTCTGGATATGAGATTGAAATATCCCGTGTCCTTGCCGTGTTTTCTAAGACAACGCCGGAGCCCTCGGCGGTTATCTTTGGTTTTGCCGCGCAGCTGACTGGTGGTGAAGCAACAACCAGTGAAGAAAGTCTTGAAGTTGGCTGGTTTGCTGCGTCGGAAGCGCTTGAAATGCCGGTACATCCGATCAATCGTGACCGTCTGCGACAACTGCTGAACCAGCAAGAGGGCGTCGGCTACTTCAGTTATCGGATGTCACCGTTTAAGCAGCTTCTTGCTGCAGATCTCTGAGAGCGCTGACTTTCGCCCCGGCTATCTTCCCGGTGAGGAGGTCGCCGGGGTGAGTTGCTATCTTTCAATATTTTCCAAACTCATCATCATCCAGTTTGATGTCCATGCCGCTGTCAATCCCGCCCCAGTTGTCGTTTGCCGGTGTCGGCGCTGCAGGGAGCGCGGCTTGCTGCTGTGGTGCACGCGGGGCTGTGGGAGTCACGTTTGTTACTTGCCGCTGCCCGAGCCGGAAGCCCCGCAGCATTTCCTGCAGATCTGCGGTCTGACTTGAGAGTTCTTCGGCGATGGCGGCAGATTCTTCGGCTGTCGAGGTCGCTTTCTGATTGACGTCGTCCAGCTGCTGCAGCCCTTCATTGACCTGAGCGATCCCCTGGCTCTGTTCATGACTGGCCGCGGCGATTTCTGCCACCAGATCGGAAACTTTGGTGACACCTCCAACAATTTCGGAAAGGGCCTCGGCCGTTTGATCCGCGATCTGGGCACCGTTGTCGGTCTTTTCAACCGACCCCTCGATCAGGGCGGTGGTTTCCTGGGCTGCTTTGGCGCTGCGGGCAGCCAGATTGCGCACTT
This sequence comes from Deltaproteobacteria bacterium, assembly GCA_024276905.1. Classification (GTDB taxonomy): domain Bacteria; phylum Desulfobacterota; class Desulfuromonadia; order Desulfuromonadales; family Geopsychrobacteraceae; genus Geopsychrobacter. The sequence goes on from JAJRWF010000003.1 coordinate 19,133, forward strand.
CTTCGGCGACGACCGCAAAACCTTTACCATGTTGTCCGGCCCGCGCCGCTTCGACTGCAGCGTTTAAGGCCAGCAGATTGGTCTGGAAGGCGATTTCGTCAATGACCTTGATGATCTTGCTGATATTCTGCCCGGCATCCTTGATTTCCCCCATAGCATTGACCATCGACTGCATCTGCTGGTTGCCCTTTTCGGCCGCCTGTTTGGCTTCACCCACCAGTTGATTGGCGGTCGCGGCGTTGGCCGCATTGTTAGCGGTCTGTTCGTTCATCTGGGTCATTGAGGCCGAGATCTCTTCCAGTGCTGCCGCTTGCTGGGTTGCACCGTTGGCCAGGGAGTTGCTGGAGTCGGAAACCTGTACCGCTCCCGAGGATATCTGGGCACTCGCTTCCTGAACGCGAGTCATGCTGGCGATCAGGCCTTGATTGGCTTCAGTGAGCGGTTTTTTGATCAAACCGTTGGCGACAAAAGTGAAGTCGCCTGCCGCCAGTCGTTTGAAGGCTTCAAGAATTTCGTTTTGCAAGTTTTCGGCGAAGTTGTTCAGGGCCTGGGAAAGACGTCCCAGTTCATCGTTACTGTTAATTTGCAGTCGCCGATCGAGTTGACCCTGTTGCATACCCTCGATCATTTCCATTGAAGCCCGAACCGGTGAGATGATGGTGCGGCGGGTAAATAGAGCAATCAGCGCGCCACTGACCGCCAGCAGCAAGATCATCAGCCCGGATGCCATCCATAAGGTTCCTGCCAGATCTGCCTTGGCAGTCTTCAGACTGTGGATTATTTCAAACGCACCGTGGATTTCTCCACTGCGCCAATTTTCCATCGGGCCACCGGTTGGATCTTTCCCCTGATTATTGCCCCAAAGCTTCTGGGAGTTTTTGGGGTCGCCATGACACAGAAGGCAGGTGTCGCTCAGCACCACCGGTTTGAAGTAATGGACCGCATTGGTTTTTTCGTTGATCTCGACATATTCTGAAAGCCCTTTCTCCTTCAGGGCTTTCAGGGCCCGGGCTTCCAGAGTGTTTGGTTGGTTCTTGGGATTGCGGGGCTGAAACTTGGGAACTTTGAAAATGTAATTTCCTTCCTTGGCCTTGCGCATGGCTGAATTCCACGCCGAAACGACCGGAACCGCGGACAGAACCCGATCCTGATGCCCGTCCTTGCTCCATTGTTGCAGCATCTCGGTGGTGAACAGGCCTTGCTTCCACTTTTCTTCCATCTCCTGACGGGTCGATTCAACCGTTCGCGCCAGAACGCGCGACTTATCAACAACCTTGTCGACCATCTGTTGTTTTTCATACAGGTAAAAGCTCAGCAGAATAGACGTCAGCAGAATCGCGGGGAAGAGAACCCCGAAGGAAATCAGCTTGAAAGTCATTGACATTGGTCTCATTGTTCATCTCCATAGATTGGAAAAAACAAATTGGCAATTAACAATAACAGGCGTTTTAGGTTGTGCAAGGCTTGAAGGTAGATTTTTAGGTTGGGAGCAGGAAGGATGTTGTTGATACACAGATGGCGAAGTCTGCTGACCTCGCCATCTGTGCTGATCGGGGTTGAAAAGAAAGAATCAGACCAGCTGTTCCATCGCCCAGACGCCGCAGGGACAGATACCGGCGCAGATGCTGCAGCCGATGCAGTCGTGATCGTCAGAAAGGTACTCGAAGGTGCCATCCTCTTTGTCGACACGGCGGATGGCGCCTTCGGGGCAGGCTTCCAGACACATGCTGCAGTCGCGACAAGTGCCGCAACTGATGCAGCGCAGGGTTTCTTCCTTGCCGTCGGTGACGCAGAGTTTGCCACGGTTGCGCGGCTTGAACAGCTCTTTGCTCAGGCAGGCCTGGTTGATCATTTCCGGTTTGATGATCGGCTTGAGCTCTTTGTTATTCAGCAGGTCATTGATATAGCTGATCGCTTCCTGGCCTTGGCCGATCGCGTGGGTCAACAGGCCGGGCTGGGTGGTATCGCCGATCGCGAAAACACCGGGGGCTTTAACCACCTGGCCGCAGGCATCAACGTCCATCATGCCGCGTTCGGTCAGCCATTCGCGCGGAACGTAGGAGAGGTCAGGACGCTCGCCGATAGAAATGATGACATCATCAGCCTCGATCAGCTCGCCATCTTTGGTGACCAGCCCCTGCTCGGTAATTTTCTCGGTAAAAACCGGCCAGCGGACCTCGCCGCCAAGGGCCTTGACGTGATCAATCTCTTTCTGGAATGCTGCCGGTCGCTGGACATCGATCGCGATAACCTTTTCGGCGCCCATGGCATAGGCGCCGAGGCAGCTGTCCATCCCGGCGTTGCCGGCCCCGATCACCACCACGCGTTTGCCGATCTTCGGTTTCTGACCGCTGTTGACCTGTTTGAGAAAGTCGAGACCCTTGACCAGGCGCTCATGGCCGGGAAAGGGAATCACCACCGGATTGTGGGCACCGGAGGAGATCACCACTGCGTCATGGTCCTTGCGGATCTGCGCGAACAGTTCGGCATCAACCGGGGTATTGTTTCTGACTTCGATGCCGAGAGCCTTGATGCGTCTGATTTCACTCTGTAGCGAATCCTCTGGCAGCCGCTCGGTTGGAATAACCTGGCGCAGTTTGCCGCCGACCTCCTCATCGGCTTCGAATACGGTCACCTCATGACCGGCGAGGCGCGCCTGCCAGGCGGCCGAGAGACCGCCGGGACCACCGCCGATAACGGCAATTTTTTTGCCGGTCGCGGGTGCGGTCGCGGGTGCCGGAACGTCGCGGGACAAGCGGCCAAGGGAGGCCATGCTGACCGACTTGTCGACGTATTGGCGACTGCAGGCATCCATGCAGGGGTTGGGACAAACCTCGCCACAGACACTGGCCGGGAAGGGGGAATATTTCAACACCAGTTGCAGGGCTTCTTCATGCTTGCCCTGGCGCAGCAGGTTTATCCGATCCTGGGTCGGGATATTCGACGGGCAGGCGACCTGACAGGGGGCGCCGAAACGCTTGTCCTGCCAGTGGGGAAGTTTGAGCCGACCGCTGCCGGTATTGACCAGGCCGCCGACATCCAGGTAGTCATCTTTGACGATTTCACCGAAAATGCCCCCTTCGACCCACTTCTGCATCCGGAACTCGTGCATGGTGATGCGCGAGTGGACCTTGCGTTCCGCGAGGCTCTTGGCGACGATTTTCTTCCAGGCCGAGAAATCGGTCAGTTCTTTCAGCAGGTTTTTCCGGTCGATTTTATCAAGAAAAGTCGGCATCCCGGCGGTGAGAAAATCACGGTCGTAGTCGTCAAGGTCGAGCATCCAGACATCTTCGGACAAGCCCTCAACCGGGCCCCGGACGTAAACGGTACCGCCGACCATGCCGGCACAGGCACGATTGCCGAGGATCGAGTGCATCTCCTCGCA
>JAJRWF010000180.1 GCA_024276905.1 Deltaproteobacteria bacterium
AGAAAGGCATATAGAGGGCCACTTTTAACAATATTCGCCAGATCTGACGATTGTCGGGTGAAAACCACATCGACAAGATGATTTTTACCCGAAATCGAGATGCCAGCAATCAATACTTATATAGGGCCGGTGGATCTGGGAAATTTGCCGTGCTTGTCTTTTAAACCCTGTTCCTGTATAACCCCATGTTCGAGACCCCGTAGCTCAGCTGGATAGAGCAACTGCCTCCTAAGCAGTAGGCCGGGCGTTCGAATCGCCCCGGGGTCGCCATCAATTCAAGGACTTGGTCTGCTTGCCGAGTCCTTTTTTTGTTTGCACCCGGGTCGATTTGGATTAAGTTCTGATTTGACGAAGTTTGCTAATATATAAGGGGACTAAAGCATGAATCTGACTGTTGTCGGAACCGGCTATGTCGGTCTGGTTACCGGAACTTGTTTTGCCGAAATGGGAAACAATGTTGTCTGTGTTGATGTTGACAAGGCCAAGGTTGAAGGCCTCAAGCTGGGCAGACTGCCGATCTACGAGCCGGGACTTGATCCGCTGGTCCTGCGGAATGCAGAGCAGGGACGGTTGCGTTTTACAACTTCGCTGGCCGAGGCGATGGAGCGTTGTGAAGTCTTTTTTATTGCGGTCGGAACACCTCCTGGTGAAGACGGTTCGGCGGATCTCAAATATGTTCAGGCGGTCGCGCGCGAGATTGGTGGTTTGTTGCATCAGTATGCCGTTATTGTCGATAAATCGACGGTACCGGTCGGGACCGCAGAACTGGTCCGTAAAACAATCCAGGAAGAACTCGACAAGCGTGAGGTGCGGGTCGATTTTGATGTGGTCAGCAATCCGGAGTTTCTGAAAGAGGGTGCCGCGATTGAGGATTTCATGAAGCCGGATCGCGTGGTCATAGGAAGTGACAGTGACAAGGCTCGTGAGCTGATGCGCCAGCTCTATGCTCCCTTCAATCGTAATCACGAACGGACGCTCTTTATGGGGGTCCGTGATGCGGAAATGACCAAGTATGCCGCCAATTCGATGCTGGCGACTAAGATCAGCTTCATCAACGAAATCGCCAATCTCTGCGAAAAACTCGGTGTTGATGTTGAGAATGTGCGTAAGGGAATCGGCTCCGATTCCCGTATCGGTATGTCATTTATTTATCCGGGTTGCGGTTACGGCGGCTCTTGTTTCCCCAAGGATGTCCAGGCATTGATTCGCATGGCCGAAAATGTGGATTTTAATGCCGGTCTGCTGAAAGCGGTCGAATTGCGTAATGATAACCAGAAAGGCTGGATTGCCGCCCGGGTCAAGGAACGTTTCGGAACCGATCTGAGCGGCTTGACCTTTGGTCTCTGGGGTCTCTCCTTTAAACCGGGTACTGACGATATGCGCGAAGCGCCGTCCCAGGTTCTGCTCGCCGAGCTGTTCGAAGCCGGTGCGCGTGTCCTGGCCTATGACCCGGTCGCGATGGAGACTGCTCGTGCCGAGCTCCCTGCGGCCTGGTTTGAATCTGATTCGCTGGTCCTGACCAACCATCAGTATGATGCCCTGCAGGGAGTTGATGCCATGCTGCTGGTCACAGAATGGAAACCCTTCCGTAACCCGGATCTTGAAGCAATGAAACGGCTGATGAATCAACAGGTAATTATCGATGGGCGCAACCAGTACGATCCGAAATTGATTCGTGATGCCGGTTTCGAATATACCGGTGTGGGCCGCCTGAGCCATGAGTGACGGCAGCAGTCTGCAGGTAGAGGCAGATCGGGGTTGTTTCGTTTGTGGCAGTGACAATCCGGCCGGATTGCAGATCCAGCTGAATGTGGATGTCGAAACGGGCACGGCAACAAGCCAGGTTACCCTCGATCAGAGATTTCAGGGCTGGCAGGGCGTTATCCACGGCGGTATTCTTGCCACGCTGCTGGATGAAGTCGCTATCTATGCTTGTCGAAGCCAGGGGGAGCAGTTTGTTACCGCCGGAATCAACGTCCGCTATCGTAAGCCGGTCCCGGTCGGCAGTCGGGTGGATCTCCTGGGCCGGATCACGGAGAGTCGTCGTCGCATCTATACCGTTGCCTCCAGGATAGAGATCGACGGAGTCCTTTACGCGGAAGCTGAGGTGCGCGTGATGGGTCTCGATAAGTAGCCGTAAATTAATTGGTTCGGCTGCGCGCAAGGCGTGGTTGACAGTCCTGAGTGTTGTTGCTATAAAGACCATCCAATTCCCGGGCGTTTAGCTCAGCGGGAGAGCATTGCCTTCACACGGCAAGGGTCACTGGTTCAATCCCAGTAACGCCCACCAGTAAAATTAACGGGCCGGCGAAAATCGCCGGCCCGTTTTAATTTGTTGGGCACAGTCAAATTTCTGCTGAGTGACCTTGAGTTGACGACCTTTGTTTTTGGCGACGCTGAAGCTGGAATATTTCTGGTTCAAAGTAAATCGCAGTTGAAGTGCACATCCGTTTGATCTTTTCCCAAGAACAGCTGACTTGTCACTCTGGGTGTCCTGGCAATGATCCGGCCTCGGCGGATAACAAACAATCTCTCAGCCCTCAGGCGCAATGCATCTGCAGGGCTTTCCGCCTGAAGAATTACCATGTCCGCATGGCAACCAGGTTCGAGACCGTAGAGGTCGAGTCCCATAACAGCGGCGCCGTTGCAGGTAACAGCCGAAAATGCCTGTTTTATCTCACCGATACCGGTCATCTGGGCAACATGCAGTCCCATGTGCGCAACATCCAGCATATCGTGGGAACCGAGGCTGTACCAGGGATCCATGACGCAGTCATGCCCGAACGCAACGTTGATTCCTGCCTTGAGTAACTCCGGAACGCGTGTCATTCCGCGACGTTTGGGATAGCCTTCATGGCGACCCTGGAGAGTGATGTTGATCAGGGGGTTTGCCACAACCTGCAGCCCGGCTTCGTGCATCAGCGGCAATAATTTGCTGACATAATTGTCGTTCATCGAGTGCATCGAGGTCAGGTGGGAACCGGTAACATGTCCCTCGAGACCCTGTCGACGGGTTTCAAATGCCAGAGTTTCGACGTGCCGGGAGAGAGGATCATCATTCTCGTCGCAATGCATATCAACCTGAAGCCCACGTTTTTCAGCGATTTCACAAAGGAGTTTTATTGACCGCGCCCCCTCCGCCATGGTGCGTTCGAAATGGGGAATACCGCCGACCACGTCCACCCCTTTATCGAGGGCGCGCTTGAGGTTCTCTTGCGCGCCTGAATAACGTAAATAGCCGTCCTGAGGGAAAGCCACCAGCTGCAGATCGATGTATGGTCGCATCTGTTCACGGACTTCGAGCAGGGCCTCCACGGCCAGGAGCCTGTCATCACAGATGTCGACATGACTGCGGATTGCGAGTGTGCCGCGGGCAATCGACCAGCGACAGAGCGCCAGTGCCCGTTTCTTGATCGTCTCAACGGTCAGATCAGGTTTCAACTCCCCCCAGAGTTCAATGCCTTCCAGCAGGGTTCCGCTCTGGTTGAGGCGCGGATGGCCAAGACTGAGAGTGGAATCCATATGGAAATGACTGTCGACAAACGGAGGAGTTGCGAGGCAGCCGGTGGCCTCTAACTCGGAAACAGCAGTTGCTTTAATCGCTGGAGATACTTCGACAATCCGGCCCTCATGAATCGCGATATCGATTCCTTTACGACCATCGGGAAGGTTTGTATTGCGCACAATCAGATCAAGCATTTTTTTCTCCTGCCAGCAGAGAGATTTATTCGCCCTTAATGCGTCCGTTTTCTTGTCAACGGTTTCAAGTTCTTTCACCGCGCCGGAACGGGGTCAGCAGAGCCTTGGGATAGCGGGCCCTACGCGCCATGACGACCATTGCCAGGATGCTGAGAACATAGGGCAGCATCAGGAAAAACTGATAGGGAATTTTCGCGCTGGATGAAAGCTGCGCCCGCACCTGGAACGCATCAATGCCCGCAAAGAGCAAGGCGCCGATCAATGCCTTGCCGGGACGCCAGGAGGCAAAGATCACGAGGGCGACGCAAATCCAGCCTCGACCGTTGATCATGCCGAAATAGAAGGCATCGAAGGCCGACATGGTGAGATAGGCACCACCAACCGCCATCAGGGCACTGCCCAGCATCACCGCCCCGGTACGAATACTCAGAACATTGATCCCCTGGGCTTCCAGTGCCATCGGATTTTCGCCCGCCATGCGCACGGCGAGTCCCAGCGGAGTCCGGTAGAGGATATAAATGACCAGGGGCACGATGGCCAGTGCCAGGTAGGTCATTGGTGTCTGGGAAAAGAAAACCTCGCCGACAAACGGCAGATCCGAGAGAATGGGGATGCTGACCGGTTGAAAAGGGACAATTTTGGGCGGTGTCGTACTGGATGGCAGCAGCATGCGAAAGGTAAAGAAGCTGAGGGCTGAAGCGAGCATGGTGATACCGATACCGGAGACATGCTGAGATAGGCCGAGATACACCACAAATATACTATGAATGAGTCCGAAGAGGGCACCGACAAATGCTGCGAACAACAGACCGGTCCATAGATCTCCGCCCTTGTAGACCCATATCCAGCCAGACATCGCGCCCATGGTCATGATGCCCTCGATCCCCAGGTTCAGAACCCCGGCCCGCTCACAGATCAATTCGCCCAATGTGCCGAAAATAAGCGGGCAGGCAATCCGCAGGGTGGCTGCCCAGAAACCGGCATGGAGAAACAGGTCCAGTATGTCCATCTGTCGCCTTCTCTTGTTTCAGGAGTTAGTGCGGCGCAACAACTGTTGGCCTCACAACACTTCTAGTGTCCCGTGCGGTTAGTTCTGCCTTCCAATTCTGGCCCTTTTGGCTGCGGTCTGCGTTCCTCCTCCTCGGCTTAACTCAGGCTAGACCTGCGTCGGCGCGCCTTGTCCGCAGTCAAAATGACTCAGAATTAATTGACACAACTAACCAAACGGGACACTAGCGCAAACGCACGCGGTATTGTGTCAACATCAGGCTCACCAGAACAGAGAGCACGGAGGCTGCAACAATAACGTCGGCGATATAGTTTGGGATATTGACTGCCCGGCTCATAGTGTCGGCACCGACATAAATACCCGCCAGGAAAATTGCCGAAACAATGACCCCCAGAGGGCGCAGGTTCGCCAGCATCGCGACCGCGATGCCTGCGTAGCCGAAGCCGGGAGAAAGATCCAGAGTCAGGTAGCCTTTCAATCCCGCAACTTCTGTAATCCCGGCGAAGCCAGCCAGGCCGCCACTGATCAGCGCAACCCGTAAAACGGTTCGATTGATACTGATTCCGGCGAATGCGGCGGCCTCCGGGTTGTGTCCGACGGCGCGAATTTCATATCCCCAGATAGTAAATCGCATCAGAACCCAGACCATAACGGCAGAAGCGATGCCGACGATCAAACCGAAGTGCAGCCGGCTTTTCTCAACCAGTTTCGGGAGTAAACCCTGGTCGATAATTGGCATTGCCTGAGGCCAACCCAGAGACATGGGGTCCTTCAGCGGCCCTTCCAGTAGATAATTTACGAACAGCAGAATGATGAAGTTGAGCAACAGGGTGGTTACGACCTCATCAACCTTCAGTTTTGTTTTCAGATAGACAGGGAGCAGCAATGCCAGCCCGCCAGCCAGAGCACCTGCGGTAAACAGGAATGGAATCATAAGGACTGGCGGTAATGTCACCATGCCTGTCCCCAGCCAGGTTGCAGCCAGAGCGCCGCAGTAAAGTTGTCCCTCGCCGCCGATATTCCAGAATCGGGCGCGAAAAGCCACGGCAGCAGCCAGCCCAGTAAGGATCAGCGGTGTTGCGCGGGCGAGGGTTTCGGTCCAGGCGAAACCTGACCCGAATGCACCTTTCAGTAAGTAAAAATAGGCCTCTCCGACTGGTTTTCCTGTCCATATGATCAGGCCCGATGCAATGATCAGTGCGATAGCAATTGCAACAATCGGTGCCAGGAAGACCAGCCAGAAATTTGTTTCTTCACGGAGTTCGAGCCTCATGCTGAACGTCCTTTGTCGAGGGTTGCTGCATGGCCGAGATTCCCGGCCATCATGGTGCCGATGTCGCGTGCTGAAATTCCCTGTACCGGCAGCGGTTGACTGAGCATGCCGTGGTAAATGACAACAATTTTGTCGGCCAGAGCCAGGAGTTCATCCAGATCTTCGGAGATCAGCAGGATGCCTGAACCCTTGCGCTTTGCCGCAAGCAGGCGTTCGTGTACTGCCGCAATGGCTCCCTCATCGAGACCGCGAACCGGTTGGTTGGCAAGGATGAATTTCGGGTTGTTCTGCAGTGTCCGCGCCAGAATGAGCTTCTGCATGTTGCCGCCGGATAACTGCTTGGTCGGCATTCCCATGTTTTTACAGCGGATATCGAACCCCTGGATCAGTTTTGCGGCAAATTTGCGACAGGCCTTGTCGTTGATCAGGAAGCCGAATCGCCAAAGCGGTTTCTCGCGCAAATTTTCATTGATGATATTTTCCCAGATCGTCATATCGCCAACTACACCCACGGCATGGCGGTCTTCCGGAATTCGGGCGATCCCCATTTTTACAAAACGTCGCGTTGAAAAATCTGTCAGCGGTTCTCCTTTGAAGCAGACCGTTCCTGCAGACGGAGTTTGAAGTCCGCTCAGCAGGTTGCCGAGCGCTGCCTGTCCATTGCCGGCAACACCGGCAAGACCAACAATTTCGTGGGAATTAACACGCAGATTGACATTGTCGAGCAAGGTTTTGTGTCCTCTTTTGCCCTCCACTGAGATGTTTTTAAGCTCAATGACTGCTGCACCCGGCGTGAGGTGCTTAACCTGCGGACGCGACACCTTATGTCCGACCATCATTTCGGCCAGAATATCGCGATCAGCATCCCCGGTTGCGATTTCACCGACAATCTGACCGCGCCTTAACACTGTGACGCGATTACTGATACGGAGAATTTCATGCAGTTTATGAGAAATGAAAATGATCGACAGACCATGTTCGACCATGAAACTCAAGGTTTTGAACAGTTGATCGGTTTCTTGTGGTGTTAGTACGGCCGTCGGTTCGTCCAGAATCAGAATTCTGGCATCTCGATAGAGCACCTTCATGATCTCGACTCGTTGACGTTCCCCTACCGACAGGTCGGCCACCAGTTTGTCTGGCTCAACGTGTATTCCGTAATCTTCGGCCAGGCGGGAAAGGCGTTGTTTCGCTTCCGTGGTATTTATGCGCCATGAGGTCAGGGGCTGGGTACCGAGGATAATGTTATCGAGGACCGTCAGATTGTCAGCCAGGGTAAAGTGCTGGTGCACCATGCCTACACCGGCCGCGATTGCTGCATCCGTTGCGCCGGGCGGCAGTTGTTTGCCGTGAACTTCTATTTCTCCCGAATCTGCCACGTAATGGCCGAACAGGATGTTCATCAAGGTTGTTTTTCCGGCGCCATTTTCTCCCAGCAGCGCCAGAACTTCCCCCTTGTCCAGGGTTAAGGAAATATCCTGATTGGCGACCAGGGACCCGAAGCTCTTGGATACGTTCTTGATCCGTAAAACAGTCATCAATCAGGCTTTCGAATAGGTGTTTCAGCAGAGGGAGACGGCAGGAAAAACTGCCGTCCCCCTCCCGACGACTCAAGTTGCTGATCAGAATGTAGATTTTGGCTCATCATCCTTGATTTCGACAACAAATTTTCCGGAAAGGATCTCCTTCTTGAGTGATTCGACTCTGGCTTTAATGTCGGCAGGAATCCGGTTTTCGAACTCATAGTAAGGAGCAAGCGAAGCGCCTCCTCTGGCCATCATTGTCCATTCCTTGTAATTTTCTGCCTTGAATTGCCCCTTTTTGACCAGTTCAATCGCGTTGCCGATGGCCGCCTCCATGTGCCACATTGCTGAAGTGACGACCACATCTTTGCCATTTTCCTCTTTGTTCATATCGTTGACGTTGCCAAAGGCGAGAACCCCTTTCTTCCGGGCGGCGTCGACGACACCGGCACGCTCTGCATACAGGACATCAACCCCTGACTCAATCTGTGCGAAGGCGGCTTCCTTTGCCTTGGGAGGATCGAACCAGGAGCCGATAAAGGTGACCTTGAATTCCACTTTCGGGTTGATCGACTTTGCACCATCCATGAAAGCATGGAACAGACGGTTGACTTCGCCGATCGGATAGCCGCCGACCATGCCGATTTTGTTACTTTTGGTCATAGCCCCCGCGATCATCCCCATGAGGTAGCAGGGTTCGTGGATATAGTTGTCAAAAACCGAGAAGTTGGACCCGTATTTATCGAAGGGATCTCCCATCAGAAAAGCGACTTTCGGGTAGTCATCGGCAACCTTGCGAGCTTCGCGACTGATGCCGAAAGCCTCTCCAACGATCAGGTCTGTGCCATTTTCAGCATACTCGCGCAGCACACGGACATAATCCGTATTTGCAACTTTTTCCGAAAAAACGTACTCAATTTCCCCGGCTTTAGCGGCGGCCGCGAGTGCCTGGTGCAGACGGGCATCCCATTTCTGCTGAATCGGCTGGGTATAGATCCCGGCGACGCGAATCTTGCTCGCTTCAACGACCTGCGCACTCAACAAGAGGAGTCCCGCCAGAGGTAGCGCGACGAGAAATTGAAATAACCGATATTTTTCTGATATGAAACTAAGCATGCGTAGGCCTCCCTGAAAAAGTTTGACATTAGATTAGGACAAGGGACCGAATAGTCCCGGCAAAACGTAAAATATCATGGTTGTCAGTATAGTTCATATGGCAGGCAGGGTGCAGAAAAAACACCGGCAATACCAGACAAGATTTGCTGTTGAGTAATAAGCGCCAAGCAAACAAACGCTGTTTGTTTTTCAGTCCATAATCAACAGTAGTTTGTGGTGAAAAAGCTGTCAAGTTGTTTTTACCGTCTGGTAAAAGAAGCGGGATGCGTTTCAATGGTTTGCTTCAAACCGCCGGTTGATGGTATCTAGAATTATTTGAGATACTCTGAGTTATCTTTCTTCGTCCAGAGAAATCGCCTTTTATTCTCTCTGTGTGGGGAGTCCAGTAGGTTATCAAAGTTTGTATAATGACCTCTTCCCGTCCTCACGGGAATGACGATTTGCCCACACTGAATAGGATGAAATTTTGATTCCAGATCCTCCTGAAAACATCCCTTTTGAACAGTTGCCGGTTCTCAACGTCGACCTGTTGGCACAGATTGTCGAAACCATCGCAGATCCGGTTTTTGTCAAGGATGAACAGCACCGCTGGATTTATCTGAATCAGTCCTTTTGTGACTTTATCGGTTTCAGAAAGTCCGAGTTGCTTGGGAAGTCAGACTACGACTTTTTCCCCGCAGAGCAGGCCGACATCTTCTGGCACAAAGACGACATGGTTTTTTCCAGCGGTGAAGTAAATACCAATACGGAAAAACTCACGACTGCAGATGGTCGTCTGCGGGTCATTTCAACCAGCAAATCGGTGTTGATCAGTGCTGACGGCAGTAAGTATCTGGTCGGTATCATTCGTGACATCACTGAACAGGCTCGACGAGAAAACTACCAGGAACAGATTACACGTATCCTGCATCGACTGGTCCTCGGAGCCTCTCAGGAGGAAATTCTTCAGGTTGCGCTGCGTGTTGCTGAAGAAGAAATACCCGGGACCATTGCAACGATTCTGTTGGCAGATAAGAAAAAGCAGCGCTTGTATCTGGCGGTGCCGTCCGGACTCCCTGATGAATTCAGTTGCGCGATAGACGGGACACCGATCCGCGAGGGAATGGGGTCCTGCGGAGACGCGGCCTTTTATCATCGCCGCGTCATTGTCACCGATATTGAAACACATCCGAACTGGACTCAAGTCAGGGAAATTGCGCACAAGGCGGGGTTGCAAGCCTGCTGGTCTCAACCGATCCTCAGTTTTTCCGGAACGGTTGAGGGAACCTTCGCTTTCTATTTTACGCGGAAGGCCGAGCCGGAACCCTTCGATCTGGAAGTTCTGGAAACCCTTGCCCAGTTGACAACAATCACCCTGGAGCACCAGCGTATTGAACGTGAAACCCAGCAACTGCGCAACCTGATGGCCGATATGATCAATGCCATGCCGTCCTTACTGATTGCCGTGGATCCTCTTGGGCGAATCCTGCAGTGGAATGCAGAGGCTGAAAAAATCACGGGTGTTTCAGCGGCGGATGCTCGCGGGCGGGAACTCGGGTCGGTTCTGGTTTTAAGTGCAGATCAACTCGAAAGTATTTATCAGGCGATCGATGAGCAGCGATCTCTCAGTTGGTCAAAAGTTGCTCATTGCTGGGCCGGTAAAAACCACTGGCTCGATTTGACCCTCTATCCGGTCAGTGGCAGCAGCAGGGTCGGTTCAGTCATCCGGGTCGATGATGTTACTGATCAGGTCCGGATTGAACAGATGATGGTTCAGACCGAGAAAATTCATTCCCTGGGTGGCCTGGCTGCCGGTATGGCACATGAAATAAATAATCCCCTGGCAGCCATTCTGCAGAATATCCAGGTCATGAAAAACCGGTTGCAGAAGGGACTGAAAAAAAATGAACAGGTTGCGTCCTCTTGCGGCGGGAGCATCGAGGTTATTGAAAAGTACATGCAGGAACGTGACATTATCAACCTGATGGAGATGATACTCGAAGCAGGTGAGCGCGCCAGCGGGATCGTCAACAATATGCTCGATTTCTGTCGCAAGGGGGATGCACGGATTCGGTTGAACAGCCTGCCTGAACTGATGGACAAGACCGTTGCCTTGCTCGATAACGATTACAATCAGGCGCAACGCTATGATTTCCGCAGGGTCGTGATTTGTCGGGATTATCCGCCGGATCTCCCGGAAGTCCCCTGTGAAGGGACCAACCTGCAACAGGTCTTTTTCAATTTACTGAAGAATGCTGCCCAGGCGATGTCGATGGCCGAGGTTGAAAATCCCCGGATTACTGTGCGGATGCAGGTGGTCGGAAACTGGTTGCAGATAGAAGTCGAAGATAACGGGCCCGGGATGGAACGGGAGGCCCTGCGGCGCGTTTTCGAGCCTTTCTATACCACCAAACCGGTTGGAACCGGGACCGGTCTCGGTTTGTCGGTCGCCTATTTTATTATTACCGAGGCGCATCGGGGGAAAATGCAGGTTGATTCGCAACCCGGTCGCGGCGCCCGGTTCGTGATCGAACTGCCGTTGGAGAGATCGGTTACACAGCAAGAAAATTATTCAGGGTAGGCTTTATGTAGAGCCTTTTGTAGCGCTTCCACCCCGCGATCTTCCAGAATCGTATAGCGGTCCGGTTTCACCTCGGTCGCCGCGGCAACCGCTGCGAGCAGCAGGTCCCGGTTGATACCGCAGTCTGCCAGTCCTTTGCTGTCGGTCGGCAGTCCCACACAATCGTAGGTCTGCTTCAGATTCTCCTGGTAATTGTCATGGGCGTGGCTCGACAAGAGGGCGCCGACTGCGACCAACTCTCCGTGGGTCGCACCGGGGTTGAATCCGGTCAGTTCATTGTATGCGTGGTAGAGCTTGTGTTCAAAACCGCTGGCGGGTCGACTTGATCCATAACGGCTCATTGCTTCGGCGCTGGCCATCAGTGAACAGGCCAGAATCCCGAGAAAATGATCATCGAAAAAAAAGTCCCGTCCGCCCTGCAGTTCTTTCATCACCAGTCGGGCGCCACAGATGGCCTGAAAGCCTGAATAGCTTTCATAGCGCTCTTTATTCTGTCGATCTGCCAGTTGCCAGTCGAGAACCGCGGTCAGGTTGGAAAGCAGGTCGCCGATTCCGCTACGAATTCTACGTTGGTAGCCCGGATCATCTGACTTGACCAGGTCTATATCGACCACAACTGCCAGAGGCGTATTGGCACAGAGCGTCATGGTGCCGTCCTGGCCCAGATTGATGACGGCAAAGGGCGAGGCAAAACCGTCGTTGGCTAGCGAGGTCGGGATCGAAACAAAGGGCAGGTTCAACTTGTAGGCCGCGTACTTGGCGGTATCGATGACGCTGCCGCCGCCGACGCCGTAAATAATGTCAAAACGTTTTTCACCGCACTTGATGGCGCCGTACTTGCGGTCGAAGCGCGAGGTGGAAATTTCGCAGTCAAATTCGAGCGAAGAAAAGCGCTTGAGGCTGATTTCCAGAATCTTTTCTATTTCGGCGAAACTGTTGCCGGCAACAATTCGGGAAGTCGGCCGTGCGCCCATTTCCCTGAACTGCGAGACAATTCGCTCCCCGGCAATTTCACGGGTAATCTCATCAAAAATAATCAGCGGACTGGCGAAGGCGAGTCCCGGGATATCACGTTTGAGGCGTCGGTCTATGAATGTAGGGATTGATGCAACCCGATTGTTGACTTCTTCAATGACCGGAATCGTGAACTGCCTGGGAATTTTGGGCGAAAGATACCCTTTGTATGTACCGTTGATACGGTTGAGGCACTGGTCAATAGTTTTGTTGATCAGTTTCATGCAGTGAATCGTCCGCTTCCTGTGAGATATATTTTATGTTAACAAGCTGTCGGATTATCCATGGACTGGCTGCAAATCCGTCTGATTGGTCTATATTTCAGCTCCTTTTCGATCAATAGCTCCGGCTATTACTCTCAAATGAGCCAAATTCTAACCTCAATCAGCCAAATTTTCGCGTCAGCTCTGATAGTCCGACAGGCGGTCAGGTCGAAATGATACACGATATGTTCACAGGAAGGGGGAGAAAAGTTTGGCTGTTGCATCGACCAGTTTGATGGCCATCGGTCGTTCCTGGATTTCTGCCAGGGTCAACTCACGCGAATCTTTTCTGGCCACTGCAAAGTGGTGGCAGAGGTTACCGACCAGATCCTGGTCGTAGATTTCGAGGTTGAACTCGAAATTAAGCCGAAAACTGCGCGGGTCGAGGTTGGTTGATCCGACCAGCGCGTAGACATCATCAACGACCAGCAGTTTACTGTGAACAAAGGGCGGCGGTTGATAATAGATGCGAACGTTGTATTGCAGCAGCTCGGCCAGATAGGCGCGTGTTGCCCAGGCGACATAAGGCAGATTATTGACGCTAGGGAGAAACAGTTCAACCTCGACCCCGCGTAACGCGGCCGTATTGATCGCGTAAACCAGAGGGCGTTCCGGGATGAAATAGGGGGTCATGATGCGGATGCTTTTGCGTGCACAACCGATCGCACCGTTGATGAGCCAGCGCAGTTTTTCAAAGTCCTCATTGGGGCCGGCGCTGATTCCCCGACAGAAAGCGCTTCCTTGAATTTTGAGTAGTTCGGTTGACTGCGTTGATGGCAACCGTTCTCCAGTTGCAAAGCGCCAATCTTCGGCGAAGGCGTCTTCGAGGTGCGCCACACTGGGACCCTCCAGCCTGAAATGGACATCGATAACGCGCTTTTTTCTTTTTTTATCGTCGGCCAGGTGACGATCACCGATATTCATGCCGCCGGTAAAACCGACGCGTCCATCAACTGTAAGGATTTTGCGATGCCCTCTCAGGTTGAGGTGAAAACCGCGTGCCAGCAACGAGAATGGCAGAAATCGGGCCACCGTGATTCCGCTGCGTCGCATCAGCCAGCGTGCGACCGGAAAAGAATAGCGCTCCCCCAGGGCGTCTACCAGAACCCGGACCCTGACACCGCGCGCTTTTGCCTGAGTCAGGGCGGCAATGAAGTTTTTGCCGCTGCGGTTGGATTCAAAAATATAAGTTGAGAGATAGACGGACTCTTGCGCCCCATTGATCGCATTGATCATATCGGGATAGGCCTGTTCACCATTATAGAGGGGGGTCACCCGGTTGCCGGGCAACAAGGGGCGGCGCGTAACGCGATCAGACAGGTTGAGCAGTGACGCAAAGTTTTCCCGGTCAAAGGGGTTTGCCCGGGAGAGGGCAGGAGACCAGTCACAGACAACTGGTGAAGGCCAGGTGCTCTCGCGTTCGTGCATTTTCCAGTTGCGGGTTCTGATCCGGTTCAAGCCGAAAACCCAATAGATTAGCGGGCCGAGGCCAGGAATTGTAATGCAGACCATGATCCAGCCAAACGTCGAGCGTGGATCACGCTTGCGCAACATGGCATGCCCGGCTGCCAGAATAGCGGCCGCTGCAAGCAGTATGGTGAGAATAATTTCATTCATAATTGACAGTTAGATGTGGGTTTTTTTCTCATGATAATGATACCGGTTGGCGTACAAAAGTAAAGACGCCATTTTCTTTGATATGATAAGTAAGGTAGAAAAAATGCAGGAGACGTCATGTCGAATTTAAAGGAAAAAACAGTTTTTATCACCGGCGGCAGCCGGGGGATCGGTCTTGCGATTGCGCTGGCGGCAGCGGCCGAAGGGGCCAATATCGTCATTGCTGCACGCAGCAACAGACCGCGGCCGAAACTGCCGGGCACGATTCATACTGCAGCGGCCGAGATTGAAGATGCCGGAGGCAAGTGTTTGCCACTGGTGATGGATGTGCGCGATGAAGAACGGGTTGCAGAATGCGCTGCCGAGGCCGCCGCGCATTTCGGTGGCATAGATATTCTGGTCAACAATGCCAGCGCGATCTACCTGGCCGGATCTCTCGATGTTCCGGCCAAGCGCTTTGATCTGATGCAGCAGGTGAATTGCCGAGGGACCTTTTTTGCCAGCCAGGCCTGTCTGCCTTATTTGCTCAAGGCCGAAAATCCGCACATCCTGACCCTGTCGCCCCCGATCAATTTCCACCCCGGCTGGTTTGCCCAGCATACGGCTTATACCATCTCCAAATACAGTATGAGTCTGTGTGTTGCCGGTTTTGCGGCAGAATTCGGCCCCCAGGGGGTTGGTGTCAATGCCCTCTGGCCCAAAACCGTAATTGATACGGCCGCTCTTGCTATGCTCAAAGGGATGGTTGACCCGAAAAACTGTCGGCGACCGACGATTGTTGCCGATGCGGCACTAGCGATCTTCAAGCGTGATGCGGCGAGCTGCACAGGGCATTTTTTTGTTGACGAGGATCTGTTACGCGAGGAGGGGATCACCGATTTTTCCCCTTATGCTGTCGCGCAGGGCGAACCCTTGTACCCGGACCTGTTTCTGGATTCCTGATTGATTTCTCGCTGGCGGATTACGGTGGACCCTGTTATAGTCTTGATTAATTGGAAATTATCAATCAAAGAGGTTTTTTTATATGTCCACAGATTTTCAGACTGTCGTACGCTCTATTGGTGATTTGCCGCCGATGCCGGCGGTAGCAACCAAGGTTCTGCAACTGTTGCAGAGTCCGGATACGAACTTTTCCCAACTGGGAGAGGCGATTTCATCCGACCCCGCAGTCTCCGCCCGCTTGCTCAAGGTTGCAAATTCGGCATTTTTCAGCCTCAAACGGCAGGTAAAAACCCTTGATCATGCGATTGCAATCGTCGGCGAGCGAACCCTGCGTTCTCTGGTGCTGGCTGCCAGTCTGGAAGGGATGAACAAGTCCTACGGCCTGCTGGAAAAATTACTCTGGGAAGATTCCATCGGTTGTGCGATCGGCTGTCGGCTACTGGCCCGGCGCTTCAGTTCGGCTGACCCCGAAGAAGCTTTTCTTGCCGGTTTGTTCAGGCACCTGGGCAAGATCATCATGAACTACAGTGACCCGGAAGCTTACCGTTCCCTGGCTTCGGCGGTCTATGCCGGAGAGGGCGGTTTTAACGACATCGAAGGGCGTTTTTTTCCTTATGCCCACGCCGTTGTCGGCGCGGCTGTTCTTGATAAGTGGAATTTCTCTGATGATCTTATCCAATGCACCCTGCATCACGAAGATCTGCATATTTCCCAGGAGGACAATCAGGTTCAGTATCGCCTGGCTGCAACAGTGAACCTGTCAGACCGGATTTGCGCCCGTCTCGGAATCGGGGCCCGCGAGCCGGACGAATCCATCGATGTCGCGGGATCAAAAGGAGCAGAAGCTCTGGTGCTTGACAAGGGACAGGCCGAATCTGCAGTCGAAGAGGTCGAAGCAGTTTTCACCGAGAATCGTGATAACTTTTTATCCTGATAATTTCCATCAACGTCCGGTTGGTAAATCAGAAAGAGGTGCATTGCACCTCTTTTTTTGTGCCGCTTATTCAGGTATGTTAGCAACTGTCCGCAATCTGAAACCTTCCTTCGGACTACGGGCCGCAGGTCAGCATTCACGGAGTCGGAACTTGGGCAAGGAACGTCTGGACAAATTGCTGGTAGATCGGGGACTGGTACAGTCGCGTGAACGCGCCCGGGCACTGATCCTGGCCGGGCAGGTCGTGGTTGATGACCATCGGGTGGATAAGGCCGGTGCCCGTTTTCCGGCCGAGGTGCAATTGCGGCTCAAGGGGGAAGACATCCCATATGTGTCACGTGGCGGTCTCAAACTCGAAAAGGGCTTGACCTGTTTTCCGCTGGACCCGCAAGACCGGGTTGTTATGGATGTCGGCGCGAGTACTGGCGGTTTTACTGATTGTCTGCTGCAGCGCGGCGCGGCGAAAGTCTATGCTGTTGATGTCGGCTATGGTCAACTGGCGTGGAAACTGCGCGAAGACCCGCGGGTCGTGAACCTTGAACGGTGCAATATCCGCGATCTGAAGCCGGCACAGCTGGAGCAGGTTCCCTCCCTGGCCGTGATTGACGCCAGCTTTATCTCTCTGGCCAAGGTGCTGCCGTCGACACTTGATTTGTTGACGGCTGATGCCTGGATTATTGCACTGATCAAGCCCCAGTTCGAGGTTGGTCGGGGGCAGGTGGGCAAGGGGGGAGTTGTTCGGGATGAAAAGCTACAGCAGGACGTTGTTGAAGATATTCGTAGACTGGCGATTCAATTACACTGCAGGGTGGCCGGGGTTGAAGAGTCTCCGATCCTCGGTCCCAAGGGCAACCGGGAATTTTTGATCTGTCTGCAAAAGGAAACAGCCCATGAATAAGGTTTATTTTATCGGCGCCGGCCCTGGTGATCCGGATTTGTTGACCCTGCAGGGGGCTGCTGTCCTGAAAACAGCAACCACGGTCTTTGCTCCCGAGCCTTATGAGCGGACTTTTGCCGACCTGCTGACAGGTAAAGAGGTTGTGAGTCCGTTCGACTACGATTTTACTGAACTGACAGCACGGATAAAAAACCGGCTGGAAACCGCGCCGGTCGCTTTTCTGATCCCTGGTGACCTGACGTTTTATTCCCCGTTCCAGGCCCTGATCAATTATTTTGGTGATGCGGCCCAGGTTCTGGCCGGGGTCGGAATTGCCAATGCGGCTTCAGCGCGCCTCAAGCGAACCCTCGATCTGCCCGGTGTCTGCAATCGTGCAATTCTTGTCTCTCCGCGGACCCTGGGCAATGAAGAAGGTATGCCGAGTCTTGAAAATCTTGCCGGTAAAGGGGCGGTCCTGCTGATTTACATGAACAACCGGCCGCTTGCCGATCTTTGTGCGGACTTACGTCGTGGCTACCGGCAGGATGTGCCTATTGCCCTGTTGCATCGACTGGGGTTGCCGGGCGAAGAAATTATCCGGGGAACTCTTGATACGATTGTCGAAGAAACTGCCGGACTGGATTATTTCAACCTTGCTGACCCGTCCGGAAAACCGTCTTTGACGCTGGTGATTGTCGGAGAAACCCTGAGTGCCGAGGTCGACGGCAGTTGGTGGGATTATCGCCGTGAGCATATCTGGAAAAAACGCCGGAAGGGGAACCGATGAAGATCATTTCGCCGGTTGACCATGCTGCAGAGGTTGAGGAACTGCTGGCTGCTGGTGCTGATGAGCTCTATGGTGGTTATATCCCGCAGGTTTGGCAGGAGCGTTTCGGATTGCTGGTCTCGATCAACCAACGCACCTTTGCCGGAGCCCAGATTGACAGTTATGATGGATTGAGGACTGTTGTCGCTGCCTGCAGAAACGCAGGGGGCGAATTTGCCCTGACCTTGAATACCCCTTTTTACAACGACGCACAGATTCCATTGCTGCTCGATTATGTCGGCGAAGCGGTGCAGGCTGGCGTGGCCAGTGTGATTCTGGCTGATCCGGGGTTGCTGCGTGACCTGAAACATCACTTCCCCCAGCTGTTGTTTCATGCCAGTACCCTCGCACATCTGGCCAATTCGGCCGCGATCCGTTTCTTTCAGCAGCAGGGAATCGGCAGGGTTATCCTGCCACGTCACCTGACTCTGGACGAAATGGCAAGGATCCGACAGCAGGTTGCGGATCTTCCCTGTGATGCTTTTTTGCTGGTTGGTAAATGCCCCAATACCGAAGGTCTCTGCTCCTTTCATCACAGCAGTCCGGATAAAATCTGGCCCTGTGAAATCCCTTATCGGATTGAACCGCACAAGGCACCCGGCTCGCCGGCCTTGCAACAGGCGATGCAGATACAGGCCGGTTGGGCACAGACCGATCGTCGTCATGGTTGTGGACTTTGCGCCATTCCGCACTTGTTGCGTGCCGGTTTTGATGGCCTGAAGCTGGTCGGACGAGGGGCGCCGACCACGCGTAAACTGGTCAATATTGCTGTTGCCGCAGATTTTTTGCATCTGGCCCGAAACGAGAACGACTTTTCGGCCTATCGAAAAGCAGCAATTGCTTCACATCGACGTATTTTCGGAGTATCCTGCAGCGAGAATGTCTGCTATTACCCCGAACTTTTTGGGGAAGTTTGATTCTTTCCCCCTGAATGACAGGTTGAACTTTTCTGACAAGGAGATCTCGATGGCGACCGACTGTCTCTTCTGCAAGATTACCCAAGGGGACATCCCGGCAACGCTGGTCTATGAAGATGAGCAGGTTGTCGCTTTTCACGATATCGAACCCCAGGCGCCGCAGCATGTGCTGATTATTCCGCGCAAGCATATTCGCACAACCCTGGATCTGACGACTGAAGATGACGCGCTGGTTGGTCACATCTACCGGGTCGCCGTCCAGATTGCCCGGCAGCTCGGGATTGCCGATGAAGGTTTTCGCCTGGTGAACAATTGCAACGAAGCCGGTGGTCAGGTTGTCTGGCACCTGCATTTTCACCTGCTTGGCGGCCGTCGCATGACCTGGCCTCCGGGATAGGTTATCATAGGAAAAGGTTCTGATTTACGCTACTTTCAGCCGTAATAGTTTAACCATCATCTTCTCAAGTGCAATGCCATGACTGTTTACAACGAAAAAACCGTACAACGTATGACCACCGATATTCTTGAGTTGCTTGCGACTCATTATGGCGGCGGGATGTCGGAGGAGCTTTTTGAGGACGGTCTCGATGCGGTACAGCGTGCCTTGGACGATGCCCGCAAATGGCACGAGGGGCAGGTGCGTAAATCGGGAGAACCCTACCTTTTTCACCCCTTGCGTGTTTCACACCTGGCCGCCCGTCACTGGATGGATTTCCCCTCGGTTATTGCGGCGCTTCTGCACGATGTCGTTGAGGATACCCCGGTCAGTATTGAGGATGTTCGCCGGGATTACGGTGAAGAAGTCGCGTTGTTGGTGGATGGCCTGACCAAGGTCGAATCAACAGAACTCAGTCGTGAAGCGACCAAGATGGAGACCTACCGCAAGCAGGTACTGGCTGCGATTGAAGATGTCCGGGTTCTCTGTCTCAAATTCTGGGACCGGATCGACAACCTCCATACAATAGATGCCCTGCCGCCGCACAAACAGAAAAGAATCGCGGAAGAAACGCGCGAGATTTATGTTCCCCTGGCCAACCATCTGGGAATGGGCTACGTCGCATCAACCCTCGACTCTCTCTCGCTGCACCTGCTCTATCCACGCCGGGGCAAAAGCTATGACCAGCGGCTCTCCCATGTTCGGGATGAAACGACAAGTTTTCTGCGTCAGCAGCGGGCCCGGATCAGCAATGCATGTGAACACGAAAAGCTCGGTGTGCTGCTCAAGGATCGCTGGCGGCCTTTTTCCATCTCGGCAACCCAGCAGGCCCGGCGCGGTTTCGCAACTCTCTATACCCTGGAAGCTCAGGTCGACCGGATCATGGATGCCTACCTGTTCCTCGGCATCCTGCACAGCATCTATCCGCCGATTCCCGGTAAATTACGTGACCACCTTGTGGTTCCCTCGCATCACGGCTACCAGGCGCTTAAAACGACCGTTCAGGCCGGTCAACAACGAATGCGGGTTGAGGTCACCACGCGCAAACTGGCGCGTTTCAACGAGTCCGGTGTTCTGGCGCCAGGGTTTGAATTCAGGCGTGAAAATTTCAGTGTGCTGATGAAATCGCTCACCGAAGGCGAGTCCGCCTTTGATACCCGTTCGCTGATGCTGGCCTCGAAAACGATCCAGATTTATACACCCCGCGGTGAAAGCCGGATCCTGCCGGAAGGCAGCAGTGCCCTCGATTTTGCCTTTGCTATTCATGAATCTCTCGGGATTCATGCCTGTCGTGCGCGGATCAATGGACAGACCCGCCTGCTTAAAACCCGGTTGCTGGACGGCGATCAGATCGAAATCCAGACCTCGGAGCAGGCCGAAGTCCTGCCCAAGTGGCTGGAATGGGCCGTGACTCCCAAGGCACGCAATACGATCAGGCGCTACTTGCGCAAAAAGGTTAAATCCTCCCGAAAACAGTGAAAGTTGCTTATGCTGCTGCGATTTGTCTGTGCACTGATTCTCCTGGTTCTCTGTTCGACAGCGGCACTTGCCGACATCAACGTTTTTATCTATCACCGCTTCGGTGAAGACCGCTATCCCTCAACCAATATCGCCGTTGAAACCTTTGCTGCACAACTGGCCTACCTGCAAAAAGAAGGGTATCAGGTGCTGCCGTTATCCCGAATTGCCGAACTGGTCCGCGAGGGCCGGGACCTGCCCGAGAAGACGGTCGGACTCTGTATTGATGACGCCTTCACCTCCTTCGCTCGCCAGGCCCTGCCGCTGCTGCAGAAGTACGCTTTTCCAGCCACCCTGTTCGTCAATACCGACGCGGTCGGTACCGCCGGCTATCTGGATTGGAGACAATTGAAAGAGGTGATGTCAAAAGGAGTAGAAATCGGCAACCACACGGCCAGTCATGCGTATCTGATTGAAATGAAGGCAGGCGAGAGCAGGGCGCAGTGGCGACAGCGGATCAGTGCCGATATAGAAAGCTCGCAGCAGGCGTTGCAGAAATATTTGGGGGTCGATGCAGACATTTTTGCCTACACCTATGGTGAATACTCTCCTGCGGTCATTGATCTGGTCAAAAACGCCGGTTTCAAGTCCGCTTTTGCCCAGCAGTCCGGACCGATCTACAGCGGTTCAGACATCTGGACTCTGCCCCGTTTTCCCATGGGTGGACCTTATGCCACCATGAAGGGCTTTATTTCCAAGCTGAAGATGACAGCGCTGGAAGTCCTGGCCGTTGAGCCCCGTGATCCGGTCATTCGTGGCCAGAACCCTCCGCAGTTGAAGCTGACCCTGGCAGATCCGCAGATCGCACGGGGGCAGATCAATTGTTTCGCCCAGGGCGGCAGCCGTTGTCGTATTGAACGGAGCCCGGATAACAAGAATGACATTTTGATTACGGCGGAAAAGCCGTTGCAGGGTCGGCGCAACAAATATACCCTGACGGCCCTCGGATCTGATGGCCGCTGGCAGTGGTTCAGCCACCTCTGGATAAACGCCAAGCGCCCGGTGCCGGGCGAGGCGGATCAGCCCTGACGCAAGCTGGCTCGAGAAAAGCGTTGCAGGTTGTTCTGGCGGATCAGGTTCTGTAAAGCGAGGACATAGGCTTCGCGGCGGGTTGAGTACTGCAACAGGCCTTCCGCAAGATGGACTCCGCTGGGAACCTCACCGCGCTGACGGGCTTCGGCACGCAACCGGCGAAAATCCGCGTAAGCCGAATGGGTGTTCAGGTTGCGCAGGTAGGAGCGGATCGAATCATAGAGGGTGTCGAAACGGCGTACCTCGTATGTCGCACCTTCGGGACGGCCTTCGGGAATGATGCCGGTTCCCGGGATAAAGGTCCACTCGCCGAACAGGTTGTTTCCCAGGCGGGAAAAACGTGATGTCCCCCAGGCCGATTCGTTGGCCGCCTGAGCCAGGGCCAGTTCTGCAGGGACCTGATCGATCCGGTGTTGTAACTCCGCCAGGGTTTCAGGTGCTGTCGGGTTGCCGCTCACCGCATAGCGGTGTTGCAGGGTCGTCAGCAGATGGAGTTGTTCTTCGTCCAGTTCCTGACTCTCTGCCAGTTGAGATCTCAAGCCGAGCAGGTTTTCACGCTCCTGTGCGATCTCCTTGTTGGCCAGCAGAACCATCGGCAGCAGGGTCTGAACGAACAGATTTTTTTTGCGTGCAGCTGAGCGAATCTTCGACATTTCTGTCGGCAGGGATTCAAAAATAAGCGGTGGAACGCCCTGATGCAGAAGTTCAATGTCGTAACGGTGACGATAGAATGCCTCTTCAAGTTCGTTGACACTTCCGGTTGCAACGATGCGCACCGGGGACCCTTTGTAGGTCGGTGCCACACTCTCGGAGCAACTGGCCAGCAGCAGAGCTGTCGCACTGATAAAAAGGAACAGCTTGCCGGTTTTTCGTGATAGGTTTGCCATCGGTCTCACATTGACGATTAATAAAAGCTTATATACTGTACAGTCGACCGAACTATATATATCCCCTTAGCCGCCGCTGTCAACTCCTTAAACGACGAAAAAACAGATATTTATCGGCGCTTCTCTATAAGTGCCTGATATCCGGATGTCTCTGGAAAAGAGGAGGTACGATGAAATCTTATCGCAAGGAACTCTGGTTCGATATTCCGACCCGACGCGAATTCCGGAATATCACCCCGCAGGTTGAGTCCTGCCTGCGTGAAAGCGGCATTCAGGAAGGAATGCTGCTGGTCAATGCCATGCACATTACCGCCTCGGTGTTTATTAATGATGATGAGAGCGGTCTGCACAACGATTTTGAACGCTGGCTCGAAAGCCTGGCCCCGCATGAACCCTTGTCACGCTATCAGCATAATCGCACTGGTGAGGATAATGGTGATGCCCATATCAAGCGCACCCTGATGGGGCGTGAAGTGGTGGTCGCGGTGACTGACGGCGCACTCGATTTCGGCCCCTGGGAACAGATTTTTTACGGTGAATTCGATGGTCGACGGCGCAAGCGGGTGTTGGTGAAAATTATCGGAGAATAAACTGTTGGCATTTACCTGGTTGCCTCCACAGGAAAAAAAACTGTCTATGATGTAAAATGGAGCAAAGGATGTTGTTATGAGCGAAACAGTTAAAACCGCAAGCTTCGAGTATCTGATCAGTCTCGCCAAGGAAAACCCGGAAGGTGGGTATACCTTTGTTCTCGACGGAGACAGCTATCAGATCGAAGATGTGCTGGAAATATCAACAATTGCCAGTAAAAAGGGTTACATCGTCATTTACTGACCGGGACAGGGGGTGCTTTATGTCTGAAGGCGTTTGCTATACCTTTGAAGCCGCAATCGAAAAAGCGATCGAAATGGAAAACAATGGATTTCACAGTTACCTCCGGGCGATTTCGATTGTCAAAGACCGGCATGCGCGTGAACTGTTGCGCGACGCCGCCCTGGATGAGATGCGCCACAAGCAGGAGCTTGAAAAGGCCCTGCTGGATGGAACCATGGAGGGCAACATCCGGACCCGGACCAGTGTCCCGACCATGAATCTCGACTACACTCTGGGGCAGCAGCATCTGGACCCCGATGCCGACGTTCGGCAGGCTCTGGCCTATTCAATCCATCTGGAGAAAGACGCAATCGATTTTTATCAGCAGATGATCGATGGTTGTGCCGGTGCGCCGATGGTGCCGGTCTTTCAACAGTTGCTCAATGATGAAAGCCGCCATTTGCGGCAGCTCGAAGATATGTATGAAGAGCATTTCATGCCTGAAAATTGATGGTGAAGCCGCTCAGCACCCCGACATTACCCCTCCGGGGTGCGTGATTCACTGAAGAGGCATGAGATGGTCGGGAAGGCTGTAGACATGGACGCTGATCTGGTCAAATCTCTTTTCGCGGTCTACGTGGTCTCAGTGTCCCTGCTGCGCCTGATGTCCGCCCGTGAGTTTTTTCGACTGACCGCCATGAAGGAGGTCTGGGGACGGACCAGGGGTCTGCTCATTCATTTTGTCACCAATGTTGTCTTGCCGTTTTTGCTGGCGATTTATTTTCTCTATCGCAGTATTGCCGCGCCGCTGACCTTCTGAGCGCACACAATGATCGACACCCTCTGCTGAAATCCCGTCCGGGATAAGCTCTCCGCACAGTCTCCGGTTGACAAAACTGAGCGACATCCTTATTTTATTTGACCGTGTTCAATCGAAGCGGCTGTGTGAATTCTCGTATTCTGCGACGAATTCATGGGTTGAGAAGGTTCCGGCAAAATGAGTAGAGGGAGAAAGTATCATGTCTGCGAAGGTCAAAACCGAAACCGGTGAAATTTCAATTCACACCGAGAACATCTTTCCGATTATCAAGAAATGGCTCTACAGCGAGAAAGAGATATTCCTGCGCGAGCTGGTTTCCAATGCCGTTGATGCGATCAGTAAACTGAAGAACATCAATCTGGTTGAGGGCTTGAAACTGAGCGACGAGTATGCGGTCGATATCAAAATCGATGCCGATCAGGGAACTCTCAGTATCAGTGATAACGGCCTGGGCATGACCGCCGACGAGCTGCGCAAATATATCAATCAGATCGCTTTCAGTTCCGCCGAGGATTTCATCGAAAAATTCAAGGGACTGGAAGATAAAAATGAAATTATCGGCCACTTCGGCCTGGGTTTCTACTCCTCGTTCATGGTTGCCGACCAGGTAGAAATCAAGACTCTGTCCTGGCAGAAAGATGCCGAGGCGGCAGACTGGATCTGTGACGGGACGACTGAATACAGCCTGTCGGCCGGTCAGCGCAAGGAGCGTGGAACCGAAGTTGTTCTGCATCTGGCAGATGACGAAAAAGAATTTCTGAATCAGGACCGGGTGCGTGAAACTCTGGTCAAATTCTGCAACTTTCTGCCGGTGACCATTCGCCTTGAAGGGGATCAGATCAACGACAGCAAACCGCTCTGGACCCAGGCTGCAAACGAACTGAAGGAAGAGGATTACCGCGAATTCTATCGCAAACTCTATCCGATGTCGGGTGAGCCGTTGTTCTGGATCCATCTGAATATCGATTATCCTTTCAATCTCAAAGGGGTGCTCTATTTCCCGCGGCTGAATAACGAATTCGATGTGACCAAAAGTCATATCAAGCTCTTCTGTAATCAGGTTTTCGTTTCAGACAACTGCCCGGAACTGATCCCCGAATTCCTGACCCCGCTCCAGGGGTGCCTGGACGCTCCCGACCTGCCGCTCAACGTCTCGCGCAGTTACCTGCAGAATGAACCTCAAGTGCGCAAGATCCGCGAGGTGATCAGTTCGCGGATTGCTGCCAAGGTGGTTGAGCTGGCCAAGAAAGGCGCTGAGGAATTCGCGCCGATCTGGGATGATATTCATACCTTCGTCAAGTACGGCATGATGCGCGAGGACAAGTTCTACACCAAGGTCAAGGATCACGTCATCTACCGCAGTACTGGCGAGCAAAAGTACACCACACTGCCCGAATATCTGGAACGGGCGAAAGACAAGCACGAAGGCAAAATCTATTACGCCAACGATGAGGGGACCCAGTCGACCTACCTGAAACTGTTCGAGTCCCAGGGGATCGAAGTGCTGATTCTGGACGCGATGATCGACAACCATTTTATCCAGTTTCTCGAATCGAAAGAAGAGAACAACAGCTTTGAGCGGGTCGATTCGGATATTACCGAAAACCTGATCGCGCAGGATGAGAGCCAGAAGATTGTCGATGGCGACAACAAGACTCGAACCGA
Source organism: Deltaproteobacteria bacterium (assembly GCA_024276905.1). Lineage (GTDB taxonomy): Bacteria > Desulfobacterota > Desulfuromonadia > Desulfuromonadales > Geopsychrobacteraceae > Geopsychrobacter. The sequence goes on from JAJRWF010000180.1 coordinate 25,742, forward strand.
AAAGATCGAAGAGGTCTTTAAGGAAGGGCTCGACATCAAAGGGCTGACGATCCGGATTGAAAGCCTTAAGGACGATTCAGTGCCGGGGATGATTCTGCTCAACGAGCAGTCGCGACGTTTCAAGGAAATGATGCGCAATATGGGGCAGGGTGGCGATGCCCCGGAACTGGACATGTTCGCCGAGCATACCCTGATGGTCAACAGCGCCAGCCCGGTGATCGGCAAGCTGCTGGACCTGAGGGAAACTGGTGATGAGGAGAAAGCCGGCCTGCTGATCGAACAGGTTTATGACCTGGCGATGCTCTCGCATATGGCCCTGACCAAGGAACGGATGGCGGCCTTTCTGGAGCGCAGCAGTAAACTGATGGGATTGGTTTGAATGTCGTGAGGGGTGATGGTTTTTACGCCTCACTCCTCACACTTCACGCCTTACTGGTCTGCAAGTTGTCCTGTCTGGCGCAATCCTTCGTACAAAATAATCGCCGCCGAGTTGGCCAGGTTCAGGCTGCGGACTGCGGGAGAGAAAATCGGAATTCGCAGGGCCATGTCTCCGGCGGAATTCAGCAGTTCTTCCGGAAGCCCTTTGGTCTCCTTGCCGAAAACCAGGAAATCCCCTTTTTGAAAATTAACTTGCGTGTAGTTCTTCGCGGCTTTTTTCGACAGATACCAGAAACGTCCGTCGGGAAACGCGGCCTGTAATGCCTCCAGGGAATCCCAGCGCTGCAGATTGACTTCCGGCCAGTAGTCGAGCCCGGCCCGCTTGAGATGTTTGTCATCCAGGGAAAAGCCGAGCTTGCCGACCAGGTGCAGAACCGTGCCGGTGGCCGCGCACAGGCGTCCGATATTGCCGGTGTTGGGCGGGATCTCGGGTTCAATCAGCACAATGTGAAAAGTTGTGTTTTTCATGGGCAGGGACTATACACAAAAAATCAGGCGACGGAAAGAATTCCGTCGCCTGATTTTTTTTCAGGTTCAGCCAGCGTTCAACGCCTGATCCAGATCGGCAATAATGTCTTCGATATCCTCGATTCCGACCGAAACGCGGATATAGTCGGCAGTGACGCCTGCTGCCTGTTGTTCTTCGTCGGTCAGTTGCTGGTGCGTGGTCGATGCCGGGTGGATGACCAGGGTTTTGGCGTCACCGATATTTGCCAGGTGGCTGGCCAGCTTGACGCTGTCGATGAATCTGGTGCCGGCCTCAAGGCCGCCCTTGATACCGAAACCGAGGATGGCTCCCTGGCCCTTCGGCAGGTAGCGCTGGGCGTTCTGATAATCCTTGTGACTCTCCAGCCCCGGATAGTTAACCCAGGAGACCTGGGGATGGTTTTCGAGGAAGCGGGCCACCTTTAAGGCGTTTTCGCAGTGACGCGGCATCCGCACATGCAGGGTTTCGAGTCCCTGCAGAAAGTAGAAGGCATTGGTCGGCGAGAGGCAGGGTCCCATATCGCGCAACAGGGTCACGCGCATCTTGAGAATATAGGCCAGGTTGCCCAGCGCTTCATGATAGACCAGGCCGTGATAACTCGGATCAGGCGTGGTGTATTCTTCGAAACGACCGCTCGACCAGTCGAAGTTACCGCTGTCAACCACTGCGCCGCCGATGCTGGTTCCATGACCGCCGATAAACTTGGTCAGGGAGTAGCAGACGATATCGGCACCGTGCTCGATCGGTTTGAAGAGCAGGGGGGTTGTCACGGTGTTGTCAACGATAAAGGGCAGGCCGTTGTCATGGGCTACCTTGGCCAGGGCCTCGAAATCGTCGACATTATTCTTGGGATTGCCGATCGATTCGCTAAAGACCGCTCTGGTTTTATCGTCGATTGCTGCTGCGACATTGGCCAGATCAGAGGTATCGACAAATTTGACCCTGATCCCCATCCGCTTGAAGGTATGGTGGAACAGGTTGTAGGTCCCGCCGTAGAGATAGTTGCTGGCGATGATGTTATCGCCACACTTGGATATATTGAGGATTGCCAGGGTGATCGCCGCAGAACCGGACGCCAGCGCCAGCGCCCCGACACCGCCATCCAGCTCGGCCAGACGTTTCTCCAGCACATCGGTGGTCGGATTCATCAGGCGGGTGTAGATATTGCCCATCTCTTTCAAGGCAAAAAGATTCGCCGCATGTTCCGCCGAGTTAAAGGTGTAGGAGCTGGTCTGGTAGATCGGTACCGCCCGCGAATTGGTCGTCGGATCAGGGACTTGACCGGCATGCAGGGTAAGAGTTCCGTCCTGATATTCCGTTTCTTCCGCCATCGGATGTCTCCTTCGATCTGCTTGAATGTTGCTTGTTTAAAACAAGTAAAAGTGTCAAGAATGAGAATTCTCTATCTATATCAGCCAGTTGATGAATAATCAAGAAGATTCACCGGGCCGCGGGGATCTGGAAGAGGGCTCGCCGCGGCCGCTGGCGACCTGGACAGTTACAGCCGCTGATCCACCGGGCTTGCCGATAATTATTGCAGTGAGATCAATTCCATACGAGAATACCGTCCTATGTTGAATGTCGATTTTTTTATATTGGAACTGCTGGTCGCAGAACTGGGGCCGCAAGTTTTTGGAACGCGGATTGCCAAGGTGCATCAACCGGCGGATGATTGTCTGATTTTTAAATTATGGAACGGTCGCCGGAACCTCAAACTGTTGCTTCAGGTCGGGCAGGGAGCACGCCTTCATCTGACCACGCAGGAATTCCCCAATCCCTTTCGTCCGCCACGTTTCTGCCAATTATTACGGGCGCGGCTCAGGACTCTTGAATCGATCAAAATGCACAGCCATGAACGGATTGTTGAGCTGACGTTTTCCGGTGCCGATCAGCGTTATCGACTAATCTGCGAATTGATTGGTACCCGCAGTAATCTCTACCTGTTTGACGAGGCGGACCTGTTGGTTGATGCCTTACTGAAACCACAAAATCGCGGTGAACGTCATCTGCAGCGCGGCAAACCCTATCAGCCTCTGTCCCGTCAACCGCTTCTGGATCTGGCAACGCCTGAATTGATGCCTCCTGCCGAGATAACCACTGGTGAGCAGTTTGAAAAATGGTTGTTGCGGCGGCTCTCTCCGATGTCAAAAGGGCAGGCGGCACAACTGAAGAAAGCCGTTGAACTTGAAGGTGATATCTCATTGATTTTCAATAACTTTCAACGTGACTGGCTGACCAGAAAAAGCCGAGTATCCCTGGTTGACAATTCTGGAAAGAAGCAGTTGATTGCCTATCTGCCGAATGGATTGGCGACATTGGCTACGGCGACTGATGACCTGTCGCAATTTATCGATCAGTGTTTTTCCCCGCAGGAAGACGCCTCAGCCGAGGTCGGAGAGCGGGCGCGGTTGCGACAGATCATCAAACGGCAACTTTCCCGTTTGTACAAAAGACAGAAAAATATCTCTGCGCAGCAGGTCAAGACAGAGAATCATGATGAACGCCGGCAGCGGGGAGAGCTGTTGCTCGCCAATCTGCATCTGATCAAAAAAGGTATGAGCGAGGTCGAGGTGACCGACTGGACCTGCGATCCGCCAGCGAAGACAGTGATCACACTGCAGAAAGACCTCAGCCCGCAGGAAAATGCCGCACGTCTTTTCAAGCGTTACAAAAAGGAAAAGCGCGGCGTGGCGCATGTGGACCGTCGACTGCAGGAAACCGCTGAGGAAATTCAATGGCTTGAGGCTTTGCTGTTGTCGCTCGATGAGGCATTAGAGTCCGCCGAGATCACTGACATCGGCCAGGAACTGCTGGCGGCCGGGTTGATTCCACCCGTTAAGGGAGAGCCCGCCGGCCGTCATAAGGTCAGCGGGACACCACAACTCAACGAGGGGCTTTCGCCAGGTGGGTTGCGGATTTTCTGGGGCCGCAATAATCGCAGTAATGACTATTTGTCGGCCCGCATGACGGACCGCGACGACCTCTGGTTTCACGCTCACAATATACCCGGTTGTCACCTGGTCTTGAAACGTGATGGACGCGGGAGAGATTTTGCCCCGGAGGATATTGAATATGCGGCGAGAATTGCTGCGGGTTATAGTCGCGGTAAAGACGACGCGCGGGTCGAGGTTATTGTCAGTGAAGGGCGCAACATCAGCCGCCCCAAAGGTTCCCGGCCGGGGCTGGTCACCCTGGGTGAGTATCGAACTCTGCTTGTCGAACCTTTACGGATTTTAGATGCACAGAAATAGAAATTTTAGTTGCAATCGCAAAACCCATTTGGTATAAACACCCTCGCTTCACGCCGAAGTGGTGGAATTGGTAGACACGCTAGGTTCAGGGTCTAGTGTCCGTAGGGACGTGGGAGTTCGAGTCTCCCCTTCGGCACCAAAAAAATCAAAGCCCGATCACGTAAGTGGTCGGGCTTTTAGTTGTGCGCCCGGCAGGGCGCGTGGTGCGTAAGCACCATCTATCC